>CAMCWI010000007.1 GCA_945882065.1 Akkermansia muciniphila
AGGTCGCGCTCCTTCTTTGCATTCTTGGTGGAGGGCGGTGCGGCGATCAGCGTGGCGTCTACCAAAGTCCCTTCACGCAGCAACAAGCCACGCGCGGTCAGGTCGGCATTGATGGCGGTGAAGAAGCCTTTGCACAGATCGTGCGTTTCAAGCAACCGGCGGAATTTCAACAGCGTGGTGGCGTCGGGCACGCCTTCGGCACTCAAGTCAATGCGGGCAAACTCGCGCAGGGCCTAGCTGTCGTAGAGCGCGTCTTCGAGAGCTTCGTCGGCCAGGCCATACCATTGCTGGAGGAAATACACCCGCAGCATCCGCTCCAACCCGACGGGTGAACGTCCGCGTTCGCCTTTGGGATAGAACGGTTCGGTGACCGCCAGTAGTTGCGTCCAAGGAATGACTTCCTCCAATGCGCCCGAGGAACTTCTCTCGGCGGGTGATCTTCTTCTTATCGGCAAACTCGGCTTGAGAAAAACTCGCCTGGTGGGTCTCAGGCCTCCAATTTTACGAAACCAACCCACCACCACGTCTCCTTGTAAATTCAAAACCAGAAAATTAAATCAGTGTTTTCTTAGCAGGGAGATGGTTTCAAGTCCTCATTCATCGTCAAGTTTGCGAAGGTTACAATTCGGTGAGAATTCTGTGACCTTCAGCAGTCGTCCCACATGGATGCAACCGAGCGTGGCTGTTACCGAATCGTAACATTGCCGACCTTTGTTGTTCACACGCCTCGTTTAAAACAGTGGCTCAAGATAGGCAGTTGTCGCTGCCTTAACGCAAAAAAGCGTTCCAAACGCTGTTTGCATTGATCCAGAAACCCGAAAAAACGTAGAAACTCATGAAAAAAAATCGAACCATTATGCAGATCGCTGCAGCCGGATTGCTCTCGGCTTCAGCAGCGAAAGCTGCCTTGGTCACCATAACCGGTGACATTACGAACAATACCGCGGTGACGTGGTATGCAACCAATGAATATCTCCTTAACACGATGGTGTATGTGCAGACGAACGCGGTGCTGGTGATCGAACCCGGCACAGTGATCAAAGGCGGAACGAACGCTTCTGTGACAGGTCGTGCCGGTCTGGCCAACATCGTCTCCGGTCTGTGGGTCACACGCGGTGGCCAGCTTTACGCCACGGGTACGGTCGTCAACCCGATCATCTTCACGATGGAAGGCGACGACGTGAACAACCCGAACGACATTCCCCCGACAGTCACCGGCAAATGGGGTGGCGTCGTCATCATGGGCAATGCCCAGATCAACTCCGCTCAATACTCTGTCGGACAGGCGGCCTCGCCCAAGTTCGACGTGTATGAAGGCGTCGCGACAGTTCCGAACCCCGAAGTGGAACACATCTTCGGCGGCACGAACGACCTCGACAGCTCCGGTGCGTTGCGCTACGTCTCGATCCGCCATTCGGGTAACACCTTTGCTCCGGCCAAGGAACTCAATGGTTTGACGATGGGCGGCGTGGGCAGCGGCACAGACATCTCCTACGTTGAAGTCATGGCCAGCTCGGATGACGGCTTCGAATGGTGGGGCGGCACAGTCAACACCCATCACTTGATCGGTGCGTTCAATGAAGACGACGACTTCGACACCGACCAGGGCTATCGCGGCACGAACCAGTTCTGGTTTGCGATCAAGCCGACGTGGCAGGGTTCAAGCGACAGCCGCGGCATCGAGTCCGACGGCGATCTCAACCAAGGCATCGTGGGTGATGCGCTTCCGTTCAGCCAATGGGCCGCGTATAACGTGACCCTCATCGGTCGCGGCAAGACGAACACGTTGTTCGGCGGCGGCAGCGGCTGGAACGCCCGCGACGAAGCAGCTCCCAACGTGATCAACTCCGTCATCGCTGAGTTCAACAACGGTTTGTTGCTCGACACCGACGGCTTGTATCACTGGACCAACACGCTGTTCGCCAATGCGCTGAACAACGTCTGGGACAACACCACCGCTGGCAACGCCAACGGCCTCACATTCATCAACGACATCGCCCGTGGTAACAACGTCGGTGCGGCCGTCCTCGGCGGAATCAGCTACACCAACGACTTGGCTGCTCTTGATCCTCGTCCTCAAGCAGGTAGTCCGGCTCTCACCAACGTCCTCGCTGGTGCGCCTACGGCCACCTCTTATCGCGGCGCGTTCAAGCCGAACGATAGCTGGGCGGATTGCTGGTCCGGTTTGTCCACGGAAGGTTACCTCGAGGTATCCGTTCCTGAACTGACCATCCAACAAGTCGGCGGCAACGTCGAAATCACATGGCTCGGCTTGCCGGGCAAAACATATCAGCTCGAATCCACCACGTCTCTCAATGCTCCTGTCGTTTGGGGTAATGAAGGCGCAGCACTGGTTGGAGCGGGTGATTTCACCACCGTCAGCGTTCCTGCTGCTGGAAACAAATACTTCCGGGTGAGTCGGAACTAAGTTCACTTGGACCTAACAGAGGCGGGGGAATCGGCAACGATTCCCCCGCTTTCTTTTCCATTCAGATGGTCAACGATTCTGGCTGATGGTTTTGCTTGATGCCGTTGAATTTGGACCAATCGGGATTTTACAACGATAGCCACGATCTGATTTAATCCGGGCGAACCATCAGCGATGAAAACACATAACGGCAAAGAGAAACTCCCTCATTTTTTCCTGATCTTATTATTCTTCTTCTTTTCCGGGATCACGGGACTTACTTATCAAATTCTTTGGGTGCGGATGATTGAAAAAGTCATCGGTGGAGCACCGTTTGCGATTTCAATCGTGCTCGCCGTGTTCATGGGCGGTTTGGGCTTGGGCAGTTATCTCGCGTCGCGATGGGTGGATCGTGCGCCGTCGCCAAATCGGTTGGTCAAAGCTTACGGCTGGCTGGAGATTGGAATTGGCGTCTTCGCTCTCATTATTCCAGTGTTATTGAAATCCATGGATGGACTTTATGCCTGGGTGTATTCACAGCACCAAGGCGACTGGCTGGTTTTCAACTCCATCACCTGTGTGTTCTGCGGCTTGGTGTTGATTGTGCCAACCGTGTTCATGGGCGCGACCTTGCCATTGCTTTGCCGATACAGCATCACATCTCTCCATCTTGTCGGTACGCGAACAGGGTTGTTGTATGGGATCAATACTTTTGGCGCGGCTGCCGGCGCTTTTCTTACGGGGATGATTTGGCTTCCAAAATACGGCATGACAGGAACGCTCTGGCTCGCTGTCGCCATCAACGGGTGCATTGGGCTGGCGTGTCTTTTGCCCTCGCTTTCAAAACCCGCGCGCGCGTCAAATTTGCCGGGCACTTCCAAGCCGACCCAAAAAATTCTCCCGGCTCACCCCCAGCCGATGGCTTCCACGCCAAACCTTTATGTGTTCCTGATGATCGTCATGGTTTCGGGCTTTTGTTCCATGGCCTATGAAGTCATCTGGACGAAACTGCTCAGCCTGATCGTTGGGCCAACCACTTATTCATTCACCGTTGTTCTCGTCACATTCATCACCGGCCTTGCGATTGGCAGCGTGATCTTTGGCCGGATCGCCGACAAGGTTTCCCGACCTGAGTGGGTTCTGTTGCTGATGCAGATTGTTGCGGCGATCAGCGTATTGCTTTGCAGTCACTTTCTTGGGGGCAGCCAGTTCTTTTTTGCTAAACTGCTGTTCACGTATCGGGATTCCTTCGTAATGCAGCAGGCAATGAAGGGCATGGCGTTGTTCGCCGTGATGTTGATTCCGACGATGTGTTTGGGCGCCGCGTTTCCGCTGGTCGCGAGACTGATCACATCTTCAACGGCAACCATCGGAAGATCGCTAGGCATTGGCTATCTCGTGAACACTGTGGGCTGTGTTGCAGGTTCGATTGCCGCCGGTTTTTTAATCATCCCGTTTGTTGGAAAGGAAAAAGGATTGGCGATTGTCGTCGCGGTGCAATTGCTGTCAGCACTCATTGGAATTGCCTGTTGTGTTTCCCTGCCCCGTCGTCACCGGTGGAGTCTCGCGGCTCTTGTTTTCGCGGGCTTGCTTGCCTGCTTGGTGATGCCGCGCTGGAATCACCTGCACCTTTCCAGCAGCAAGTATCACCGGCTTGATCAATTCGTTGTTCCCATCCTTCGACATGGTTGGTGGGAGGCGGCACTTCGAGGAAGTCGCATCCTTGATCAAGTCGAGATGCACACCAAACAGGAGTTGCTCTACTACGGCGAAGGCGTAGGCGGATTCACCACCGTGCTGAAATCTCCAGATGTCTATGGAAACAATGTCATTTCAATGGCAAACAGTGGCAAGTTCGACGCCTCAAACGGCGTGGATATGAAAACCCAGGTGTTGCTGGCGCAAGTGCCCATGCTATTTCATCCCAACCCTGAATTCGTGATGGTGGTGGGACTGGCCAGCGGAATTACAGGAGCAGAAGTGCTCCATTACCCCACAGTCAAACGTCTCGACATTCTCGAAATCGGAGATCAAGTCCTGGCAGGCAGCAGTTTCTTCACGAATGAAAATAACCGCGTGATCGAAGATCCTAGAACCGATCTGATCCTTCAAGATGGACGTGCCCATCTGACTCTGACGGATCGCACCTACGATGTCGTGATCGCCGAGCCATCGAATCCCTGGATGGCTGGAATGTCGTCCTTGTTCACGGAAGAGTTTTTCCGAACAGTCAAAGGCAGGCTTCGTCCCGGCGGCATTTATGTGCAGTTCATCCACACTTACGAAATTGATTGGGAATCGTTCACACTTGTGACACGCACCTTTGAAAAGGTCTTTCCGGGAGCAAAAATGATGGCGACGCATCCGGGCCAGACTGGTGCGGATTTTTTGCTTGTCGGTTTTGCAGACAATACCGTCGGTCTTAATGTCGGAGTAGCTCGTCAGAAAACTGAATCGCTTCGCAAGGCGCACAATTTTCGCCTGACCGATCCGGCCTTGCTCTATCGCCTCATCGTAACTGAAAATCTGCCCAAGCTTTCAGTCTCTGGGCCGCTGAACACAGATGATCGCCCAATCCTGGAGTTTTCTTCTCAGCTCGCGCTCTATCGCAACGACGCATCCATATCTCAACGTCTCCAGTCTCAACGAGAAATCTCAGTTCCAACTCAGCGTCTCGTGGACACAATGCGCAACGATGTGGATCAACAACTTTCCTATGCGGAGTTCGCCCTGTCGTTGCAGACACCATTCGCTGACATGGTCAGTTTGAACCGAGCGACCGATGCACAAAGACAGCGTTATCAGGCCTTGCTTGATGACTATTGCAGGAAATACCCGATAGATAGCGCATTGATGGCAGACGACGCGCTGGCAGCCGCATGGCAACGACAGGCGGCGACGATCGAATCCAGAATCAAGCCGACAGATGCCGACGCACGGGCGTACATAGCCGACCTCCACTATCACAGCGGTAACAAGGAAAAGGCTTTTTCGGAATTCAATGCAGTGCTTGCCATGTCTCGTGAGAACATTCGCGCACTGAATGGCCTAGGAATTCTGCACGGTGAAAGAAAAAATTTCCAGGAGGCCATTCGTTGCTTTGAAAAAGCGCTACAATTGAATCCGAGCCAATTCGAAGCCCATTTGAACATGGGCATCACCTATCTGAACTTCGGGGACAAATTCCGCGCAAAGACCAGCTTTGTGAAGGCTTTGAAACTCGATTCCACCTCCGCACTGGCCCGCAAAGGACTGGAACTCAGCTCGAAACCTTAGCCGCCTGCTATTCGATGACCGGTTACAGCTCCCAGTTGGAATCCACCACGTTGCTCAACGCCACAGTCGTTTGGGGTAATGAAGGCGCGGCGCAAGTCGGCACAGGCGGCAACATCACTGTGAGTGTTCCGGCTACGGGAGAGAAATTCTTCCGCGTGAACCAATACTAAGTCGGTAGTTACTAACAGAAGCGGGGGAATCGGCAACGATTCCCCCGCTTACTTTGATTCATCCCTCGGCAGCCACACGACGGATGAAACGGGAAGCCGGATGTTTATTATTTTATTGTTAATAACCAAAGAGTTTCTGGCGGGCGAGCGGAGACATGGTTTCCAGATCGAGTAGCGTCAGATAATCAATCGTCTTGAATTGCCGATCCAGAGCGGGAGGACCGCAGATTGTTGCGCCAAGACTCAGATAGGCGCGGAGGAGTTTTGGGATTTTGACCGGCTCGGCGGATAGCTGGGTCAGTGGGCAATCATGCGACGCCAGAGGACGTGTGCGCCAGGCGATCGGTGCGAGATGTTTCCGACACATGTCGGCGTAAGCCGATGCACCGACAGCGGGGTCCTGCGTGGTCATTGAACTGCAACCGATGAGATAGCGCGCGCTGCGTTGCCTCGCAAAATCAATCACGCCCTTCCACAAAAGACCTAGGACGACGAGATTCCGATGTTGTGGATGAACGCAGGCACGACCGAGTTCGATCATCTCGGAGCGATACGGTTCAAAAACTTCAAACTCGAATTCCTGCGCCGAGTAATAACCGAGCGTCACGGCAGTGTTGCCTGTCTGCATCCGATAAGTGCCGACGATCGTGGCCGAGGGCATATGTTCGACCAGTAGATGTTCGCAAACAGAATCAAACGCGTCTTCATCACGACCTGTGGCATAGGATTTTTCGAGACCCTCGTTCAGTTCGAGGTTAAAGATTTGAAAACGTAATTCTTGCGCGGCGTGAACCTCATCAAGGCTCTTCGCAAGACGCGTCGTGTATTGCAGGGTTGAATTGACCACCAACCGCACCGGTTCGAGCGTGTCTGTGTTTAATTTCACACGCGTAGTATTGCATGCTCTTGTGTCAACGCCGTGACGGGCGGGTCACTTTCTTGAATTTTGTGACGAGCCGAATCTAACACGACGGCAACAGCCGGGATGGATTTGTTTTCGATTAGTCACTTGCTCGCCACGAATCCGTAACGTCGTCTCCCAATGTTGTTCACCACAACGCGTGAAAAAAATACTCATTCTTACCGCCGGGTTCGGGGACGGCCACAACGCCGCTGCACGCAATGTGCAGGAAGCGTTGGAGCAAACTTCGCCGGAAGTGGAAGTCACCGTCGCCGATCTCTACGAACGCAGCTATAAAAAGCTCAACTCCATCGCCAAGAAAGCCTACCTCGGCGCGGTGCGTTACGCCCCACAACTCTGGGCGGGATTCTTCAAGCTCGCGGATCGCTCGCCGTGGCTGACGGACGGTCGCGGTCTCGCAGGTTTGCAGAAAAATCTCGCGCAACTCATCGAGGAGACACAGCCCGATTGCGTCGTCAGCACCTATCCAGCATACGGGCAATTGATCGAGTCTCTGTATCGCGATCACTGCGAACGCCCCTTCCGTTTCGTCACCATCATCACGGATGCGCGTGCAGTGAACTCCCTTTGGTATCGGGCCGGGAGCGACCGCTTCGTGGTCTGTGACGAAGAGACGGCGGAAATCTTGAGGGAGAATGGCGTCGAGAAAAACTCGATTGCCGCACTCGGCTTCCCGGTCAGTCCGATGTTCGCCGTGCCTCAGAAGGATTTACCCAAACGACCGTCGCTCGGCACGCCACTGCGTGTGCTTTATGCCATCAACACCGGCAAAAAGAAATGTGGCAAGGCCATTGACCGCTTGCTGGAAATCCCCAACGTCGAACTCACCGTCTCAGTAGGGCGTTATTCCGACCTTAAAGAAAAACTCGCACGGCGGGCGCAGGAGAATGATGGACGACTGCATCTGCTCGGCTGGACAAACCAGATGCCGCAACTCCTCATGCGCAGCCACGTTGTCATCGGCAAGGCAGGTGGCGCATCTGTGCAGGAAGCCATCGCGGCAAAGTGCCCGATGATCATCAATCAAGTCATCCCCGGCCAGGAGGAGGGCAACGCCAACATCATCCTCGACTCGAACATCGGCGCAGTGGCCGACGGCGATAAGGAAGTCGCCAGTTGGGTGGAACGCCTCGCCGAAGATGGCGGCGAACTCTGGACACAGTGGCGCAATCAGTTGGAAAAAGTAAGCCGTCCGGACGCCACGAGTCGAATCGCCCAGCTCGTGCTGGATGAATGTGATGTCGCCAACAAAGTATCGCGCCCAGAAAAATTCCCCGCACTCCCCACGACTATCAACGGCGGCAGAACCTTTATTCCGGAACAATCCGGGATACTTACGATGGCCATGCGCGCTCAGATCGCTCGCAACAAGACCGGCTCGCTGCTCTGCGACTTCCATGTCCACACGAATTATTCCGACGGCAGATTGACCGTATCTGAAGTTGTGGACTTCTACGGTGTGCGGGGTTTCGATTGCATCTGCATCACGGATCACTGGACGGATACACGCCGGTTGATCGGAAAGCTGGCAAGGCTGACACCTTTGACGTTGAGCTACGACCAGATCGAGGAATACTTTGAAGTGATCGCGCGCGAAGCGAAGCGCGCGTGGCGTCGGTACGGAATGTTGGTGATGACAGGACTAGAATTCAACAAAGACGGCCCGACAAAAAAATCTTCCGCACACCTGCTGGGAATCGACCTCGAAATGCCCATCAGCCCGCGCTTGGATCTGCTGGAGACGATTACCCGCATCCATTCGCAAGGTGGACTGGCCGTGGCAGCGCATCCGCACCTGATGAAATCTGAGTTCGCAAAGGAGACGCTATACCTCTGGGAAAACCAGGAAAAGTTCGCCCCGGTGATTGACGCTTGGGAGATTGCGAACCGGAATAATCTCTTCACGCCAGTTAGCCAGCGTCGGCTGCCGTTTCTGGCAAACAGTGATTTCCACAAACCCAAACATATCTACTCGTGGAAAACGCTGTTGAACTGCGAAAAGAACGCAGACGCAATCAAAGAGTGCATCCGACGCAACGAGAACGTTTCCATCACGCTCTATCGCGGTGAAGAAGCCCCGGCGGCTACGGATATTCCCGCGAGTATCCAAAGGCAACCCGGTCTGCCGCTCGGGGTGGATACGGCGGCGCGGCAGTTGACAGAGACTGGCGCGGACGAAAGGCTTGTGTTACGCGGCTGACCCAATGACCGATTGATAGTGCTGCCGTATCTGACTTGGGACTTGGCGGCGGATCGCTCAATCCCGCAAAACAAGGCATCCAACTCTGCGCAATCCAACAGATGGCACCGTGGGGTCGCCACGATGCCATCCACGATCAGGCCAGAGCGTTACTTTCGCAGCCGGTAGAACCGATAATCATTCGTCATCGGCACCGTCACCGCGAGTTGACCGTTGGTTAACACCACGCTTTGTGTCGCGTATGTCCAACTTGCTGGATTCCCTACAGTAGACGTTTCTTCGAGCCGAAATCCAGTTGCTTCAACGGTCCAGCGAAGCAATGCATTGCTGCCAGAGCGAGTAAGCGTTAAGCCGGGCACTGTCATGATACCTGGCGAACCGATTTCACCGGCGGCGTTGACGGCGACAAATGCTCCGTTGATTCCAACCGCGCTTAACGTTGTGACATTCGTGTTGTTGCGTCCCGCCGCGTTGTCAAATGTTGCGTATGGCCCCGTCGGCGAGGCTCCGAACGAAACGCTGGCCATGAGAACGTTGTTGCTGCTGTAGATGTTCACCGCATCTCCGCCAGTCCCCAAGCCGACGCCCGAACCCGTGTAGTTGCCGATCTGCAGTCCGGCTGGCGGCGTTGCGCCAAACCAATTCGACCGGAAAACCGTTTGGGCATTAACTTGGTTTGTGAATTCGATGAATATCACAGATTCGCCCGGAGCGATGTTGGTGATCCCGTTGAGTGCCACTGCTCCTGCTGGCGATTGCGAGCTGTCGTCCATCTTCCAACTTGTGATGTCTATCGGTGTCGCCCCCGTATTCGATAGCTCGAACCAATCTCCACCAACTGGACTATTTCCACTGGACCAAGGAGCGATTTCTGAGATGACGATCTTACCGCCTGTGCCGGGGGAGCCGATCTCATTCGTGCTGTTCACGGCAACAAAGGCGCTGTGAACATCGACCGAGCTGAGTTGCAAGATGGTGGCGTCATTGAGTCCGAATGAATTGTCAAAAGTTCCAAGCGGCGTGATGGTTGGCGAACTCCCAAAAGCAACGCTGGCGCGAAGCTTTCCTGTGCTGTCAAACAGATTGACCTGATCGCCGCCCGTGCTCAGACCACCAGCTCCGGTGTAACTGCCGATCTGGAGGCCAGCAGGGGGATTCACCCCGAACCAGTTTGAAAGGAACAGTGGTGATTTGGTGGCCAGTGCCGCGGTATCTATGAAAACTACCGCTTCGCCGGGAGCGATGTTGGTTACGCCAAGCAAGGGTCCTGCTGAAGCAAACGATTTGCTGTCGTCGTCAATTTTCCAGCCCGTGATATCAATCGAGTTCGCCGAGGTGTTGATGACTTCGAACCAGTCGGCGGCCACGGGGCTGTTGCCGCTGGACCACGGCGTCACTTCGGAAATGATCAGCCCGCCGATGCTGCCGGGGGAGCCGATTTCGTTGTAGTCGTTGACGGCGATAAACGCGCCATAAACGCGAGGCACGCTCAGGCGGGTGAGGTTCGAGTTTGTTCCATTGATGCCTGCCGCATTGTCGAAGGTCGCAAATCGAGGTCCCGGTGATGCTGCGCCAAAAACCACGCGCGCCTGAATAGTGCCGTTGGTGTCGAAGAGGCAAACACCATCACCGCCTGTACCCAAACCGATTCCTGAGCCCGTGTAGCTTCCGACCTGGAGGTTGGTTGGTGAGTTCGCCCCAAACCATGTGTTCAAGAACGTCGCCTTGGTCGCGGTGAGATTAGCGGTCTCGATGAAAATAACCGATTCACCCGGAGCGATGTTGGTGACACCGTTTAAAGCTACGGCTGAGCCCAGTGTGGCTGAACTATCGTCCATCTTCCAGCCTGTAAGGTTTAATGTATTGGTACTAGTATTGGAGACTTCAAACCAGTCCCCGCCGATCGGGCTATTGCCGCTCGACCATGGGGCAACTTCTGAAACGATCAAGCCGTTGACTGAACTCGCTGGCGTTTCATTGACCACATCGGTCACCGCGAGTGTGAAGGTGTTCGTAGCATCCGGCGCGGTGCCGACTGTGACGTCGTCCACGTTGATGGTGACCGTGTAGTTAGTTTTGGTTTCAAAATCGAGTACTGTGCCCGGCTTGATTTGAAGAGCCGTGCCGGTGATCTGAAAGGACGCAGCGTCCGGGCCGCTTACGGTGAGAAGATTTGTCCCCAAACCTTCATCCACGACAAAGAGATCAGCGACTTTGATCGCGGCAGCAGTGCTAGTGTTTTCCGCGATAGAATTGACCGTATTGGTGAGGAGCAAGGCCGTGGGTGGTTGATTCGGCAGTGCTGAAGGCGCATAAACCCAAAGTTCAGGATAATCAATGTTGCCGCCGCCGTTTTCATTCACCACGTAGAGAATGCCATTAGTATCCATCGTGAGACCTTCATGCTGCTGGTCGGGCGCGGTGATGGTGCTGCCGAAATCGGCGACGATTTGCAGCGTGCTGTGGATATTGCCCGAACGATCCACATTCAGGACTCGCGCGTTTTCCTGACTGATCAAGATGAGGTGGCTAGCTTGGGGTTGGTTGGTCAAACCGGGGATGTTTGACAAAGCAAACACGTCAGCCAGATCAGTTACGCCGAGCAAAGCCGGATCGAACAAATTGGTGGAGTTTTCCGCTGTGGGCGAACCGTTACTCGCGGTTCCGGCGCTGAAATCAACGGCGGTCTGGAAAACACCGATCGGAGTGACTTCCTTGACGCAGATGAATTCGCCAGTCAGTGGATCATACGACATTCCCTCAGTGCCTGTGTTGGGCGAAAATGTGCCGATATCCACGGTCTGGGCATTGGCCCGCGATAGCACCGTGCCAGCGGCATACGTGAACTTGACGAGCTGTCTGTCACGTTCTTCGCTGAAAACAAACTGGCCACCACCGATATAGGCGATGCCTTCGGTGTCATAGAAATCCGTGCCCTGCGGACTGCTGCCCAAGGCAAGCGTCATAGTATCAATCAACGCACCCGTCTTGGATACCTGAGTGACCGAGCGACCACCGTCACCAACGATGAACAAAGTGTCCGTATCCCAGTTATAGGCCACGCCGGAGGCTTCTTGACACAAAAGATTAGTGCTGTTCGGAGGCGTCGTGCGCGTCGGTTCGGGCAAACTGTAGCGGCCGATCCGGACGTATGTGGACAAATCCACGTTGGTGATCGCAGACGCGTTTGCGCTTCCCAAGATCAGGCCCGCGATGATCGCAGAGTAAAATTGGATTGCGGAAAAAATTCCTCGAGCTTGGCGACTGTTGTAACTAGTTTGTTTGTTCGCATTCATTTGTTTGTTGGTATTCATGTTGATGATTTATTCGACTCGGAGATTCCACCGAAGTTGCAATTCAGTTGGGTGACGGCGATGTGACAAACGCGTTACTTCAGTTTTATTTCGCACACACGTAATTTGCGTTGTCACCATATTGTCACGTGCGCTTCATCAAAACGAAACGCGGCATCCCCACACTGTCTGAGTTCTTAAAAAACAAAAACAACAACGTCGTATTCCTAAATCAAAATGAAATCCTGCAAACACATCATTGGAGCGGCAGCAGTCCTGGCCGCTAGTCTCGTCACCACCCAGGCTCAGACCATCAGTCTCTGGAATTTTAATTCAATCACGCCTGACGCGCTTACCACCACTGGCACCCTGACACCGAGCATCGGGTCTGGTGCTGTCTCCTTGGTCGGCGGAGCCGCGTCTACATTCGCTACAGGAAGCCCCGGCGATCCAGCCTCGGTCAGCACTGACAACTCAGGCATGAATCTTTCCACTTGGGCAGCGCAAGGAACGGGCAATGAAACACGCGGTTTGCAGGTAGCCGTCAGCACTGTCGGGTTTGCCAATGTCAGCGTGTCTCTTGATTTCCGTGAATCGGGAACCGTCAGTCGTTTCTGGCAATTGCAAGCCTCCTCTGACGGTGTCTCGTTTAATAATGTGAGCGGTGGAATCGCGTCATTTGGCGCGGTCAACAATAACACCAGCACATCTTTCTCGAGCACGGGTCTCTATGCCAACACTTCCTCCAGCGGATCTCAGTCGTTTGTGCAATCAGTCAATTATCTCTTCGTTTCCGGCAGCGTCTACGAGAACAACGCGAATTTTGCATTCCGTTGGTTGGCAGCCTTTGATCCTGCCGCTGGTGGTAATTACGTGAGCTCCTTCGCTGGCACTACCGCCGCCTATTCCACCAGCGGGACAGCCCGCTTCGATATGGTAACGGTGGCGAGTGTTCCCGAACCGACCTCTTTGACACTCGGCTTACTTGGAATGGGAGCAATGATTTTCCGGAAGCGTTTGGTTGCGCTCCGGTAACAGACAGGTGTGTCTGACTGGTTGGTTGATTGGGTTGAATACGAACGCGCCGGTGAAAGCCGGCGCGTTTAACTTTTGTGGCGCGAAGGAATCCTAACGGATGGGATTAAAGTCGGTTGAGTCTTACAATAAACTACAAACTACAGTGTGAAGGTAGCGCGCGTCAGTCCTCTGCCCGCCGTCGTGGTAAATCTGAACGCGTCCGTTTGCAATCAACGCCCGGCGCGCACGGAATGACGCGCCCTAACCATTCAGCAAGATTATCAATTACACCCAAACCGTCCTGCAAATCAACTCGCGACGGAATCACCAAGCGGATTGGACGCAGCTTCAGCGGCAGACTTGAGAGATGCACTTGAAACGGCGGCAGTGGGCTTTGTCGGACGGTTCATTCTTTTCGCTGGCTTTGAAGTCGCGGCTGCGCTGGCCTTGGCAGGTTGAGCCTTCTTCTTCATTTTCTTCAGATGCTTGGCGAGCGTAGCCAGATTATTCTTCGCAAGCTTGGCGAGCTTGGCCGAACGTTTGGCTTTTTTGCGAGCCAGCTTCGACGCTTTCTTGGCGTTCTTGAATTTCACCTTGGCCGCATGTGACTGCTTTTGATCCGCAGTCGCGACCCGTTCACAGATTGTCACCTTGGACTCCGCCAGACGGAGAGCTTTGGCGGCTTCAGGATTTGTTTCGTGCTTAGTTTTCATACCACCAGATTCCAACCAAGTCACAGCGAGATGCAAGTCCCATATTGTTACAAATGGAGGTCGAGACATCGCTGTATTTCATCGCATTCTGGCGATGCAAAATTGTAACGCCGCCGCCCTTCGGATGTCACCATCGCCTCCTATTGTCGCCACGCGCCTCAATCAAGAGGCGGATAGAGAACAAAAACAAACATCGCAATCGAACATCTATGAAAACAAACATCATCAATACTCGAAGCACCGGTGCTATGGCTCGGCATCTTGGTCTTGCAGCCGTATTCAGTGCCGCACTCGCAGCCAGCGCGCAGCAATACACTCAAGTCAAACCCTACGTCGTGTCGGTCTCGACGGATTATGTCATCCAACCCTTGTTCAGTGTGGGCGATCAAGTACCCAACACCAGCGACACCAGCCGCACGTATCAGATGGTCGGCATCCCCGATGGTCTTGGTGCTTACAAGACCGAGTGCGGCGACACCGTGCTGTTCATGAATCACGAACTTCCCCGCAGCGTTGTCTCCCAACCCAACGTGGGCGAGACGCCGTTGCGCGGCGCGTTCGTCTCCCGCTTCATTCTCGACCAACAAGCCCGTGTCCGTTCCGGTGAGGTGGCTTACGACTCGGTTCACGACGAGGAAACCGGCATCGTTCATCCGCTGGCCACGACGAATAATGCAGCACCGGCCTTCGCGCGCTTCTGCTCTGGCTCGTTCTCACATCTTGAATCCGGATTGGATCGCTCAATGTTTTTCACGGGCGAAGAATCTGGCGGCGCAGATACATTTGACGGCAAGGGCGGTCTGGCAGCAGTGGTGTTTGATCGCGAACTTCACACGCTTCCCAAGCTCGGACGTTTCCCTTGGGAGAATTCCCTCGTGCGTCCAGTTGTCGCAGGTTACACCGTGATCATGTGCATGGAAGACGGGCCGACCACGCCGGACAACCAGCTCTACATGTATGTCGGGGCGAAGGACAAAACTCCAAGCGCAAGCGTCCTCAGCCGAAACGGCCTCGATACCGGCAAACTCTACGCATTCGTCGCTGACGCTGGTTATCCCACGAACGAGATCGGCTACACCAACGGCAGCATCACTGGCAACTGGGTGGAAGTGCCGGACGCAGACCTGTTGACAGACGCACAACTCGAAGCCGCCACCGACGCGACCGGCGCGTTTGGTTTCATTCGTATTGAAGACGGTGCTTGGAGCAAGAAAGACAAAAACAAATTCTACTTCGTCACCACTGGCAACGGCGCGGGCAACCGTCTCGGTCGCGGCTACGAGGTGAACTTCAATAAACAAAACATCCTCGGACAAACAACGATCAGCATGATCTACAACGCGGACGAAGTGAACGCCGCTGGCGGAGACATCGCTTTTGCCGCCGACAACATGGATACGAGCAAAGACTTCATCATGATCAATGAGGATGGTCATTCTGACAGCCGCCCCAAGTATGCCGCCCGGGGTCGCGAAGGCAGCATCTGGCGTTTGGACCTCAAGAACAACTTCGCCGCCAAACGCGTCGCGGAGTTGAATCCGCCCGGCACTGAGATCGCATCGGGTCAAACACAGCCGCCTGCCGTGCCCGTTCCTGGCACTTGGGAAACCAGCGGCATCATAGACGCGTCGGACTTCTTTGGTCGCAATTCATGGCTGACGGTCGTCCAAGCGCACAGCCCCACACTCGCTCCAGTTCCCGGCACGGTTGAAGACGGCCAGCTCGTACTGATGTTGCCGAGCAAGGCACGCATCGGCGGCGGCAGAGATGACCGCGACGATAAAGACTGATTAGATTCTCCCCAGTAATCCCCTCAAGGGCGGCCTCAATCCTGACGTGAGGCCGCCCCTTCTTTTTTTGCCAGCGAGTCGTACCCATCCACTGCCACACAAACGTCGCTTTGTTTTCACCTCAACGTCGTTGTCACCTTGCGCCAAAGCCACCAGCATAACGCATGTCAAAATGTATTTTGGTGGTGGACGACGAGTTGGAATTCATCGAGCTGCTTCAATACCGGTTGCAAGATTGCGATTACAAGATCGTGACCGCCACGAACAGCACCGATGCGTTGAACCAAGCGTGGGAACATTCGCCCGATGTCATCCTGACCGATCTTCTGCTTCCAGACCTTGATGGCCTGACGCTCTGCGAAATACTTCAGCGGCAGGAATCCACGCGCAAGATACCGATCATCATGATCACAGCACTGGGAACGGATGTGACTCGCTACTCAGCGCAGGTCGCAGGCGCGGTCGAATTCTTCACCAAGCCCCTGGACTTTGAGCGATTGAAGAAAACCATCCACTCGCTTCTGGAAACCACGGCGCGGTTGTAACAGGAATGTTGCTTTCAGATTCCAGTTGTAACGCTCACAATCGTACCGGTAGTTTTTATTGGTCGTGAATACATCGGAATTTAAGCCGGAACACTTCATCAATCGCGAGTTAAGCTGGCTGGAATTTAACCAGCGCGTGCTCGACGAAGCGTTGGATGAATCCAACCCCTTGCTCGAACGACTCAAGTTTTTCACCATCGTCAGCTCGAACCTCGATGAGTTCTTCGAGGTGCGCGTCGCAGGATTGAAACAGGAGATCGAGAGCGGCCAGGCGGAGCGCAGTCTCGATGGGCTTACATCTTCTGAAACCTTGCGCGCCGTCATCCGCCGCGTACGCCGCATGGTTTCCGATCAATACGCCTGTTGGAGGAGCGACCTGGAGCCCGCACTCGCTGGAAATCGCATCCGCATCCTTCCGATCAAGGAACTCACCAAGAGCGATCTCACATGGCTGGAGGTCTTTTACTGGCAACAAGTCCGTCCCGTACTCACGCCGCTTGCACTTGATCCCGCGCATCCGTTCCCGCAACTGCTCAACAAATCTCTCAATCTCATCGTGCGTCTGGAGATGAAGAAGAACGGCGAACAACACAAACACATGGCCGTGGTACAATTGCCCGCCATCCTGCCGCGCCTCGTCCAATTGCCCCGCCGCGATGGTCGCCGCGATTACGTCTATCTCGGCCAATTGATCGGCCATTTCCTCGCAGATATTTTTCCGGGAACAACCATCCTCGGCTGGTGGCCGTTCCGCGTCACGCGCAACAGCGAGTTGTATATTGATGAAGAGGAAGAGAACAATCTGCTCAAAGCCGTCGAGGCAGAATTACACAACCGGCGACGCGGCGATGCCGTGCGCTTGGAGATTGACCGGCAATGTCCCGCAAAAATCTACGATGTGCTCCTCAAGACACTGCGGCTGACTGCGGATGATCTTTACCTGATTGACGGACCGCTGAACGTCACCCGGCTTCTGGCACTCTATAAGGGCGATCATTCACCCGAACTTCGCGACGCGTCATTCGTCGCACCTGTTGCCAAAACATTACGCGGCCGTGAGAACATTTTTGCCGCCATCCGCGAGGGCGACATCCTGCTGCATCATCCCTACGAACATTTCGACAGCGTCGTGGGATTTCTCGAAGAATCCGCGCGCGACCGCGACGTGCTGGCCATCAAGATGACGTTGTATCGCACCGGCGGCGATGAACGCATCGTCGGCGCATTGATGGACGCGGTGAAGAATGGGAAACAGGTCACGGTAGTGGTGGAACTTCGTGCACGATTCGATGAAGCGAACAACATCCAGTGGGCGCGGCGGCTTGAAGAGAATGGCGTCCACGTCGTTTACGGACTCGTCGGTTACAAGATTCACGCAAAGGCGACTCTGGTTGTCCGTCGCGAGCGCGAACATATCCGCCGTTACGTTCATCTCGCCACCGGCAATTACAACGCTACCACGGCGCGACTTTACACCGACCTCGGTCTGCTCACTTGCCGCCCCGATTTCGGCGAAGACATCACCAATCTTTTCAACCTGCTCACCGGCATCTGCCAGTTTCAAGGAATGAAGAAGCTCGTGATCGCGCCGTTTGATCTGCACCGGCGATTGCTGGAAATGATCGAGCGCGAAACCACTAACGCACGACACGGTCTCCCGGCGCGCATCATCGCCAAGATCAATTCACTTGCCGATCAGACACTCATCGAAGCTCTTTATCGCGCATCACAAGCGGGTGTGAAGATCGAACTCATCGTTCGCGGCGTTTGCTGCCTGCGTCCGGGATTGCGCAGCGTCAGCGAAAACATCACCGTGCGAAGCATTGTGGATCGCTTCCTAGAACACCCTCGCATTTATTATTTTGAGAACGGCTGCGTGCCGGAAGTTTTCATCGGCAGCGCAGACTGGTTGCCGAGAAATCTTTTCCGCCGCATCGAAACCGTGTTCCCCATCATGGACGGCATCGTTCGCGAGCGTGTCATTGGAGAAATCCTTGCGACCACACTCGCTGACAATTTGAAGGCGCGGATGCTCTTTGCCGATGGCAGCTATCACCGCGCACCACGCACCGCCAATGACGAACCACGTCGCAGCCAGACGGAGTTCATTCAACTGGCCACGACCGACAATCTTGCGGCGGGCAAGAGTCCAAAACCCCGCACAAAATATCCCCGGGTAAAACTCAAGACATCGCCGTTCACGTTGTCCAAGGATTAGCCCATGAATCTTTTCATCCTACGTCACGGCATCGCTGTTGAACGTGATCCAAAAAGTTTCCCCGATGATTCCAAGCGCCCGCTCACATTGAAGGGCGAAGACCGCATCCGACTTGTTTGCGATGCGATTCAAGGGCTTGATGTGACGTTCGATCAGATTTTATTCAGTCCGTTTCTTCGCGCCAGACAGACGGCAGACATCATCGCCTCTGGACTGAACTTGAGAAACATCCTCAGCTTCCGGGATGAATTGAAACCCGGCGGAGATTTCAAGGCCATCGTACGCCAGATCAACTTGCTGCGCCCCGCCCCGGAAAATGTTTTGCTCGTCGGCCACGAACCCGACCTAAGCCATCTCATCTCTCAATTGATCTCCGGGCACGGCGAAGCATTTATTGATCTGAAAAAGGGCGGCTTCGCCAAACTGGAAATCACAGAGCGTCTCCGCCCAGCCCGCTGTGCCACGCTCAACTGGTTGCTGACTCCAAAACAAATGGCACTAATGGTTGCATCGCGTTAGCGACTGCTGGCGCACTGGAGTTTTTGTTGGACTTTCTCCGCTGCGTTGGCGATTCCTGTCGCACATGTTTTCCCTACAAAAACTTTTCGGCAAAGGTGACAAGTTCAACGAACTACTCGCAGCAGCAGCTCAGGAGGCTCACGAAAGCGTCCGTCTCGTCATTCAATTGATGCAGTCGCCACGCGATACCAAAAAGTTCGACGACCTCGTACTCGCGCGCCGCAAGGAAAAGAAAATCTCCGAACAAATCAGCGAGGAACTCGTCCAGACCTTCGTCACGGGGCTTGAGCGTGAGGATATTGAAGACCTTGCCCGTGGTCTTTACAAAATCCCCAAGAGCGCGGAGAAACTTGCCGAACGTTTCATGATGGCTGGTAAACATATTGAGGGGATTGATTTCTCCAAACAGGCCGAGATGATGGAGAAAGCCACCGACGCCGTTCATGCGATGGTCAAGCAACTGGATTCTCTCGACGATCTGGAAAAAATCAAAGCCCTCAACGACAAACTCCAATACGTCGAGGGCGAGGCCGATAAGGTTATGAACGATCTGCTCCGCGATCTTTACAGCGGTAAATATGACGCCCTCCGCGCCATCGTCCTGCGCGACATCTACGAACTGATGGAAAAGGTCATTGATCGTTCCCGCGATGTCGGCAATGTGATGATGCACATCGTTCTCAAAAATTCCTAACCCACCGATGACCCTCATACTGATTGTCATCTTCGTGGCCCTGGTGTTTGAATACATCAACGGCTTTCATGATACGGCCAACTCCATCGCCACAGTTGTTTCAACGAAAGTTCTCTCCCCTCGCCAGGCGATAATTCTTGCTGCCTTCACCAACCTGCTTGGTGCCATGTGGGGCACTGCCGTCGCCAAGACAATCGCCTCCGGATTGGTGGACGCGCAATTTGTCACCTCACAGGTCATTGTCTGCGCGCTGCTCGGAGCGATTGTCTGGAATCTACTGACGTGGTGGTTCGGGTTGCCGTCCAGTTCGTCACACGCATTGGTGGGCGGACTTTGCGGGGCATGTCTTGCCGCCGCCAACAGTTGGGGTGTCATTATCTGGAGCGTGCCCGGCAAAGATCATTGGTGGGAAGGCAAAGGCATCCTCTGGAAAGTCGTTGTGCCCATGATCACTTCCCCCATCGCCGGTCTCACCATCGGCTTCTTGGTAATGGGCCTCCTATATTTCCTCCTGCGCAACTGGCGACCCATGAAAGTCAACCGCGTCTTCGGCAAACTCCAACTCTTCAGCGCCGCCTATATGGGATTCAGCCACGGCACGAACGACGCCCAGAAAACAATGGGCATCATCTTCCTCGCACTAGTCGCTGGGACTGTCAGCGGCACATTTGATTCCCCCAGCGGCTCGTTGAGCTTCTTCTCCTCGCCAGAACACGTAGGCAGCGTGCCATCCGCGTATGTGGAACTCGGACGGCTGGATCAACAGGCGGGCAACTTTTCCGCCGCTGCGAAACACTTCGAGAAAGCTTCCGCCAGCGACAAGACTGGAAAATACTTTTACGCTCAAGCCTTGGAAAAAGGTGAAGGCGTGAAAGCTGATCCGAAACGCGCGGCCAAACTACTCAAGGAACTTGCGGACGCAAAATTCGACGCCACATCCATCAAACCCGGCGCACCCGTTGCCAGAAAGTTTAAAGACATCCCCGAAGCTCCCGAAGCGGCGGCGGCATGGTTGAAGGAACGCGTGGACAAAGGCAATGCCGACAGCATGGTCGCGCTCGGTGTCGCCTATCTCAAAGGTCAGGGCGTAGCCAAAGACGAGACCACCGCGCGCCAGTTGTTTGAACGCGCCGTGAAATTGAATCACCCCGCCGCCTGCTACAACCTCGGCTTGATGCACCTCAATGGCAACGGCGTCACCAAAGACGAGAAACAAGCCGCAGCCGATTTCAAACAGTGCATCCAAAAGGAAGCCATCCCGATCTGGATCAAGATTGCGTGCGCCCTGACCATGTGCGCTGGCACCGCTGCTGGCGGTTGGCGCATCATCAAAACCCTCGGCCACAAAATGGTGAAGCTCCATCCCGTCCATGGATTCGCCGCCGAAGCCACCGGCGCAACGGTGTTGATGACTGCCGCACATTTCGGAATGCCCGTGTCCACCACGCACGCCATCACCACTTCCATCATGGGCGTTGGCTGCGCCAAAGGATTAAACGCACTCAAGATGAACGTCGTCAAACGCATCCTATGGGCGTGGGTGTTGACCATTCCCGCAAGCGGCATCGTTGCCTACGGCCTAGTGCGCTTATGCAAATCCTGCGGTTGGATGGGGTGATAAAACAACAGAGGCTCGTTGCGCCTTCACCCCTCCGCGCGCATCCGCTTGAGGCAATGCGTCAGATACGGCAGGAGTTGTTTCTTGCGCGACACGACTTCGCGTAGCTCGAAGATGCCCGGTTCGAGCTTGGGATAATCTATCTGCGAAACAAAGTTTTCGTCGCCTGCCACAAGGAGCAGTGAGTTCTGCGTCGTCACATCCGTCACCAGCAGCGCGGAGAACTGATACTTGCCGCGATCACAATACTTCGCCAACGCCTCAAGCAATTCATCTTTGCGCTTCCAGAATTGATCGAACCCGATCTCCTCGATCTGCGCCACGCTGAATGTTTCGCGTCCCTCGGTGTATTCTTTGCAATCCGTGGTGATGGCTTTGGGCGCAGTCTTGAGTGTGAGCAATGAGCCGGAGGCAAAAAGTTTTTCCGTGAACTCGCGCGCGTTCACTTCGGCGATCTTCTCCAACTTCTTCAAAATCTCCGCGTCGCGCGCGGTTGTCGTCGGCGAACTCAGATTCAACGTGTCGGAAACCAGTCCCGCCAACAGCAGACCCGCGATGGGCTTGGGCAATTCCACGTCATGCCGGAAGAAACAATCCGCCACAATCGTGCTCGTGGAGCCGACGGGTTCGTTGCGGAAGAGAATCGGCTGATGCGTTGTTAGCGCGCCGATGCGGTGGTGGTCAATGATCTCGATGATCTCGACTTCATCCGCGCCCTGCACGGCTTGCGAGAGTTCGTTGTGATCCACGAGGATGAGTTTGCGCGTGACGGTCTTGAGAAAGTCAGTCTTGGAAAGAATGCCCACGGTCTGACCTTCCTGATCCAGCACAGGAAAAATCTGATGGCCGGAACTCGTCGCTTCTTCACGCACGGCGGCGAGTGGCGCGTGTTCCCGGAAGCAGACAAACTCCTCGTTCAAGACGTGACGCACCGCCACGGCAGCGCGGCAGAGTGAGGCAGTCGTCGCGGTGTCATGCGGCGACATGATAAGACTCACGTTCTTTTTCTTCGCGGCATCAAGGGTCTTGGCTTCAACCGTCAACCCACCGGTCACCACCAATGCGCGAACACCTTCGCGGATCGCCAGATTTTGAATATCCCAGCGGTCGCCAACTACGATGATGAGCTTCTCTCGATCAAACGTATCCAGCCGTTGCGCGAAGGATTCGAGACTCATCGCACCGATCATCAGCGTGAGGTCTTCTTCGTCATCGGGCTTTTGCGCGACGATGATTTCGCCGTTCAACGTCCGCGCCAGATTCGTGAGCGACGACAACACGCGCCGCGAATCCACGAGCCGGTTTGCCGTTGGGAAAAGAAATTTGCTGAGTTTGAAAAGCGAGAGCAGTCCGCAGCAACGTCTGCTCGCGTCCAGCACGGGCATGATGCGGATGCCTCGCTCATCCATCAGACCGAGCGCGTCCGCTGCCGTCGCATCCGGCGTCACGCTCATGATGCGCGTCTGCATCACGTCACGCACCTTGGGCGAAACGTCGGCAACGAACTTCGGTGCTGGCACGCCAAACGTGTTCAGGACGAAATCAATCCGGTCGTTCGTATCACCACAGCGCGCGGCCACGGCTTCGGGCATGCCGGTGCGGCGTTTGAATTCTGCGTAGCCGACAGCGGAACAGATGGCGTCCGTGTCAGGATTTCGATGGCCGATAACCAGGATTTCACTCATGCAAAGGACGTGCAGCTTAGGGACGCCGCGCAGGAGCGGCAAGGAAAACGGAAACCGCACCGCGTTCGCGGCGCACTGCTCCCGACACACGGGTGAGATTAAAACCGGGTGAAGCTACCGGTTCGTTTTCGTCGTCTTTCTCGTCGTCGTCCGCGAATTTGCAGTCGTTTCCGACGGGAACGAGGGGTGCGCGGCACTTTCAGTCACACCCGAACAAAAGGGGTGTGACTGGAAGTGCCGCTCAAGAAAAGGTGGTTGGGGGGATTTTTCAGGTTCCTATGAAATAGGCCTGGATCCTTGGAGGGGTTTTGTATATTTGAAGTGGTTCATGAACGATGAACACAAACAAGTAACGGGGAACAAAGTTTCCTTGGAACAACGGATGGCTAGAAGACCGCGCGTTTTAGCGCGGTTTCATTCGATAGCGGACATGATGGATCAAGCGGTGGCGGCTGGCTGCACGGCCGATGAGGCCGAAGATCGAGCCATCGAACAAGTCCGGCAACTGGGTGGAGAACTGCTGGGGGATTGGGCGCAGGAACAACAGTCCGGCAGTCTGGCGCGGGCGCGCGAGCAACATCCCCAGTCCATCAAGCACATTAAAAAAAAGTAAGCTGGCTGACGACCTTCGGGCCGGTGGAGGTGATCGAACAGTTGTTGCGCATCAAACGCGGCGGCGCGGAACTGCGTCCCTTCTGTCGGGAAGCACAGGTCAAACATCGCGGCTATTCGCTGCGGCTGCAACGTGTGCTGACGGATTTCGGCTCGGAAGTTTCTTTCGGAGCGGCGGTGAGCCGGGTGCGGGAACATTACGCCGTGGAAGTTCCGGTGGAAGCGGTACGTCAACACACCCTGCGCCACGGCAAAGCCATCACCACACTTGCCACGGCAGATGCGGCCCAGCCCGCCGCGCAGATCATCACCCAGATGGACGGGAGCATGATCCCGGTCATGCAACCGGGCAGCGGAGCGGATGCGCGAAAGGGGCGCAGTTTGTTCTGGCGGGAAGTGCGTCTGTGTTGTGCGCGCCAGCACGGGCAGACCACGGCGCAGTATGGAGCGACACTCGGCAGTGCAGAAACGGCGTCCTGGTTATGGCGAGCCACCGCGCAATCCGCCGGACTGGGAGACCAGACCCGCGTGCATGGCGTGGGCGATGGCGCACCGTGGATCGTGGACAAGTTCCAAGAAAACTTTGGCGCGCAAGGCGGCTACCTGCTGGACTTCTACCACGTCAGCCAATACCTGGCCGCCGCGGCCGAGGTCATCAAGCCGAAGAACCCTAAAGGTTGGCGACAACGCCAGCAAGGACGCCTGTTGGAAAACAAAGTGACGGCAGTGTTGCGCGCGTTGGAATCTCATCGGGAATCCGGAACTGCCGAGAACCAACCCGTCAACGCCGCCTATCAATACCTGCACAAACGGCGGGAACATCTGGACTACGCCGGAGCGCGGCGAGCCAATCTGCCCATCGGATCAGGAGAAATCGAAAGCGGTCATCGTCACGTCATCCAACAACGCCTCAAACTGGCGGGTGCTTGGTGGAAGGAAACCCACGCCCAAGCCATGCTCAACCTGCGCGTCGCTCGCTCCAATAACCTCTGGAACTCCTACTGGTCAAAAAACTGAGCGGCACTTCCAGTCACACCCAAGCTTGCCTGTCCGGTTGCGTTTGCCTACCGTTCGGGGCGATTTACAACCTGATTAACATCTGAATTATGAGCGTATTGATTGTTGGTTCGACGGCACTGGATTCCATCAAAACTCCGACGCAGGAAAACCCTAGGCTGCTTGGCGGCTCGGCGAGCCATGCGGCGGTGGCGGCAAGCTTCTTTGGGCCGGTGAAAATGGTTGGCGTTGTTGGTGAAGATTTCCCGAAGAAGTATGTGCAGCTTTACAAGAAGCACGGCATTGACCTCGCGGGGTTGCAGATCAAGCCGGGCAAGACGTTTCATTGGTCGGGTGAATACGAAGTGAACATGAACAATCGCCGCACGCTGCTCACGGAGCTGGGCGTGTTCGAGACGTTCTCGCCGGAGTTGCCCAAGGCGTATCAATCATCACCGTTTGTGTTGCTGGCCAACATCGCGCCGGCACTTCAGGAGCACGTATTGAATCAGATGAAGCGTCCGAAGTTTGTCGTCGCGGACACGATGGATTTGTGGCTCAACATCGCGCTCGCGGATTTGGTGAAGTTGATCAAGCGCGTGGATGGCTTTGTATTGAACGACAGCGAGGCGCATCAGTTGACCGGGGAAGACAATGTTTTCACCGCGCTGAAGAAGATTCACAAGATGGGGCCGAAATACGTCATCATCAAAAAAGGTTCGCACGGCTCGATTCTCTCCAGCCCGAAAGGTTTCTTCATCTGTCCGGCGTATCCGCTGCAATCAGTGGTTGATCCCACTGGCGCGGGCGATTCGTTCGTCGGCGGCATGATGGGTTATCTGGCGAGCGCGAAGGGTTCGATTGATGCAAACATCCGTCGCGCGATGATCCACGGCAGCGTGGTGGCGTCGTTCTGCTGTGAAGGGTTTGGCGTGAATCGCACCACGAAGGCCACGCGCGCCCATGTGAATCAGCGCGTGAAAGAGTTGGAGCAGATGACGAAATTTTAAGCCCGTTGCGTTGTCGCTGCTGTCACATACATTGACTCCATGAATCTGCCTGATGAAGTGCCCGTGATGACGTTGCCGAATGCGACGTTGTTTCCGCAGGCGTTATTGCCGCTCTACATCTTTGAGACGCGCTACCGGCAGATGTTGGCCGATGCACTGCATGGCAACCGCATGTTGTCCGTGGCGATGCGGAAACCAAATTCCGCCCGCGACACACCGGCGGAAATCGCAGGCGTGGGTTTGATCCGCGTGTCCGTGGCGCACAAAGACAACACGTCGCACCTGATCTTGCAGGGACTCACGCGCGTGAGGCTGGGCAAGGTGGTGAAGTATCGCCCGTATCGAGTGCAGCAGATCGAGCCGTTGCCGACGCCGCCGAGCAACGTGTTGAAGACTGATGCGTTGCTGGTGACTGTGCGTGAATTGCTCAAGGAACGTGTGCAACTTGGGATGCCGTTTCCGTTTCCATTCGTATCACAAGCCAAACCCGGCACGCCGGGACAGCCGCCTCCGGCGTTCTCGCCCAAAGAGGTGATCGGTTATCTCGATTCCATTTCTGATCCCGAACAGGCGGCGGACTTGGTCTCGTGCGCTGTGTTGGCGGGTGCGGAGGATCGCCAGACGATTCTTGAAACACTCGATGTGGAAGCGCGCTTGCGTCGGCTCGCGCAATTTTTATTGCGGGACATCCAGACGCATCCAAAGCGGAAAAAGCGGAGTGGGCTGGGATGAGAATTCCCCGCATAATCCCGTTAACCCACCCCTAACACCTCCGAGGAGGGGCTGAATATTGCGCGAACGGGATGGCGGCGATTCATTCCTTGGCATCAATCTGACAATACGTCGTCACTGCCATTCCGAGGCCGAAGCCTTTCTGCCGCGTCACCGCCTGATGCACGAGCGACGTCTGCACCTTGATTCTTGACGCGCGGCGACCTTGCGGATGATTCTCGTGGCCGTCCAAAGTTTCATCAGTTCCAAACCGACAGAACCAAACTGAAACAGAGCAAGCCATGAGCAAAATACGATTACTGGTAGGCACAAAGAAGGGCGCATTCATCCTCACGGCGGATGGTACGCGCCAGAACTAGGAGATCACCGGGCCGCATTTCGCAGGCTGGGAAATATATCATCTCAAAGTTTCGCCCCTTGATCCGAATCACATTTTCGCCTCGCAGACGGGCAGTTGGTTCGGCCAGATCATCCAACGCTCCGATGACGGCGGTAAAACATGGAATCCGCCCGGCACAAAGCTTGAAGACATCATGGGCGCGGACGGTTTCCCCAAAGGCAAGAGCAACGACTTCACTTACGAGGGTGAAGTGGGCACGCACAAATCTTACGACGGCTCACAGCATCCGTGGGAGTTCAAACGCATCTGGCACATCGAGCCGTCGCTCACGGATCCTGACACGGCGTTCGCGGGTGCGGAGGATGCGGCGTTGTTCAAGACGACGGATGGCGGCAAGACGTGGAAGGAACTTTCCAATTTGCGCGCAGCCAAGGGTCATCTGTGGCAACCCGGCGCGGGCGGCATGGGCCTTCACACAATCATCATTGATCCGAAGAACGCCCAGCGCATCTGCATCGTAATCTCGGTGGCGGGCGCGTTCCGCACGGACGACGGCGGCAAAACGTGGAAGCCGATCAATCGCGGATTGAAGTCGCAATACGAGCTGCCCGATCCCGATGCGGACGTGGGGCATTGCGTGCATCGCATCGCGTTGCATCGCATCGCGGCCTGACGTGCCCTACATGCAGAAGCATTGGGACATCATGCGCAGCGACAACGCAGGCGACCAATGGAGCGAAGTGAGCGGGAATCTGCCGACAGATTTCAGTTTCCCGATTGATGTCCACGCGCACGAGCCGGAAACGATTTACGTCGTGCCGATCGCGAGCGATTCGTTGCACTACCCGCCGGACGGGAAGTTGCGCGTGTATCGCAGCAAGACGGGCGGCAACGAATGGGAAGCGCTCACGAAAGGTCTGCCGCAAAAAGATTGTTACGTGAACGTGCTGCGCGATGCGATGGCCGTGGATCAACTCGATCCGTGTGGCGTCTATTTCGGGACGACAGGCGGCTAGGTCTATTGCTCGCCAGATGGCGGAAGTTCGTGGAATACCATCACGCACAATCTGCCGGGCGTGTTGTCGGTGGAAGTGCAGACGCTCAAATGAACTCCGATGGCTGGATTGGTGGATGGTTGGATTACTGGGAAAGCGTTCGCGCGCCGGTCATTCATCCATCAATCCATTAATCCAATCTCCATGATCCGCGTCGTGCTGCCATTTCCTCTACGGAATCTCGCTCGCGTGGACGGCGGGGTGGAGCTGGAAATCTCCAGCCCCGTCACCGTGCGCGCAGTTTTGGATGCGCTCGAAGCGAAACATCCCGTGTTGCTCGGCACGATCCGCGATCACGGCACGCTAAAGCGGCGTCCGTTCATCCGCTTCTTCGCGTGTAAGGAAGATTTTTCACTCGGGTTGCCGGAGACTTTATTGCCAGACGAAGTTGTCAGCGGTGTAGAACCATTCCTGATAGTCGGCGCAATGGCGGGTGGTTAATCTGGGTGCGATTTTGAAAAGGTCTGGCGCAGATGAAAACGGTGGCGGAGGCAGCGGGGAAGAATTAGTCCAAATTCCGAAGTGGATTTGCCCGCTGAACGAAGCATGGCCGTCCCCTGCCACAGCAACTTGGCATACGGTGCATCTAGAATTGTTGCGGCTTTGATTCGCGTGTGTTGCTGCGCCCGAGGGCGGGCGCACTCCGGGAAGGCATCCTGCAATGCCACGCTCTTTCAATTCCGGAGTTATCTGGATCAGCCTTTTGCCGCTCACTTGACCTTCAACGTCACGTTGCGCCGATCGAGGGTGCTGCCTTCTTCGAGGGCGATGGCAGCGAGGGCGATGCTGTAGTCCGCCAGCGCGCGGATTTCTGCCGAACGTGCGGCGGTAAGTTTGCTTTGAAGATCAAGGACGATGAAGCTGGTGCTCTTGCCCTTATCGAGTTTCATCTGCTCGGCTTTGAGCGCGTCTTCAGCGTAGAGAGCAGCTTGTCGCGTGGCCTCAGTGCGTTCGAGGCTGGTGCGTCCAGCAGCGACGGCATTCTCGATCCTGATCAACGCCCGCTGCTCGGTCTGTTTGTAGCCCAATGCCTGTTGCTCGCGAGTCGTCTTGGCAATTCTGTAATTGTTTCGCGCCACCGTGTTGCCGAGCGGGATGCTCATCTCCACTCCGTAGGAGTAATAGGGATAGTCCGTGCGGCGAACTTGTGTGAACGCGGAACTGAACTCACGCCCTGCTCCAGCGTATCCGGCATCACCCACGATGTCCAACGACGGGAGCTTCTGGTTGCGGGCGAGCTTTACGTTTTGATCCTGATTTTCCAATTCGATCCGGGCAATGATCAAGTCGGGTCGGGAGACTTCACCTTTGCGCCAGCTTTTACTGAGATCAAATTTTTGAGGCACGGCTTTCAACGTTTCTGTCGGCTGAATGGTCGCGTCAATCCACTCGCTGTATTCGTCACTCAACAGATTTTTCAGGTCGCGATGTGCCGAGTCGCGTCTTGCGCGGGCGTCAAGGAGGTTGGCGCGGCTGGCTGCGGCTTGGGACTCCGCCTGCTTCTCGTCGAGCGGCGCGAGTGCGCCAAGTTCCACGCGGCGGCGATTATCCGCCACGAGTTGCTCCGCGAGTTGAAGGGCTTTTTCCTGAACCTTCACGTTTTCTTCCGCGAAGATGAAGTTGTAATAGGCCGACTCGACTTGTGTGATGGTGTCCATGATTTGTTGGCGCAGAAACATCTCGGAGGTCTTCAATCTGTTCTTGCTGATGTAAATGTTCAGGCGTGTCCCATCTATCCAGAAATCTTTCAGCAATGGTTGGCGCACCTGGAAGAATCCGGCGTCAGCACTCGCTTCATCGAACGGATTGCGCGTCGAGAGAGTGGAATAGTTTGTTGTCACATACTCGAACGGGCTGCCCGCTACCGGGTACAACGTGTTGGTGACCGGCGGCAGAATCGGGCTGGAAAAATCCGTCGTCGTGCCGGGCGATGTGCCGTAACTATCGCTCATGCGCAGGCCGAGGCTGTAATTCATGCCCCACGGCAACAGGCCACCGATCGCGCCACGAAAGCTGTCCGTTTCACTCTTAGTTCCGCCGGTGGATTCTTGATTGGCGTGAGTACCGGAGAGCGTGAGGGCAGGTTCGTAACTTCCGTAGTTGGCGCGCAGGCTGAACCCGGCGAGTTCGGGGTTCAATTGCTCGATCTGAATGTCGAGGTTGTGTTCGAGCGCGATCTTGATGCAATCGTCGAGTGACAGCACGCGCACCGGGCCAGATTCGGCGCGAACCACCGCAGCCGAGGTCGCCAGCAAAAGAGTCAGAGCCAAAGTGAAGAGTCTCATCGTGACCAGAGTTTGTGTGAGCCGTGAGATTTCGTCAATCAGTCGAAAGTGATGACAAATGAAACTATTCGGCGATCACCTCACCAGCCGCGCGATCTACTCAAGCAGTTTTTCCACCGCCACAGGTTTGCGAAGCACGGGTGCTTCCACCGTGTTGATGAAGGTTTGAAACCGCTCCTCGTCCGCCACACCCGTCACGAAGATGAAGCGTAGCGCCAATGCAGGCTGCGCCCGCTCGACCGTCGCATAAAAAAGTCACCATCGAGTTCGGGTATTTGCAGATCGCAAATGATCACGTCGGTATGCTGGCTGAGAACGTGTTTGAGCGCGGGCACGGGATGGTTGAAGACAGCAGACTCGTACCCGTGCAGCTTGAGAATCTCCTGAAAACACCACGACAGCTCCGGCTTATCGTCCACGATGACGATGTGTCGCGTGCGATGTGTGGGATTGTCAGTATCCATTCGCGAGCGGGCTTGTGGCAAAACCCTACATCGCACGCGCCTCAACTAGCAAGCCCGCCAAACGAAGCCAGGGTAGGGATATTCCCGATGTCCGCAGCGAGGTCTTCGATGGTCCAATTGCGTGTGTTCTTCTGCAACGTGTCCGCCGCCGCGCCGTGTTGCCAGGCGGCGTAGCGCAACGAGCGCGCCACGTCCGTTTGCATCTGCGGTTGAGCGATGAGTCCGGCGATGAATCCCGCCAGCACATCGCCGCTGCCGCCCTGCGCAAGGTGCGGATTGCCCGACGGGTTGATGAAAATTTCGCCCGTGCTGCGACCAATGAGGGTTTGGTGTCCCTTGAGAATCACCCAACAATTGCCGAAGTGTTTTGAGATTTCCCGGACGGCGTGCGGACGATTCTCCTGAATGCGTGGAACAGTCGTCTTCAACAAACGCGCAGCTTCACCCGGATGCGGCGTGATGATGCGGATGGATTTTTTCGGCGCATGATCCATCGGCAGCCAATCCAGCGCGCTCGCGTCCACGATCATTGGCAGCACCGAGTCGCGCCAGAGTTTGCGCGCGGCGATGATGAGTTCTTCCGGTAGATCGCGTGCGGCAAGTCCAGGGCCGATGAGCAGCGCGGAAAAAACCCCAGGGAAATGCACGTCATGCGACCAGAGGTTGACCATCGCCGATTGCAATTGCATCGCCACCGGATAATAGACCGGCTCATGCGTGAAGAGCGTGACGATACCGGGATGCGCGCGTTGACTCGCGCGCGTGGCCAGCACCGCCGCGCCATGAAATCCCGTGCTGCCTGCAATGATGGCGAGGTGACCAAAGCTTCCCTTGTGGCTGGCCACGGGTCGCGTGGGCGGGAAGCCCCGAAAATCTTCCGGTAACGTCCAGTTCAACTCAGCCGAGTGAGGGCATGGGATCAAACCTATATCGGGCGCGACTTCGAGTCGCCCCACGAACATGCTGGCAGAGTCGTGCAACAAACCCCGCTTGGGCGCACCGAGGGTCAGCGTCACCTGCGCTTCAATCCCCGCACCGCGCGTTTGACCCGTATCCGCGTCCAGACCAGAAGGGACATCTACGGCGAGGATGGGAACGCGCGCGGCGTTGACGCGCGAGATGAATTTCACCCATGCTTCATTGAGCACGCGGTTCAATCCGATGCCGAACAAGCCGTCCACGATCAGCGCAGGTGTGCGAGACAATGCAGTTTCGAGTGAGGCGAATTGTTCTTCAGGCGACGTGACATCCAGGAGTTCAACACGGCGATGCGAAAAGAATTCTCGCGCCGCGCGGACATCGTCGCCGTTGTGACCCTTGCCAGCGAGCAAGAGGATGAAATCGTCAGTGCGAGTAAGTTGGGATGCGCGGCGCGCGACGAGTTGACCGACGCGGCGGATGACATCGGATTGTTTGAGCCCCGCCGCCCACGAAGCATTTTCCCACTCACGCATCTGTGCGGTCTGGATGACAGGCAACGGCATGGCGACAGGCTACGCAACCGTGTCTGCGGAGAAAGGAGAATTTGCGTTACGCAGTCGGATTGGAAACTTAGCTCGCCGGATTGTCCTCGTACTCGCTCTCGTTGGGTTTTTGAGGAGGATTTTTCGTGTCTTTCGTGTCTTTCGTGGTTAAACAAATCCCATGTCACAACATCGCATCGGCATCATCGGCGGCAGCGGGCTTTACAACATTGAAGGCTTCACCAACCAGAAATGGGTGAAGATCAAAACGCCGTTCGGTGCGCCCTCGGATGAATTGTTCACCGGCGTGCTCGCCGGACGCGAAGTGGTTTTCCTTCCGCGTCACGCGCGCGGACATCGCATCCTACCGAGCGAGTTGAACCATCGCGCCAACATCTGGGCCATGAAAAAACTGGGTGTCGCATGGATCATCAGCGTCAGTGCCGTCGGCTCGCTTCAGAAGGAATACAAGCCTTGCGACATCGTGCTGGTGAATCAATTTTTGGATCGCACCAAACGCGACTTTGAACACACGTTCTTCGGACGCGGTATCGTTGGGCATGTGGCATTCGCGGATCCGATCTGCGAAGAGTTGCGGCAGTTGCTCCTGAAATCCGCTCGCGCACAGAAAGCGCGCGTCCACGACGGCGGCACTTATGTGAACATGGAAGGGCCGCAGTTCAGCACGCGCGCCGAATCCACCACAAACCACAAGCTCGGCTACGACGTCGTCGGCATGACGAATCTCGGTGAGGCCAAGTGTGCCCGCGAAGCGGAGATCGCTTATGCGACGATGGCGATGATCACGGATTACGATTGTTGGAAGACGGATGAAGCGCATGTGACCGTGGAGATGGTGGTGTCCAATGTGACGCAGAACGCCGCAACCGCGAAGTCCGTCATCACGCCCGCCATCGCGCAGATTCCCGCCGCGCCAAACTGGCCGTGTCACTCGGCACTCAACAACGCCATCATGACCGATCGCAAAGTCTGGCCAAAGAAAACCATCGCCGAATTGAAGCCGATTCTGGCGAAGTATCTGTGAACGTTTTGTGGCTTGGCCACTTTGCGCCTTTCCATTGAATCTAATTTGAGCTTCCCGCATCATGCGCCCATGAAATGCGTGGTCACCGCCGGGCCGACTTTTGAACTGCTGGATCAAGCGCGTCGGCTCACAAACTTTTCCACGGGACGACTCGGCACGGAACTCGCCAACTTCCTCACCGCGCGCGGGCACGATGTCACGTTGCTGCTCGGTGAACAATCCACGCACTGCGGTGAGCGCAACGCCGCCAACGTTATCCGCTTCGCCACCACGGCGGACTTGTCGGCGAAACTAGAGGCACTCGCACAACAAAACTGCGATGCCGTGTTCCACGCAGCAGCGGTGAGTGATTTCATGTTCGGCAAAGTCTGGTCGCGCGCAGCTTCGGGTGAGTTAACCGAGATCAAGTCAGGCAAGTTCTCCACGCGTCAGGGAAACTTGCTCGCGGAACTCGTTCCCACGCCAAAGATCATTGCATCCCTGCGCGATTGGTTTCCCAAGGCGCAGATCGTCGGCTGGAAATACGAAGTGGACGGAGATCAAGCGGGAGTGTTGAAGGCTGCTCAAGTTCAGATGCGCGAGTGCCGCACCGATGCGTGTGTGACCAACGGCCCAGCTTACGGACGCAGCTTTGGACTGCTGACCGCAGACGGGAAGCTCTCTGACTTAGGCGGCAGCGAGGAATTATTCTCCGCGCTGGAGCTGTTGATCCAGAGCCGATGAAAGCGTTGCGATTTGGCTTCCGCGCGATCTGGGTCATCGCAGAGCTATTCGGCTTCTTCTGCGATTACGCATGGCGATGGCTCAGGCACGGCGGCGCACTTCCCCAAGCAGAACGCTCGCGCTGGCTTCAACGCAGCTCACGTCGCACGCTGAAAGTATTCTCTCTTGCTACAACGCACGAAGGCCCGCCACCCGCCGCCGGACTTCTTGTCTGCAATCACCTCAGCTATCTCGACATCCTTGTGCTCGCGTCGCTCGCGCATGCCGTGTTTGTGGCCAAAAGCGAGGTGCGGAGCTGGCCGGTGTTCGGATGGTGCGCGAGCCTCGCGGGAACTTTGTTTGTGGTTCGCGCGCGTCGTACCGATGTGTCACGGATGAACGCAGAGATAGAACACACACTCGACGGCGGCAATGTGCTGGTGTTGTTCCCCGAAGGCACGAGCTGGAATGGCAGCGAGGTATTGCCGTTCAAATCCTCGCTGCTCGAACCCATCGTCGGCTCGAAACACCCACTGACAGTCACGCACATCAGCTACTCGCTGGCCGACGGAGATGTGGCGAACGACATCTGTTACTGGGGCGACATGACGTTCCTCCCGCACCTGTTGAAATTATTGACGAAGAAACAGATCAACGCGCGAGTCTGCTTTGCGCCAGTGTTGAATCCTGCGCTGGATCGGAAGGAGCTCGCCGTGCAACTTCATGCGGAAGTGGTGCGGTTGAAGAGGTGAACAGCCAACCACCGTCACACCTGCGCGCGGATGCCGTTCAAGTATTTCAAACCTTCGGTCGCGAGTTGTTCGGGAGAGTCGGCGAGTTGCCGCCAGATGCAACAGAGCCGTGCAATTTCCGGCATGTTCGGATCGAAAGACTCGATGGTGACGCAACCCTGGTAATTCACCGACTTGAGTGCGCGGAAAAAATCCAGCCACGGCACTTGACCGCGCCCCGGAATACCGCGCTGATTTTCGCACGCGTGAATATAGCCGAGCAACGGGCCGCACGTTTTCACTGAGCCGACGAAGTCGTCTTCCTCGCGGATCATGTGGAACGAGTCCAGATGGACACGCACGTTGGGTTGACCTACTTCCTTGCAGAACGCGACGGCATCCGCAGCGATGTTGATGAAGTGCGACTCGAAACGGTTGACCGGTTCTACGGCGATGTTCAGGCCGGGCGCGACGCGCGCAGCGTATTGGGCGAGTGTACGAAAATGTTCCACCGCCCAGTTCCATTCGCTGCTCGTGCGCATCTTGCCGGTGAGATAACCCCACCCAGCGTAGGTCACGCCGCCGTAGCCTTTCGATCCGCACTCCGCGCTCAGATCAATGAGCCGCCTGGAATAATTCAGCGCAGCGGCTCGAACACTTGATTCCGGCGAGATCGGATTGGCGTGAGCAGGCAGTCCAATGCCGGTGTAGATTTCGAGTCCAAGATCGGCGGCGCGTCGTTTGACCTTTGCAGCGGGAAAATTATCCGCGTCGAACGGGATGATTTCCAGCGCGTCGAAGCCGAGTGATTTTGCCTTGTCGAGAAGCGGGAGGTCTTTTTCAACGAACGTTGCGCTGAAGAGAAGTGAGTGGATGCCAAATGTCATAGGATTGATTTGTCCTCTCTGAGTAAAGGAACAACGCGAGTCATGCAATCGTAAAACTTAACATCCGAGACGATGATGGCTTGGATGAAACTTTACTTTGCGCGCACCGATGTCTCCGTTTTGTCCAGACTCCTGTTGCAATCCAGCAGTTGATCACGGCACGCGGTACACGCGGAAGAAGCGCGTCGCATCGCTGAGGTTTGTGGCGTAGGTGAAGTTTACTCCTGTGGCGACGAGGTTGTTCGCCAACATGCTCCATGTCGTCAGGTTGGTGGAACTTTCCACGCGATACGGCTGGCCGGGGACAGATTGCCAGTTGAGCGTCACGGTCAGATTGGTGCGCGTGAAGGAGAGCAGCTTGAACGGCTTGTCGTAGGGATTGTTGAACGTCATCAGCACGGGCAGATGATCGGACGCAACCTTGCAATCGTTGCTGTTTAAGTTTGGTGGCAGCGGCGTCAACCGGTCGGTGCGGAAGACCCGACTGGTCTTGATGTTCGAATACAGGAGCGGCCCGGGGAAAATGAAATCAATGCGGCTGCCGGGATTGGCTGTGGTGGTGGAAAAGGTGTTGATGCTGCCGGTGACGGAATTCTTCGGACTGGTCAGGTTCAAACCGGTGACGGGACTGATGAGTTTTTGGATGGCGAGCGCGTTGGGGTCGTCGTCGTTCATGTCGCCTGTAAGCGTGTAGGGATCGTACGGGTAAAGGACAAAGAGGTTGGTGGCGAAAAAGTTGGTGATGGCGGTGGCTTCGGCGGCGCGTTTGGCGGAGGCGTCCGCGTAGGTGGTGCCTGCAGTGGATTTCAGATGCGTGGTGAAAACATGCAAGGGCCGCGCGAAACCGGGCACGGCGATCTGCGCTTCAAACAGGTCGCGCGTGAAGTTGTCGAGCGCGTTGTTGGCATTGCTGTAGCCGAAACTGCGAAGATCAATGCCATCAAGCCATTTGTTCGAGCGCGTAATGGAGTAGCGGCTGGCGATGGCGCTGCAAATCGAACCATCCGTACCGCTGCTGACGGCGAGAAAGTAACCAGGCAGGAACGCGCTGATGAAATTGGTCATCTCGTGGCGCAGATCGAAGGGGATTTCATTGAAGGTGATGATGTCGGGTTGCAGGTATTGCAACTGTCGCGCGATGGCCTGCACTTGCGCGGCGTTCGTGCTCCAATCCAATGCGCCGTTGCCTTTGACATTGTAAGTCAGCAACGAAACGCCAGGCATGAACGGCGGCAGCGGCACAACTATCAGCGTGACGGTCTGACTGTTGGTGACGCCGGCGGAGTTGGTGATCACGACGAGATAGTTGCCGCTTTCATTCGTCGTGACGCTGTTGAGGGTGAGGCTGGAACTGGTGGCGCCGAGGAGGTTCGTGTTGTTGAACTGCCACTGATAGGCGGGCGCAGGATTGCCGGTGGCGATGACAGAGAAGGTTGCGTTGCCACCCACGGTTGCTGTTTGGCTTTGTGGTTGAGTGAGGATGTTGGGAGCGGCGGGCGGGTTGCTGATGCCGCCGCTGAAGGAGACGGTCAGGTCATCAATGGCGAGGCCACTGTCAGAACCGGTGTCATCAATATCCGACCAGCGCAACATGAGTTCCTGTCCTGGCAACACACTTACGCCAGTCAAAATTACGTTGGCGAAAATCAGCCGGTTCGTCGTTGCATTGCCATCCATAGCGGACGTGACGGCGGAAAGGTTTGGGGAAACAAAATTCAGGGGAGTGAAATTGCTCCATGTCGCAGCGGAGTGAGTGTTGGTGATGGGAGAGCTGCTGACACCGACGGAAAAGGCAAGTGTCTGGCTTGAGGCAGTGTTTCCAGTGCGCCATTGCTCGCCGAGGTAGGAGACGGTGATGTTCGTTTGCGTGGAGGCAATGTTATTGGTAAAGCGCACACCAAAGGCAAGGGGTGTGGCCGTACCTGAAGCTAGCGATCCAAGCGCGCGATCAGCGACGCTGCTGACACCCGCCACGCCATAACTGTGAATACCGCCTGTGGTCGAAGTTCCAGTATCTGCAAGGTAGTTTGTGCTATCGCCGTTTCCCTTGGAAGAATACCAGCCGAGAAGGGTCGTGTTGTTTGTCCAATTGGCATTGGCAGCACCGAGCAAATCAAAATTCTGCGTGTAACTGCCGCTGCTCATTTGAATTTGAGCGGGTGTGGGTGATGCGGTCAGGACAGCCAGCAGAATGAGTGCGGGGAAAAGCAGGGTGTCTCGATTTTTCATTGATACAACAGTCCTCAGAAACCTCTCCGAAAACTGTGGGCAAAGAGTATTCGCACAAGGACCCGCACTGCGAAAGTGGTTTTCCATCGAACAACTGACCGATAATTCCAAGAAGTGAAGGTGGACGGTTGTTCCGATTCAAGCCCGCAAGGCTTTGGGAAGTCTGAATGGCAGATGCGCGGGATTGACCCGCGTCACAGGTGCGGGTTTGCAAGCACCGCCATTCACGCTGACGCTCAAGGCGACTATCCCGACGAAAAGCGCAAGGTCGTTTTGGAACGAACCAAAGACAGCAAAGAAAAAGAGCACCTTGGTCAGGAAATACGCCAGAAGGAATGTGTTTAACTGCCGGTGTTCAGGATCGCCATATCGGTAGTTGTTGATGAGCACCTTTGCGGAAGCGAACAGAAACCAGAGAAAACCAATCACGCCAAAAATACCAAGCGGGATGATTAAAGACAGTGGGCCATTGTGGAAATCTAAAGCGGTCATCGCATTGCTGGCGTCGTCGTCGTTGCCTCGGGACTTATAATCCGAGAAAGCAGAATTCATTTCTGCCTCACGGGGGTCTATTCCGTAGCCTTTGCCGACGATCAGGTACTGCGGGATTGTGGGAATGACTTCCTCCCACATTCTGATACGCCATTGTGACGAGTGTTCAGCGGAATTTTTTGCTAGGGGGCTGACTTCAATTGGCAGGAAGCTTAACGAGCGCTGGACTGTAAGCGGCATTTTTTGAACGAACGGAAGGCTGACCACCGCCAACAATATGCCAACTAGCAGCAGGATTGGGGCAAGGCTGGTACGATGTAACCCCTCGAACAGGAACAGGCAGAAAAATATCATGATGAACATGATCGGGATAGATCGGTATCCACCAGCCAAACTGATCCACGCAATGGCAAGGAATGCCAGCAGTCGCCACGGTTGGTTGATTCCGAATCCGCCCCTGAACTGCAAGGGCAAAAACCTCCAGCGCTCACCCCCACCGAAAAGACCTTTCATGCCGTGACGTGCAAGGATGAAACTTAGCACCCCGGCGGCAGCCATGGTTACTCCGCTCAACCGCATGTTTTCGGTCGGCCCTCCGCCTGACAGTGCTGCCATATTCTCAACGGGGAACAGGGCAAACAAGAAGTGCAATCCGCCCGGCATCCACGGGGCTAAACTTCCGATAATCATGCTGAGCGTGCCGAGAAAATACAGGGCGGCATAGAGCAATGATCGCTCTTTCGGAATTCGATACGCAGTGATGGCAAAATAGCCAGCGATGGCGCAAAATAATTGAACGTAACGTTTGCCTCCAATGGATGCCCCGCCAAATGCCGCGATGCCAATGCCGCCTGTAAGTTTTGCCGTCAAAACAATCACAAAGGCCAGGAATACCAGCGACCATGTGATGGATGGAACACCAGCAAACACCACATCGCGCTTGAGGATTTGCTGGAGAATAGTCAGCAGAAGACTGATGGCTGTCATTACCATCCACAGGTAGGGCGAACCTTGGATGAAGAACAACACCATGCTCATGTTCCAACTCGCGATCAGCAGCAAATGATGCCATTTCAAAAGAATCGGGAGCAGCGGCAGCGCAGCCACCGTCACCACCACGGCAAAGCTCATGCGATCCATGGGGTTCGCCACCAAGTAGCCAAGATAAATGGCTAATGGCAGACAAAGCCCGTAGATGATCAACGAGCGGATGATGACTAACGCATTCGTCATTCGTCAGTTCTTCTCTTGCCGTCTCCCCCGGAACAAGTCGCAACAAACCTTCAATTCCGGCTTGAGACAGTTATTCGACACTCGAATGAATTATATGCTCAAAGCATAAGATTCCAACCCACAACATGCCGAAGGTGCAAAAACTTCAACACAATACATGCCATCATCAATCCAGCCTGAAATTAGGGTGATTCATTCCTGTCCAGTGTGTCGTCGCGGGACACCCCCGTACCAAAAACTCTCTCCCGGCATCCCTGCTACAAGCCCGATGACTCAAGCGCCTCGGCATCAAACCTAAAAGCTGTTCTTGGTGATCGTTCCAGACCAGCAAGGTCATAGACTCACAAATCAGTTTCAAATGACAGAGCATCCGGCGACACCGGTTGCTCCCCGGCTCCCTGGCGATTGACACCGCGCGCTGTTTTTGCGGAAATGAGGGACGCAATTTATAAAGCCCAAATCATTATGACGCAACCGGCCAAAATAATTTCCACCGAATCGCTCCAACAAAAAGGCCGCACGTTTCCGCCTTCGCCTGAAACCATAAGGCGCGCTCACATCAATGCCACTACTTACGACCGGATGTACGCGCGCTCCGTGAATGAGCCTGACAAGTTCTGGCTGGAACAAGCGAATGAATTGGACTGGTTCAAAAAACCAACTGAAGCGTGCAAATACACTTGGGACACGGCGGCGAGGAAGATTGAACACACCTGGTTCGCCGACGGCCAACTCAACTTGAGCGTCAACTGTCTCGACCGACATCTCAAGACCGCCACGCGCAACAAGACCGCCATCATCTGGCAGGGTGAGGGCGAGGACGAAGTGCGGCGCGTCACTTACGCGGAGTTGCACACGGAGGTTTGCAAGTTCGCCAATGTGCTGAAATCACTCGGCATCAAGAAAGGCGATCGCGTTTCGATCTACATGCCGATGGTCGTCGAAGCCGCCGTGGTGATGCTGGCTTGCACGCGCGTCGGGGCGATTCACTCGATTGTGTTCGGCGGGTTCAGCGCGGATTCGCTCGGTGGACGTATCAATGATTCAACGTGCAAGCTGCTCGTCACCGCCAATGCCGGTGTGCGTGGGGGAAAACCCATTTTGCTGAAAGACATCGCGGATGCCGCGTTGAAAACCACCCCGACGATTGAAAAAGTCGTCGTGTTCAAGCGCAACGACACGCTATGCAACATGACTGCTGGTCGCGATGTCTGGTATCACGACGTAATGGCGAAGGCGTCGCCGGAGTGCGCGCCGGAAGTGATGAACGCGGAAGATAATTTGTTCATGCTCTACACGAGCGGCTCGACCGGGAAGCCCAAAGGCGTGGTGCATTCCACTGCGGGCTACTTGCTCCACGCGGCGCTCACGACGAAATACATTTTCGATATTCACGACGACGACGTTTATTTCTGCACGGCGGACATCGGCTGGGTGACGGGGCACAGCTATCTCGTTTACGGCCCGCTCGCAATTGGCGGAACGACAGTGATGTTCGAGGGCATCCCGACTTTTCCTGACGCGGGACGGTTCTGGAAAATTGTCGAGAAGTTCAAGGTCACCGCGTTTTACACCGCACCCACGGCCATCCGCTCACTCATCCGCCTCGGCGAAGAATGGCCGGGCAAATACGATTTGAGTTCGCTTCGCGTGCTTGGCTCGGTCGGCGAACCCATCAATCCCGAAGCGTGGCTGTGGTATCACCGCGTCATCGGCAAAGAGCGTTGCCCCATCGTGGATACATGGTGGCAGACGGAAACCGGAGGCATCTTGATCAGTGCGTTGTCCGGCGCGCATACGTTGAAACCCGGCAGCGCGAGCCGTCCGTTCTTTGGCGTTGAACCAGTGGTGCTCCGCGACGATGGCAGCGAGTGCGGGCCGAACGAAGGCGGCAAACTGTGCATCAAGAAACCGTGGCCCGGCATGATGCGCACGACGTGGGGCGAGCACGACCGTTTCATTGACACCTATTTCACGATGTTCAAAAACCTCTACTTCACTGGCGACGGCTGCCGCGTGGATGCGGACGGCGATTACTGGCTGATGGGCCGCGTGGACGACGTGGTGAACGTCTCTGGCCATCGCATCGGCACGGCGGAAGTGGAGAGCGCGCTCGTGAGTCACGCGAAGGTTGCCGAGGCGGCCGTCGCACCGATGCCGCACGAGATCAAAGGTCAAGGACTGTATGCGTTCATCACGCTCAAGGATGGCGTTGAGCCAAGCGATGAATTAAAAAAAGAACTCATCGCGCACGTCCGCAAGGAAATCGGGCCGATTGCCGCGCCGGATAAAATTCAATTCGCTCCCGGCCTGCCAAAGACGCGCTCTGGAAAAATTATGCGCCGCATCCTTCGCAAGATCGCCGAGAACCAGACCGAGCAGATCGGCGACGTGTCCACGCTGGC
>CAMCWI010000008.1 GCA_945882065.1 Akkermansia muciniphila
TTCGGCCACGTTACCGCTCCGCTCTACAGCGCGGCCAGGCCGTTCCCTTTCCCGCCCCATCTAATTGGTCAGGTGATGGCGACTGCGGGATTACTCGCACTAAAAAAAGTCAACACCTGATCACAAACAAGCAAAAAATCCCCCCATCAAATAAACACCATGCAAACTACATCCCCCTCAGTAAACAAAAAGAACAGCACACGTCCCCGCACCAATACCAACACCGACGTTCAGGCCGAGGTGCCTCGATTAAACACCGAGTCACTTGAATTGCGCGCCACTGTTGACGCCATCAACAAGGTTCAAGCGGTCATCGAGTTTGAACTCGACGGTACCATCATCACCGCCAACGAGAACTTTCTCAAAACGCTCGGCTATTCACTCAGTGAGATTCAAGGTCAGCATCACAGAATGTTTGTGGAGGCGTCGCATCAGAACAGCTCGGACTACAAACAATTTTGGGCTAACCTCGGCGCAGGCAAATTCCAAAAGGCGGAATACAAACGCATCGGCAAAGGCGGCAAGGAAGTCTGGATTCAAGCCAGTTACAACCCGTTGTTTGACGCTGACGGCAAGCCATACAAGGTGGTCAAGTTTGCAACGGATTGCACCGAACAACACAAGCTTCTTGACGAAGCCGTGGAACTCCGGGTGCGCGCCGAGATCACCAATCTCACCAGCATCGTTTCCGAAGCCGACCTCAAAGGCGACATCCTGAACGTCAACGAAAAGTTTATTGAGGTGTCCAAATATAGCCGCGAAGAACTCATCGGAAAGCCTCACAACACAACGCGCCATCCCGACATGTCGAAGGAGGTCTTCAAGGAAATGTGGTCCACCATCGGGAGGGGCAAAATCTTTCGTGGGATCGTGAAGAACCGCGCCAAAGATGGTACGCCCTACTACGTGGACGCGGTAATCGCTCCTGTGCTTGGCGAGAACGGCAAACCGAGGAAATATATAGGCGTCCGCTACGACATTACGGCGGCCGAAATCGAACGTCAAAATGCGAAGGGTGTCTTGAACGCGATTGACGAAGCCTACGCCTTTATTGAGTTCAACCTCAAGGGTGAAGTCGTCACAGCCAATACAAACTTCCTCAAGACGCTCGGCTACCAACTCAACGAGATCACTGGGAAACACCATCGCATGTTCGTAGAACCGTCTTATGTCAATTCCCCGGCTTATTCACAATTCTGGACAGATTTGAACAACGGCCAGGCCAAGGCAGATGTGTTCAAACGCATCACCAAAGACGGACGCGAGATTCACATCCAAGCCGTCTATGCTCCGGTTAAGGACGAGATGGGCAGAATCTTCAAAATCATCAAGATTGCAACGGATGTATCCATGCAGAAACTCTTTGAGGCCAAGCTAGCAAAAACCCTTGCGGCCGTGGCGCAAAATGCCACCACTCTCAGTTCCGCTTCAGAAGAGCTGTCCGCTAACAGCGCTCAGATGGTCAGCAACGCGGAAGAAACAGCAACACAAGCGGGGGTCGTATCTGCGGCTGCTGAACAAGTCAGTAAGAATGTTCAAACCGTCGCCACTGGCACTGAGGAAATGGGCGCCAGCATCAAGGAGATTGCCAAGAATGCCCAAGATGCAGCCAAGGTCGCTGCCAGCGCGGTCAAGACTGCCGAGACCACTAATGCGACGATTTCCAAACTCGGAGATAGCAGCGCAGAAATCGGAAAGGTCATCAAGGTCATCACATCCATCGCGCAGCAAACCAACCTGCTGGCGTTGAACGCCACCATCGAAGCCGCACGCGCTGGTGAAGCGGGAAAAGGCTTCGCGGTGGTCGCCAATGAGGTTAAGGAGCTAGCCAAGGAAACTGCCAAAGCCACTGAAGACATCAGCCAAAAGATCGAAGCAATCCAAGGCGATACGAAGAGTGCCGTCATTGCTATTGGGGAGATCAGCGCGATTATCAACAAAATCAACGACTATCAGAACACTATTGCCAGCGCGGTTGAAGAACAGACCGCAACGACGAATGAGATCAGCCGCAACGTGGCAGAAGCCGCCAAGGGCAGCACGGAGATCGCACAAAACATCACGGGTGTAGCCACTGCCGCCAAGAGCACGACCTCTGGTGCAAATGATACACAGAAAGCTGCTGGCGAACTCTCACGCATGGCTTCCGAACTTCAGGCCATCGTTAGCAATTTCCAGAACAAGTGAGCCACGTTGCATCTTTGCCTGCCATGCAGACGCACTCGCAACTCACGTTGACTGGGATCGTCTCCCGCACTGCCCTCCCGGCGGTGCGGGACTCCGCACCACAAAAAACGAGGATCAATCCCTCCCAACAAGCCAGCCAAAAGCATTGCTTGGACAAAAATTGTTAAACACTCAGAAAGCCTATGCGCGCGCTTATTGTAGATGATTCAAAATCCATGCGGATGATTCTCGGCAAAGCCTTAAAGGAAGTCGGCTTCGAGGTTATCGAGGCAGCCGACGGCCAGCAGGCCCTCGACCAGCTCAATGCTGGCGAGGAAGTAGAGCTGATGCTCGTGGATTGGAACATGCCCGTGATGAACGGTTATGAACTCGTCTGCGCCGTCCGGGTAAACGCACTCCTGGGCAACATCCGTATCATGATGGTCACCACTGAAACCTCCATCACTAATGTCGAAAAGGCACTCAATGCAGGGGCCAATGAATATCTGATGAAGCCCTTCACCAAGGAGCTTCTGCTCGAAAAATTAGCGATGCTCGGTCTAGCTTAGTTGAATTAAGGGATTATGCCAAAAATTCGTGTTCTTATTATCGATGACGCGGTGGTCATCCGCCGACTTCTCACGGACTGCCTGTCCGCTGATCCCGACGTCGAAGTCGTGGGGACAGCTTCGGACGGGAAGATCGGTCTCGCCAAAATTTCGCAACTCAATCCCGACCTTGTCACTCTCGACATTGAGATGCCAGTGATGGACGGGTTGGAAACTGTGGCTGCGATCCGCAAGATTTACAAAAAACTGCCGGTAATCATGTTCAGCACGCTTACTGAGCGTGGGGCCAGCGCCACACTGGACGCACTCTCACGGGGTGCGAATGATTATGTCACAAAGCCCTCCAACGTGGGCAGCGTCGCAATCGGGATGCAGCGCATCCGGGATGAACTCATCCCAAAAATCAAAGCTCTGTGCCGGAAAACGCCTGAAATCTCAGCCCCATTTGTACCGCGTAAGCCGATAAACATCATCGGGGCGAACCACCCGGAAGTGGTGACCCTTGGTGTTTCCACCGGTGGGCCGAATGCTCTGGCGACGATGTTTCCAGGCCTCCAAAAGAATTTCCCTGTGCCCGTGGTGATGGTTCAGCACATGCCTCCACTGTTCACGCGTTTGCTAGCAGAACGACTCAGCGTCGTTTCCAACCTGCGTGTTCGTGAAGGCGTGGAAGGCGCGCTGTTGCAGCCCGGCGATGCGTGGATCGCCCCGGGCGGTTTCCACATGGAACTCATCCGGACTGCGGAAGGCGTGAAGTTAAAACTGCACGAAGAGCCTCCCGAAAACTCCTGCCGCCCAGCGGTGGATGTGTTATTCCGATCGGTGGCCAAGGTGTACGGCTCCAAATCGCTCGCCGTGATTCTCACCGGCATGGGGCAGGACGGCATGCGCGGTTGCGAACACATCCGCGAACGTGGCGGCGAAGTGCTGATTCAAGATGAAGCTACGAGCGTGGTCTGGGGGATGCCTGGCGCGGTGTCTGCCGCCGGGCTGGCGAACAAGACATTGCCGCTGGACGCGATTGCTTCCGAGATCAACAGGCGCGTCGGCCTGATTACCGGGGCAGCAAAGCCCGTTGTTCCGCCTGTAAAGAATTTATCTGTCTTATACGTATAATGAACGTTCCCGATTTCGATTTTATTTGCAGTTTCATCCGCCAGGAAGCGGCCATTGTGCTCGAAAAGGGCAAGGAATATCTGGTGGAATCCCGCCTGCTCACGCTGGCGCGCAAGGAAAACATTGCGTCCATTGACATTCTCATCCAGCAAGTGCGCACCGCTCCCAAGGGGCCGCTCGCCCGCAAGGTGGTCGATGCCATGACCACGAACGAGACCTCGTTCTTCCGCGACATTCATCCTTTTGAGACGCTGAAGAAAACAATTCTCCCGGAGTTGATGGTGAAGCGCGGAACGGACAAACAATTTAACATCTGGTGCGGTGCGGCCTCCACCGGTCAGGAGATTTACAGCATGTTGATGCTCATCAACGAGCATCTTCCGGAATTGCTCACCTGGAATTTCAAATTCGTTGCCACCGACCTATGCCAAGACGTGTTGGCCAAATCAAAATTAGGCCGCTACAACCAGCTCGAAGTCAACCGCGGCCTGCCCGCCGCAATGTTAGTCAAATACTTCACCCGCACCGGAAGCGATTGGGAGGTGCGCGAGGATTTGCGCCGCCGGGTGGATTTTAAGGAAATGAATCTGGTGAAAGACTGGTTGCCTCTTCCACCGTTGGACATCGTGATGCTGCGGAATGTGCTAATCTATTTTGATGTTGAGAGCAAGAAAGCCATCCTCGCCAAAATCCGCCGATTGCTCCGTCCGGGCGGCTACTTGTTCCTCGGCGGCGCGGAGACCACATTCAATGTTGACGATGCTTTTGAACGGGTGATGTTCGACAAGACCACCTGTTACCGCGTGAAGAAGGGATGAACAAGGAACACCACCATGATTGACATCCAAAAACTCATTGAACAAGCAAACGAACTGTCGCCACTTCCGGCCAGCACGGTGCGTCTGGCCCGGATGGTCAGCAGTCCGGAATCCGACCTCAACGAGGTGGCCGAACTCATTGAGTTTGATCAAGGGTTGACGGTGAAATTGCTTCGCGCCGCCAACTCCGCCGCCAATGCCAGCGCCACTCGCATCAGTAATGTGAAAGAAGCCGTGGGCCGCCTCGGCACTGCACAGGTCATGGCTCTTGCAATGGCCGCGAGCACCAGACCCTTTCTCCAATCGCGTATCCACAATTACGGACCGGGCGAACCCAACCTGTGGCGACATTCCGTAGCCGCAGCCGTGGCGGCAGAAGTCGCACCCCATTTCTGCAAAGTGCCGGCGCCGCCGGAGACACTCACCACTGCTCTGCTCCACGACATCGGCAAACTCGTTATGAGCCGTTTTCTAAACCCGGAAATTCTCGGCTTCATCAAGAGCGCACAGGAAGTGGATCATCTCGGCGAGCGGGAGGCGGAATCACTGCTGCTTTCGGTGGATCATGCCGAACTGGGGGGACTCATTGCCCAACATTGGGAGCTCCCGGAACGCATTGTTCAAGGCATCACCCACCATCATAACCCCGAAGAATCAGAGGACGTGATATGCGCCTTCACCTATATGGCTAACCAGATCGCCAAACGCATCGAAGCCGGACTCGATGGTCGCAGACTGAATCTGGTGATCCCCGACGACATTTTGGAGCAGGTGGGTCTGACAAAGAGTTCTTTGGACAACTATTGTCCTATTGCGGCTTCGCGTTTTGAACAGTTGCGCAAGCGATATGATGCCGTTTGACAACCTCTTTGAAGCCTCAAGACAAAAACTAACAAAAAACTAATATGACAAACACCAAGACAAGTCTTGTTGAAACAGTCAGCGAACTGCTGCAAACCAGCACCACTGAGGTCTTCCGCACCATGTTCGGTCTGGAAACGTCACCGTTACCCGCAGACCAATTGGAATTATCCAACCGCCCCCTAGTGGCGGGGTCAATTGGCTTCATCGGGGAGGCGAATGGCATGGTCCACGTCCACGTCTCCTCCGACTTCGCGCGCACCCTCACCAGCAGGATGCTTGGCATGGCTGAGAATGAAATTGATGGTTACGAAATGGTCAACGACGTGATCGGCGAATTGAGCAACATGATTGTCGGCGCGGTGAAATCTCAGCTATGCGACATGGGCAACACTTGCGTGCTGACCATCCCCGCCATCGTCCGTGGAGAAAACATCAATGTATCTCCAACGAGTTCAACCGATCAATCGCTTCTCGGATTTTGTTGTGGCAATAACCACATACTGATTGAACTCCAGTTGAAGCAGTCCACATGACCCAAACACATCACCATTATGAGCGCAAAAATCCTAAGTGTAGATGACAGCAAAACTATCCGGATGATCGTCAAGCGGGCATTTGCCCCTTATGACGCCACTGTGTTTGAAGCCGCCAATGGCGAGGAAGGCCTCGCCGCATCATTGGCCAACAAACCTGATATCATAATTTTGGACATCACCATGCCCGTGATGGATGGCGTGACGATGCTCACCAAGCTCAAAGAAAACGCCGATCTCAAGAACATTCCCGTGATTATGCTCACCGCCGAGTCTGGGCGGGAGAATGTAGCATTCATCGCCAACCTTGGTGTAAGTGATTATCTGGTAAAACCGTTCAAGGACGATCAACTCATCGAGAAAGTTAAGAGAGTTGTGACCTTGCAGCCCAAGACGGCTGCTGTTGCGGCGTGATCGCAAGAATTTATCAGCAACGGGCTAAAGCATCATTATTCTGTGCCGATAAATAGGATGGTAACAACGACGCACCAGCGTCTGTTGGCCTTGGTGGACTGGCCTGGAGCCAGAACGTTGAAGGCACAATCGAATTGGAATCTGTCCTCCTGGGGAGGCACAACCACTTCGGTTGTGCCTTTTTGCTTTTGTTGAAACGGCATGGCCCTTGGAAGCCACACGAAAAATATGCATGAAACTTTAATACGAGAATACGAAGGGCAGTTTGGTAATGGCAGAACCATTAATGACATCGTGGGCCTGGTTGAAGAACTGCCACCGATGCCTGATGTACTGACAAAGGCCATGCGTTTGACGGACGACCCCAATAGCGAACCTGGTGACCTAGCCAAAATCATCTTACAAGACCCATCTTTGACTACTCCCATCCTGCGCATCGCCAACTCTGCCGTATTTGGTCAGCAGCGAGAGGTGACGTCATTGAACACTGCGATACTGCTGGTTGGCATGCGCCAGATCAAGAACATGCTCATGGCAACCACCCTCCGCCGCTGGAATCGGAGATTCGGCCCTATGGAGCGATTGGTCTGGGAGAAATCGCTGGGTGCTGCCTGTGCGGCCAAGATCCTGTGTCATTCTCTGAAGAAGAAATATAGTGACGAACTTTATTTGACTGCCCTTCTCCATAACCTTGGTCAGATCGTCTTGCTTTCCTGTGAAGAAATCAGGGATCAGTATTGCGCCGTAACCAACCGGATCAGCGAACACAAAGAAGATTTCGCCACGGCAGAGCGGGCGGTGATCGGTTTTTCACATCCTCTAGTAGGAGCGCTTGTGGCTCAGAAATGGGAACTGGGTCGCCCCATCTGCGAGGCCATTCTCCACTACACGGATCCATTTGAAGGCATCTTTGGGGAGCAGGAGGAAAAAGTCGCCTTACTCAAACTTGCCACCGGCATAGGGCTGCTTGCCGGACTGGGTTGTCCCTATGGACATTCAGTGGACTTGGAAGAATTGAAGCAATTAGCACTCGCAGTTGGAATGCCCGAGGACTCTCTGGAATTGAGTTGTTTCGCAGAAACGCAGCGGGCGACTAAAGAGCTTTTCGCGTCTGAATCGGGTGCTTACGCCTGATGGCACTGCAAACTATATGCTAAACATAACCACCGAAGACATTGCCAAAAAATTTGGATTAGAGTCTGTTCCGGAAAGCGTTAAACGGTTGAGCCAACTTCTTGGCAAACGTGATGCTAGCACGGAAGATTTCGCCAAATTGATTTCGCAGGACAAAGACCTCACCGCACGATTGCTACGCGCCGCAAATCCACGCGCTGAATCTGAAGAAGACTACACGACGACAACCGTCGAGGATGCGCTCGGGCGCACCGGCATGAGCAGCGCCCTGTTGTTGGCGATGAGTGATCCACTCATCCGAGCTGTCCACAAATCTTTTGCACTGATGCTCAAGATCGAGCTGAAAGCACTTGCACCAACTGCTCTGGATCCGCTGAAGGAAGAACACGTGCTCGGTGAAGTGAGCTTTTCCGGCAAAGCTATCGGCCTTGTGCATCTGCGATTGCCCAACGCGTTTCTGCCATTGCTCGGCGAACGTCTTCTAGGTCTCGCGCCTGACGACATGGAAGACGAAGCCACGGCAAACGACGTCATTGGAGAGCTATGCAACATGATCGTCGGCAATTTCAAATCCAACCTGTGCGACGCCGGACTCACCTGCAAACTCAGCCCGCCCAAGATCGCCAGAACTGAAGAATTCAAATTGCGTGTCGTTGACGGAGGAACGTCTCAGCGTTACGGCTTTTGCGCCAAGGAACTCGATTTCTTCGCCGACCTCAGCGTGAATCCCTGGAGCGAGTAATTAATTAGCCGCGCTGCAAAGGTGGCCATGAGGAGCAGTTGCTTCCATTACCGAAAGCACACTGTTAGTTGACCGGGACAGTGCCACGCGGTAGGCAAGGCATTTGGGCGTTTACAATTGTTCGTAACCGGGAAGCCGAGTTAGCGTTTAAATCGTCGTCACCATTGCCAATTCGGTTGGAGCGTACAGTTCAAATCGGGGAAACCTACCAGATACACACAATCCCAGATCTCGCTCGCGCCCGGCCTTCAAGCTTGATTTGCGTGTCGTGTTGCCTAGCATCCCGCGCAGTTGTTACGGCATGAAAGCAATCCTCGCACTAGAAGACGGTTCAATTTTTCACGGCACAGGTTTTGGCGCACGCGCTTCAGCCTGCGGCGAGGTTTGTTTCAATACTTCCATGACCGGCTATCAGGAAATCCTCACTGATCCGTCCTACAAGGGCCAGATCGTGACGATGACTTACCCGCTCATCGGCAATTACGGCATCAACGAGCAGGACATGGAATCTTGGCGTCCGCACGCAGCAGGATTTGTCATCCGAGAGCTTTCACCCGTGGTCAGCAACTGGCGTGCGGATTGTTCACTCTCAGAATATCTGGAGAAAAATGGCATCCCCGGCATCCAGGGGATTGATACGCGGCAACTCACCAAGAAACTTCGCGTGCGCGGCGCGTTGAATGGATTCATCAACACCGAAAACATTTCTGCCGACGAAGCGGTGAAGCGCGCCAAAGAATGGCCCGGACTCGTGGGAGTGGATTACGTCAAGGAAGTCACGCACAAGCAGGCGTTCCAGTGGGACGCGAAGGATGAACAGAGCGGCGCATTCGATCTCGTGCGCGGCACTGCTGTGGTGGATGCCCGCAAACATCACAAGCCGCTTCCGCCTGCGGACATTCCCATCGTGGCGTTCGACTTCGGGATGAAATACAACATCCTGCGCCGTCTGCGGCAGCATGGTTTCAAGACTCAAGTGTTACCCGCCACGACTTCCGCCGCCGAAGCGTTGAAGCATAAGCCCGCTGGAATTTTTCTCTCGAACGGCCCCGGCGATCCTGCTGCACTTGACTACATCGTGCGCGAGGTGAAGGCGCTCGTGGACTCTGGCATTCCTATTTTCGGTATCTGCCTCGGACACCAAATTCTCGGTCAGGCTCTCGGTGGAAAGACTTTCAAACTCAAGTTCGGTCATCGTGGCGGTAACCAACCCGTGAAAGATTTGGATTCCGGCAAAGTCGAGATCACCTCCCAGAATCATGGGTTCGCCGTGGACGCGAAGTCGCTGCCGGCGGATGTGGCGGTGAACCGCATCAACTTGAATGATCAAACCGTGGAGGGTTTGCGCCACAAAACGAAGCCGATCTTCTGCGTGCAATATCACCCAGAAGCCGCGCCCGGCCCGCATGATTCCACGCCGTTGTTCGGAGAGTTTCGGCAGATGATCGAGCGCAAGGGTTGACATGCGCGTTGGAATCAATTCATACGACGATGACAATTCGGCGTTTGCGTTTGACTTGAAATTGCGTCCACGGATAACTTGCTCACAGAAATCAATATGGCAAAACTCGTAATCCTCAGTCAGGGAATGGCGGGTCGCTCGCATGAGCTGAAGGTGGACAAGACCACCATCGGCCGCGTGGACGACAATACATTTCCCATCGCTGAGTCTTCAGTCTCCAGCCATCATTGCGAAATCCTCCTGCGCGGCGCAGACGTGGTCGTTCACGACCTCAACTCCACCAACGGCACTTTCATCAACGGCAATCAGATCACGGGCGAAGCTGTTTTGAAACCCGGACAGGTTCTGAAGCTCGGCCAGATCGAATTGAAACTCGAAGGCGAAGGCGAAGGCGCACCCGCCACGGAAGCCCCTTCCGCCTCACCCGCACCTGCGCCAGCACCGACCAAACAATCCGCAGACAACACCACCGTCCTGAAACGCGGGGTGAACCTCACGGAGTTTGAACAGGGCGCAAAAGGCTTCGACACCTCCGGCAAGGGCTTCACGAAGAAAGACAACAAGGCAAACAAGATTTTCATGATTGGTGCCATCGTCGTCGGCGTGATCATCCTCGGTATCGTTCTGTTTGCGCTGATGTCTGCCAGTTCTCCCTCAAAGTGATTCCCGGGTTTCGCTCGCAAAACTTTCGGCCGCGCGTTCCCAAATTGATTGCTTCCGCAACTTCGCAGCGGTTCAATATCCACAATGATGGCTAAACGTGTCATTCCCTGCCTCGACGTTCACGACGGCAAAGTCACTCGCGGTGTGCAATTCGGCGTCGCCGAGAAAGGCGGCCTCCGCAACGTCGGCGATCCCGTCGAGCTCGCCCTGCGTTACAACGAACAGGGCGCGGACGAAATGGTGTTCTTCGACATCACGGCCACCGCGCACGGTCGCGGCACGATGGTAGATGTGATCGAGCGCACCGCCGATCAATGCTTCATGCCGCTCACGGTTGGCGGAGGCATCAAATCCGTGGACGACATGTACACGATGCTGCGCGCTGGCGCGGACAAGATCAGCATCAACTCCAGCGCAATCGCCAATCCCGAACTCATCCGCCAAGGCGCGGAAAAATTCGGCAGCCAGTGCATCGTCGTTTCGATTGATGCCAAACGCATCGCGCCCGGCGTGGACAAATGGGGCGTGTTCTCCCACGGTGGACGCAAAGACACCGGCCTAGACGCGGTGGATTGGGCCAGGCGCGCCGTCTCGCTCGGCGCTGGCGAAATCGTGCTGAACTCGATTGACGCCGACGGCACAAAAGCAGGGTTTGATCTTGTCATCACGCGCCGCATCAGCGAATCAGTCGGCGTTCCCGTTGTCGCCAGCGGCGGCGCAGGCAAGCTTGAACACATGGCGGAGGTCTTGCTCGAAGGCCGGGCTGACGCCGTTCTTGCTGCGAGCATTTTTCACTTCGGGACTTTTACAGTGGGCGACGTGAAACAGTTTTTGGCGAAGCAGGATATTTCGGTGCGACTCTGAAATGCGGGCGCAAGAAAACCAATCTGCGTTTGCCGACATACGGCACAAGCCCCATCCACTAAATTTTGAAGGTGGCCTCGCTGCGAAGCGCACTTTGGTTGGAACTCAGCGTGGTTACCGGCTCGGCTATTGAGATCCTCACCGAAGGCGGCGTTCCGATTACCCCGCAGGCGTAACGACGAGGCCAGTGTGGGATGCGCCTATTCCTATCCGATGCCAGAAATCCTCTTGGCGTTCGTGCCCTGTGTTTCCTATTTTGCCTGCCTATGAAATGGAGATTTGAATGGTTGTATCGTGCGGGACTGGCGTTGTTGTTCGTCGTCGCGTTCGGGTCGGTGTGGGCCGGCGCGCAGAATGCCGCGATCACAAACGCACCAAATGTCACCGCCTCCAGTGACGCGCTGACTTCTGATTCGAGCAATGAGAGGAAGGATGCGAAGAAGATTGCGCTGACATTTGGTTTGGATCGCGTTGAACTCCTGTGCAAGTCCGATCCGTTGCTGGACGAACCTTATTGGAAATATCTCGCCTCGCTGTTCTACATCCTTCTCGCGTTCTATGTTTCCAAGATTCTCGATTTCGTCATCGGCGTCTGGCTTAAGCGTCTGGCCACAAAGTCAGACACGAAGTACGACGATCTTGTGTTGGAACTGTTGCGCGGTCCCGTGAAGGTGGTGGCGTTTGTCATGTTTCTCCACATTGGTCTAGCGATGTTCGATTGGCCCGCCAAGACGCAGATGTATCTCTCCAAGGCACTGCTAATCGTGGTGGCGTGCTCGATCACGTATGTGGCTCTCAAGGTCGTGGACATGCTGCTCGGTCTTTGGCGCGATCGGCACGCGCACGCAGAAGATAAATTATTCGCCGCACAACTTTTCCCGGTCGTGAGCAAGGTCGCCAAGTTCGGCGTGGTCATCGCGGCCATAGTTCTGACGGCGGACAATCTCGGCGTGAAGATCACCAGCCTGCTCGCGGGCTTGTCCATCGGTGGTCTCGCGCTCGGTCTCGCAGCACAGGACACGGTGGCGAACCTGTTCGGTGCGGTGGCCATCTTCTTGGATAAACCTTTTCGCATCGGCGACATGGTGAAGGTGGAGGGAGTGCAGGGAAACATCGAGCAGATTGGCCTTCGCAGCACGCGCATCCGCAATCTGGACGGGCATCTCGTCGCCATCCCGAACAAGACGATGGGCAACGCCATCATCACGAACATCACGCGGCGTCCTAGCATCCGCACCGAGATGAACATTGGCATCACCTACAACACGCCGACTGAGAAAGTGAAGCGAGCCACGGAAATTCTGGACGAAATCTTTCGCGCCGATCCAAAGACGCAGGACCTGATCATCAGTTTCAACAAGTTCAACGATTCCGCGCTCAACATTTTTGTGGTTCACATCTGGGACGGCACGGAAGGCAAGGAACACTTCGACGCGTTGCAGGAACTGAATCTCAAGATCAAGGAACGGTTCGATGCGGAGAAAATCGAGTTCGCGTTCCCCACGCAGACGCTACATGTGAAACAAGGCTGACAGACTTTTCCTCTGCGCGTGCTGGATTTTTAGCACGGCTCAGGCATATTCGTGGCCAATCATGCAACTGATTCGAGACATCTACGCCACCAAGCGCGCCACCGGTAAGCCTGTCATCTCGCTGGAATTTTTCCCACCGAAGACCGAGGAGGGCGACCGCGCATTGCTGGAGAAACATATTCCGACGTTGATGACAACGCGCCCGGATTTTTGTTCCGTGACCTACGGCGCAGGCGGCAGCACGCGCGACAAGACGTTGATGATCGTGGATCGTATCCAGCGCGAACACAATCTCACCGCGCTCGCGCATCTCACCTGCGTCAATCACACGCGCGAACAAGTGGGCGAGTTGTTGCAGAAGATCAAGGCTGCTGGATGCAAAAACATTCTCGCGTTGCGCGGCGATCCTCCCACGGGTGGCGAATTTGTCGCAACGCCCGGTGGCTTCGAGTTTTCATCGCAACTCGTGAAGTTCATCCGCGAGCAGGGCGGGTTCAGCATCGGCTGCGCGGGTTTTCCCGAAGGTCATATCGCGTGCAAGGAAGGCAAACTCGTGGACTGGGCGCGGCTGAAAGACAAGGTCAATGCAGGTGCGGACTTCGTCATCACGCAGATGTTTTTCGACAACGCAGATTATTTCGAGTTCCGCGATCACCTCACCAAGAACGGCGTCAACGTCCCGATTGTTCCGGGAATGATCTCCATCGTGAGCGCGACTCAGATCAAGAAGTTCACGGTGATGTGCGGCGCAAAAATCCCTCCCGCGCTCGGCGCGAAGCTGGATGCCATCGGGACGGACGACGCTGCGGCGGCCGAGTTCGGCATCGAATACTGCACGAAGCAATGCGAGGAATTGTTGCGCGGCGGCGCGCCCGGTCTGCATTTCTACACGCTCAACAAAGCCGCTTCCACCGTGCAGGTTTTGAAAAACCTCAAGCTGGCTTGAGTGTGAGCCATAAATCTTTCGTCCATCAACGTCGTGTCACCTACGCCGATTGCACCGTCGGCAATCACATCTATTACGGGCGTTACTTGGAAATTCTCGAAACTGCTCGCGGAGAATTGTTCCGTTCAGCGGGCGCAACATTCCTTCAGCTTCAAGAGTCGGGGAACATTTTTCCAGTGGTTGAAGCGCATCTCCGCTACAAAGCTCCCGCGCGTTACGACGACACGTTGAACATTGAAATCTGGCTCACGGCTGCCGAGCGTGTGCGGCTGAATTTTTCCTACCGGATCACGAACCAGAACGGCACGCTGATCTTCGAAGGCGAGACGCTTCATGTCTGCACGAGTATTGAGGAAAAGTTGAAGCGTCTCCCGGAGGAGTTGGTTGCTGCGCTCGCGCCGCATGTAAGAGCGGCTTAAGCCCTATCCAAAGTCTCGACACGGCTATTCCGCATTCGTACCGTTCCACCAGATTATTTATGGAAGCACTCATCATTCTCGCCTTTGTTCTCACAGCAGGAGTCTTCTTTGTCATCATCAGCCGGTTGCAGCGCGGTGGAGACAAGCACAAGCATGACGAAAATTGCGGCCATGATCATCACGATTCAAACGACGGCGGTTGTTGCGGCGGCCATCATTGATCCACGCGGTTGACTTCTCGTCAGTAACTTTTCAGGAGCATTCGTTGGCATCTTCCGTCTGACGAACATGGGAATGTTTTTAAGATGCGTGAGAACCGACCGTTTTCGCGTCAGCCTCACGCACCGAAGTTTTAGTTACGCGCTGAATCTCTCAGCTTTCCCCGCAAATCCTGCGCGGCCCGCGTCATGCTAAAAGTATTATTGAACCAAACCCATCGTGACGGCGTTCTAAACAAACCCCGAAAATTTATGAAAACACTCATGCAGTCGTTCCTCGCACTGTTCCTCACCACGTCTCTTCTCGCCGCCGAAAAACCCGCGCCTCCTCCCGCGCCTCCCGCCGAGATCGTTTTCCGCGAGTTGCGTTACGACGCCAAAGTCTCCGAGGACAAAGCGCGTTTCACCGTGGACATCACCGCCGAATCCACCGGCAAAGGCGAGGCCGTCGTCACTTTGTTCGAGGGCGAACTAGCTTTGCTGCCGCCGAAACTTCCCGATGGGCTACATTTCGAGCGCGATGGAAATGTTTATCGGCTCTTCATCACGTGTGCGGGGAAACATCAATTCAAGTTCGATGTTGTCGCGAAGATCACGCGCGCCGAGCCGTGGAATCAGGCCGCGTTCAAAGGTCCGCTCGCGGCTATTGCTAGCGTGAACGCGCAGGCCAGCGGCGCGGATGTTGATCTGCAATTGCTCACCGGCACAGTGATCGAATCTGTGCAGACCAATAACCTGGCCCGTGTGCGTGGTTTCCTCGGCGCGGAATCACAACTCTCGCTCCGCTGGCAAAGTCGCGCGGCGGCCTGCGACCCGCCTGCAATCTCACGGACTTTACTTTCGGCTTCGGTTTTGGTTTCTCCGTAGGATTTGAAGCTGCGGGTTACACGCTTGCCAGCGACTTAGCAGGTGAGCCGGTAAAAGGGATATTTTGCCGTCTTGCCGTTGATCGTAGCCTCTACCCGACGATACCGGATGATTTTCCGGAATCCCACATTTGGCTTATCTGCCGCCGTCTCGTTTTGTGCGGTAACTGTGCGGCAACTTGATAAAACATCGTTTTCCCTTGAAAAAATGGTGCGCGCGAGAGGACTTGAACCTCTAAACCTTGCGGTACCAGATCCTAAGTCTGGCGTGTCTGCCATTCCACCACGCGCGCAACCTCGAAACTTCTATCCCAAATCCCCCGAAAAATAAACCGCTAATCTTCGATGATCCACTTTAATCGGAATTCCTTGTGCGCAGACTAGCGTGGTTTAGCGGTTTAAAAATCCCTGCTCAGAAATCAAACTGGTCAATGTTGGCCTTGTTGAAGATGAAAGGTTTGCCAAGCAGGATGCTATCGCCTTCGATCTGGTATTCTCCCATTGAACCTACCTTGATGGTTTTGTCGCCTGTTTTGAGAGTTCCCTTCGCCAATGAGTCCGCCGCGAAGACCGCCAAGTAGCCGAGGTCTTCCGTGTTCCAAAGAATGACGCTGTCGGTCACTCCGTCATGGACGTAACGCCTGTTCTCGTTCGGCAGGCCGAGGCCGAGAACTTTCACTTTGCCGGTCTTGCCCGCCTGCTTCACCGCTTCCGCCGCGCCGGGAACACCGGGCGAACAGATCGCCATGATGCACTTGAGGTTCGCGTTCGCGCTTAACAACGCCGTGGTCTCGCTTTGCGCCTTATCTTTCAGATCATCGCACGGACGGAGCGCGATCATTTTCATGTTCGGATATTTGTCAGCACGACGAGCTTCAATGTGCTTCTGCCACTCGATCATGTTTCCAGCGGTGAGACTCGCCGTGATGATGGCGAACTCGCCTTCATTGCCGCACAACCGCGCCGCCTCGTCCATCAGCGTGAAGCCGATGCCTTCGGGCGTGGCTTGATTGACAAAAAATTCCCGGGCGTCCGGCAACGCATCGGCGTCATACGTGATGACCTTGATGCCTTTGGCCTTGGCCTTGCGCAACGCGGTGGAGATGCCCTCGCGGTTCTCACAGGCTACGGCAATCGCATCCACGCCGAGCGTGATCCAATTCTCGACGATCTCGTTCTGCTTCGCGGGATCGGGATCGGTCGGGCCGTCAAACACGAGATCAACGCCGAGTTCCTTTGCCGCTTTGTCCGCGCCCTTCTTGCACGAGATGAAGTAAGCGTTGCCCTTGGACTTGGGCATGAGTGCGACGGTGATTTTCTTACCGCCATCGGGAGTGGTCGAGCCGCTGTTGCTCGAATCGGATTTGCCGCAACCGCTCACGAATGCGATTCCGGCAACGAGTAGGAGTGAAATGATTTTCTTCATGTGATGATTGGTTTGGTAACGGAAGTTTGCCGACGCGCGTTCAATGAGGCGAGCATTTTCGAGATGATGGAACTGGTCAACGCGAGAATCAAAAGTAGTCCGGTCAACATGCCGGCGACTTCGCGGGGTTGACGCGCATGAACGAGACCGTTGTTCAACACTGCAATCGCCGCTACGCCCAGCAGCGTTCCGTGAACCGTGCCGACGCCGCCAAAAATACTCGTACCGCCCAGCACCACCGCCGTAATCGCGAACAATTCATAGCCCATGCCCGCATCCGCCTTCGCCTGACCGAGCCGCGAGGTGTAAATGATCGCCGCCACCGCCGCGATGATTCCGGCCAGCACGTAGGCCATTGCCAGTCGGCGCTCAACCGAGATTCCGGCGTAGCGAGTTCCTTCCGGAGCGAAGCCGATGGCGCGGAATGAACGTCCAAACGTCGTGCGATGCACCAGCAACCAGATGCCGATGGCAACGAGGATGAAGATGGGTGCTTGCGCCGGAATGCCGAGCCAGCGTTCCTGACCGAGAAATAGAAAAGATGCGGGAAAATTCGTGAACGTGTCCGCACCGCGCGTGATGGCTTCCGCCAGTCCGCGAAACAGCGAGAACGTACCGAGCGTGACGATCAGCGGCGGCAATCGCAGCCAGGTGATGAGTGTGGCGTTGAGCCCGCCGGCCAGCGCGCCGATTCCGATGGTGCAAGCCGCCGCCAGTGGGATGGACATACCCGCATCGCGCCAGAATTTGCCGAACAAGATCGCGCACAATCCCAGCAGCGAGCCGACCGACAGATCAATTCCGCCCGTGAGAATGATCGGCGTCATCACCAGCGCGAGCAGGCCGATCTCGACGGAATGCCGCATGATGTCAAAGGTGTTGTCCACCGAGCCGAAGCGCGGCCCGACAGAGTTGAAGTAAAGCCACTCCAGCAGCACGACGAACAGCAAGATCGTTTCATGCCGGAGCAGGATGGCTTTGAATCCGTGTTTATCGGTGTTCATCCGTGGTTAGTTCCTTTGCTTTCTGGTTCGCAAACCATCCGCCACGACCGCGAGCAGGATGATCGCGCCTTGAATCGCTTTTTCCCAATACGCTTCGATGTGCAGATGCGTCAACGCCGGGCTGATGCACGCGAGCAGCAACAAACCGACGAACACCCCCCAAAGTTTTCCGCGTCCGCCCGACACTGCCACGCCGCCGACGACAGCAGCCGCGATGACCTTGAGTTCCAGTCCCGAGCCGGACTTGGGATCAACTTGCGGCGATTGAACCACGTTCATCATCGCGGCCAACCCCACGAGCGCACCCATAAAAACAAACACGAAAAAAATGGTGAGCTGCGGACGAATGCCCGCGAGCCGCGCGGCTTCGGCATCCGTGCCGACGGCGTAAACGAATCGTCCGGCGGAAAGATGTTTAGTCGCCAACGCCAGCAACACAAGCAGCGCGAGCGCGGCGAGAATGAGCGTCCATTGTCCCGCGATCTGGCTCAATCCGACCCATTGCAACCCGTCTGGCAGATTCACGAACTCGCCCTGCCGCTGCCAGCGCAACGCCTCGCGCCACGTTACCATCGTTGCCAGAGTCACGACGATGGAGGGCAAGCGCAGTCCCGCCACGAGCCAGCCGTTGACTGCGCCCATGATCGCCCCGAATAGTACTGACGAGAGAAACACCAGTGGCAATGGCCAGCCTTTTGCGGCGAGTAAACCCCCGCACACGCTGCACACGGCGAACTGCGAGCCGACCGAAATATCAATCTGCCGACTGATGATGACGAGTGCCATGCCGCACGCGACCACGAGCGTTGGCGCTTCGCGCGTGAGCAGCGAGAGCAGCGGCTGCGGCTGGAAAAACGCCGGAGCAACAATCGCCAGGCCAAGCAGAACGACGAGCAGAGCGGCGGCGACGGAGAGTTCGCGGAAATGGCGTTTCATCGGGTGCAGAACGGTTTGGGGAAAATAGGCAGAACAATTGACGGCATAATAATGGGAAACAGAGTCTTCATTATTCTGTCCTCAATAGTTCTGCCAGATGTTTTATCCGAAATGAGGCGCATACAATCAGTTCTGTTTTCCTAACGCCGCCGCCATCACTTCATGTGCATCGGTCTTGGCGAGGAGCATTGCAGTAATCGTTCCGCCGCGCATGACGGCGATGCGGTCGCTCATGCCGAGGACTTCCGGCAGGTCGCTCGAAATCATCAGCACGGCCAGACCTTCCTTGGCAAGGCGACGGATGATCTTGTGGATTTCACTTTTTGCACCCACGTCCACGCCTTGAGTTGGTTCGTCGAGAATGAGCAGCTTGGGTTTTGTCGCGAGCCAGCGGGCAAGGGAAACCTTTTGCTGATTGCCGCCGCTCAACGAACCGCCGGGTGCGTCGGGGCCGTACGCTTTCACGCCGAGATCGTGGGTGAAATCCAGTGCTAGTTGTCTCTCCGCACCAAAGCGCAACCATGTGCCGGGAAAAACGCGGTCGTGAATCGCCATGGTCATGTTATGCGCGATGGGCATTTCCAAAATTACGCCGTGGCGGCGACGATCTTCCGGCACATATGCGATGCCGTGCGCGACAGCTTCCTTCGGTGTTGAAATCGTGATGCGCTGGCCATTCAACAGAATTTCGCCAGAGTCGGCGGGCGTGATGCCGAAGATCACCCGCGCTAGTTCCGTGCGCCCCGCGCCGACTAATCCTGCCATGCCGACGATTTCGCCAGCTCGCACATCCAGCGAGATATTCTCCACGCCACCTGCCGCGCAACCGAGGTTCTTGAGCGAAAGAACAACATTGCCTGCTGCGCTTTCGGACGGCGGATAGATGGCTGAAACCTCGCGGCCCACCATGAGTTTGATTAGCGAGGACTCGTTCATCTCGCCGACTTTGTTTGTTCCGACGCTCTCGCCGTCGCGCAACACTGTTACGCGATCGGCTAGCGCAAAGATTTCTTCGAGGCGATGCGAGATGTAGATGACGCCTACGCCGCTCGCACGCAAATCCTTCACGACGGCGAACAACAGATGCTGCTCCTTCTGTGTGAGCGACGCGGTCGGCTCGTCCATGATGACGATGCGGGCACCCGCGCCGAGCGCGCAGGCGATTTCGACGAGTTGCTGCTCAGGCATCGAGAGGGAGCGAACTTCTGCATCTGGCGAAATCTCTGCGCCGATGCGTTTGAGAAGCTCGGCGGCACGCTGTTGGCGTATGGCCCAATTCACTTTGCGAAATACCGACGCGGATTCGAGTCTCAGGCCGATGTTTTCTGCGACGGTGAGGTCGGGGAACAACGCGGGCTGCTGATAAATGCAGGCGATGCCGAGTTTGTGTGCGGACGCGGGCGTGAGTTGCGAAACGCTTTCGCCGTTGATCTTGATTGAGCCGCCGTCGGGTTGGTGCGCGCCGGTGATGACCTTGATGAGGGTGGATTTGCCTGCGCCATTTTCGCCGAGCAACGCGTGGACTTCGCCCGCATGCAGATCAAACGACACCCCCTTGAGCGCGCGCACCGCGCCGAAGGATTTCGTCACTGCTGAAAGTTGGAGGAGAGTTTTCAAAACGTTAATCCGTTCCGGGCGTGAAGAAACTTCCTGCTGCGAGTCCGCTGAGCCGGTTCAGATTGAAGCCAAAAAATGGGTTCGTCATCCAAGCCAGGATTTTGCGGAAACACGCTCTGAAAGCAAGGCTAACGCTGTTCGCAAATACGGGGTGATCGCATCTCAGTTTTTTGGAGTCTCACATTAACGCCAGGCTTCAGCCTGGTGTGAGGCGTGAACTCCGTCACGACCCGAAAACGGTTAAACCCGTTCTCGCCTCTCCCTCCACATAACACCCGGATGAGTCCGGGTGTTAATGAGAAAAACCCGCTGCTCACAAAAACTGAGATGCGCCTGCGTGACTGAAAGTGCGGCACAAGTGGCGGCGTGCTGAGAAGGGGTGTTCCCCCGAAAGCGTTCGGGGTTGAGTTGGAGTTCACGCTTTAGCTTGTCGAGGCGGAAGGGGACACGCTAAACCATCTTGCGTGCGTGCGTTGCTGCGCCCGAGGACGGGCGCACTGCTCCAAACGCTTCGCGCAGTTGGTAGGGCGGGCAGTCCTCTGCCCGCCGCCTGTTGGAACGGGCGCGTCCTGCTTTACCACGACGGCGCGCACGGAGTGGCGCGCCCTACCGTTTGGACAGCCCGGACTTGTCCGCGCTGTCCAAAGTAATCGGACTTTCACAACGCTGCTTTTCCATCGCATTGCCAAATGTTTGCACGGCAGTCCTTCCACCTCCACCTGATTTCGGCGCGCCAAGTTGGCGCGACCGGTGGCGTTGAGCCAACGCCCATCTTGCCTATTGTCCCGGGAAAATTTACGCTGACACTATGTTCGAATCGCTCAGTAACAAGCTCCAGAATACTTTCCGCAACTTGCGCGGCCTCGGAAAAATCTCCGAGACCAACGTCACTGATGCGTTGCGCGATGTGCGCATGGCATTGCTGGAAGCCGATGTGAATTTCAAGGTGGCGCGGGATTTCATTGAACGCGTCCAGACCAAATCCATCGGCGCGGAAGTCATCCAGAGCGTTCAGCCCGGCCAGCAGATCGTCAAAATCATCTCGGATGAACTCACTGAACTGCTCGGCTCGCAGAATGCCGGAATCAACTTCGACAAGAATCCAACCAGCATCATGATGGTTGGTTTGCATGGCGCGGGCAAAACCACTTCCTCCGGCAAACTCGCGAGGCTTATCCAGAAACAAGGTCGCCAGCCGTTACTCGTCGCAGCGGACGTGTATCGCCCGGCGGCGATGGAACAGCTCGAAACGCTCGGCAAGCAACTCGACATCCCCGTATTCGTGAAGCGCGGTGAGACCGATGTGTTGAAGATTGCGCGCGAGGCGTTGGCTTTCGCAGAAGCGAACAATCGCAATACGATCATCTTCGACACGGCGGGTCGCTTGCAGATTGATGAACCGCTCGTGCAGGAACTCGTGCGCCTGCGCGACCTCGTGAAGCCGCAGGAAATTCTCCTCGTGCTCGACGCGGCCACCGGTCAGGAAGCGGTGAATGTCGCCACGCATTTCGATCAAGCGCTGAACATCACGGGGTCAATCCTCACTAAGCTGGACGGCGACGCGCGCGGCGGCGCGGCGTTGAGCATGAAATCCGTCACCGGCAAGCCCATCAAGTTCATGGGCGTTGGCGAAAAGTTGGAAGACTTTGAGCCGTTTCATCCTGAGCGCATGGCGTCGCGGATTCTCGGCATGGGCGACGTGGTGAGTTTGGTTGAAAAGGCGGCGGAAGCCGTGAGCGAAGACGATGCGCGGCGCATGGAAGAAAAGATGCGCAAAGGCGAGTTCTCGCTGGAAGATTTTCTCGAACAGTTGCGCCAGATGAAGAAGCTCGGCCCGCTCGAAGACTTGATGAAGATGCTGCCCGGGGGCGCGGCAGCGATGAAAGGTCAGGACATGTCGAAACAGGAAAAAGAATTCGTCCGCATGGAAGCGATGATCTGCGGCATGACGCCGAAGGAACGTGCGACACCGCAAATCCTGAACGCGAAACGCCGCATCCGCATCGCCAAAGGCAGCGGCACGAGCGTGACGGAGTTGAACACCATGCTGAACAAGTTCACGCAGATGCAACAGATGATGAAAAAGATGGGCAAGATGCAAAAGATGATGGCGAAGATGGGCGGCATGGGCGGTATGGGCAGCGGAATGCCAGGGATGTTTGGGCGGTGATGCAAAGACCGCTGAGTTCAAATTGACTTCATGAAGGCTCTGGCAAATTCTCCGTGCGTGTCTGAACTGCTCTGGTACGTGGCGCACACCAAACCACGTCGCGAAAAAAAACTGGCGGAGTTTTGCGAGCGTGAAGGTTTTGCCTTCGCGTTGCCTTGCTATGATTCCACCCGGAAGTATCGGGGCAAATCCGTCGTCTTCCACAAACCGCTATTTCCCAGCTACGTTTTTCTCCAATTGCTTCCGCGCGACGCTTCTACAATCCGACAAAACGATCTTATCGCGAATCTGCTGGATGTTTTCGATCAAGCCACTCTTGCGCGGCAGTTAAGGGAAATTCTCACGGCATTAGAATCAGGACTGGTCTTGCAAGTCGCGCCGGATATCGGCGAAGGTGCTCGCGTGCGCATCAAGTCTGGCCCGTTGCAAGGCGTCGAAGGTTGGGTGGAAAAACGACAAGGTATCAATGTGGTGTTGCTGAGGCTGGATTTCATCAATCAAGCCGCCGCTGTGAAAGTCGAGGCCGGATTGCTTGAGCCGATTTGAGAAGTCCCGAACTGGTTTCCTTCCTTTCGCAAACTTGCGCTTTGCTTCGCGCAATCTAAACTCCCGCCCCATGCATGATTTTCGTTATGTCGGAAACAAACTTTACTGCGAAGGCGTCTCCATCGAGACGCTCGCGAAGAAACACGGCACGCCGCTGTACGTCTATTCTCAAGCCACGCTGACCCGTCGGTTTTTGGAATTGGATCGCGCCATGTCTCAGGTGGATCACCTCGTGTGCTTCGCCATGAAATCAAATTCCAATCAATCCGTACTCCGCACCATCGCCAATCTCGGCGGCGGCTTTGACATCGTCAGCGGCGGCGAACTGCAACGCGTCATCGCGGCGGGCGGCGATGCGAAGAAATGCGTGTTCGCCGGCGTGGGCAAGACAGAGGCGGAGATCGAGTTCGCTTTACGCAATGGAGTTTATTCCTTCAACGCTGAGAGCGAGCCGGAGTTACAGCGCATCAATAAAGTCGCGGCCCGCTTGAAGAAGGTCGCGCCCGTGGCTGTGCGATTGAATCCAAACGTGGACGCCAAGACGCACGCCAAGATCACCACTGGCACTTACGAAAATAAATTCGGCATCGCGTTTGAAGACATCGCAGGGGTGTATGCGCGCGCGTCGAAGCTGAAAAATTTGCGCCTGCGCGGATTGCAGATGCACATCGGCTCGCAACTCACGGACGTTAATCCGTTCGAGTCGGCGGTGAAGAAGGTCGTCCCCGTGGTGGAAGCGTTAAAGGCTAAGCACGGCATCGAGTTCTTCAGCATCGGCGGCGGTGTGGGCATCGTTTATCAGGACGCACTCGCCAGCGGCGATGCGAAGTGGTGGAACAAGGAGGGTAAAAACATCCTTACGCCCCAGAAGTACGCAGCGCGATTGCTGCCACTGCTCAAGCCGCTGGGGCTTCGCATCCTGATGGAGCCGGGACGCTATATCTCGGGCAATTCCGGCATCCTTGTCACGCGCGTTGAGTACGTGAAGCGTACCGGAAAAAAGAATTTTGTTATCGTGGATGGCGCAATGAACGATCTCATCCGCCCTGCATTCTATGACGCGTATCACGAGATTGTCCCGCTCACGAAGAAGGGTGGAGCGACGATTTCCTCAGATGTGGTTGGCCCGGTGTGCGAATCAGGCGATTACTTCTGCAAAGACCGCGAACTGCCGAAAGTGGGCGAAGGCGATCATCTCGCGCTATTAAGCGCTGGCGCATATGGCTTCGTAATGGCGTCGAGCTACAACACGCGTTCGCTGGTGGCAGAGGTCTTGGTCAGCGGCAAGAAATCCGCTGTAGTTCGGGCGCGTCAGCCGGTGAAAGACATCTGGGCGGGCGAGTCTGTGGCGGCGTGGTTGAAGTGAGAGCGATAATACGCCGGAATAGAGGTTGAACTTAGAGTTGTTCACGCAAATAATCCGCACAACCAGTCATACGTTGTAATTCATGAACGAGTGGAACATTCAATCCCGAGGACACGCCTGCTCGGCGTGCCAGTCAGCTTTCGCGGACAAGCAGGTTTATCACACGCTGCTGCTGGACGGCTCACCCGATCTACTCCGTTCGGACGTGTGCGAACCTTGCTGGCAAAAACAAACTGCTGACCACGCGAATCCCAAAGGTCTGATCTCCCGCTGGCAGGGCAACTACATCGCTCCGACCCCCGCAGTCGAAGCCATCCACAAGGAAACCGCCGAGACGCTGCTCAAGAAACTCATCGAGCAGAATGATCCGCGTTACATCCCGGCGGGCTTCATCCTAGCCGTGATGCTCGAACGCAAACGCATCCTCAAAGTGAAGGAGCAGATCATGCGCGAAGGTCGTCGCACCTTCATTTACGAGCAAGCCAAGACGGGCGATGTCTTCACAATCACCGATCCCGATCTGCATCTGAACCAGCTTGAACAAGTGCAACGCGATGTCGCGCATCTGTTGGAACACGGCTTCAGCTCGCCTAAACTCGAAGGCTCCGTGCCGGTGAATCAGCCTGAAGTCGTCGCTGCTCCAGCGGATGCAACCGTAGCTTCTGGCGAAAGCGAAGCCGCCAACGCTGAACCTGCAACTGTTGCTTAACCTTTGCGCCGTGCCTGATCTCGCCGTTCTCCAAGCCCGACTTGGTTATGATTTTCGCGATGAGAGCCTGCTGCTCGTCGCCGTTACGCATCCGTCAGTGGCGCACGAACTCGGCGCGCCCGTGCAACACAATCAGCGTCTGGAATTCCTCGGCGACGCCGTGCTGCAACTTGCTTTGACGCGCGAACTCTATGAACGATTTCCCGGCTTCAGCGAAGGTCCTTTGACCAAGGCGCGCGCCAAACTGGTGAACCGCCGCTCGCTCGCCGTGCGTGGTCGCTCGCTTGAACTAGGTCAGCACCTTATCCTGAGTCGTGGCGAAGAATCCCACGGTGGACGTGAACGATCCTCTGCCATTGCAGACGCCTACGAGTCTGTCGTCGGGGCGATATTTTTGGACGGCGGCTATGATGCGGCGCGTGAATTTATTCTGCGTGAATTCAGTTCCGGCTTTGGCGAGGTCAGCGCGATTCCCGTGCTGGACAATCCCAAGGGAGAGTTGCAGGAATTGTTGCAGGCAAAGTCACCCGTCGCACCGAGGTATCACGTCATTTCCGCAACCGGCCCGGATCACGACCGCATGTTTGAATGCACAGTTCATCACGCAGGAGTGGAACTCGCGAGCGGCTCTGGCAAAAGCAAGAAAGCCGCAGAGAGCGAAGCGGCTCAGGCCGCTTTGAATAAATTGCGCGAAGAACAGCCGACACCGTAAAAGTTCTCTCCCTATGAAATCTTTGTTCAACTCCGCATCGAAAAGTTTAATCGGTGTCGTTCACCTCCGCCCGCTGCTCGGCTCACCGCGTTGGGGCGGCGATCTCAAATCACTCATCGCCTTCGCCGTGGCGGATGCGATTGCCTACGAACGCGGCGGCGCGAACGCCATCTTCGTCGAGAACTTTGGCGACGTGCCATTCACCAAAACTTCCGTCGGCCCGGAAACCATCGCGGCAATGACGGCAGCGGGTTGCGCGATCCGTGCGGCGGTGAAATTGCCCATCGGGTTCAATGTGTTGCGAAATGACGCCTGTGCCGCGCTCGCACTTTGCGCCGCGTGCGATGGTGATTTCATCCGTGTGAACATCCACACCGGCGCGATGCTCACCGATCAAGGATTGATCGAAGGCGACGCATTCAACACGGTGCGCTATCGCGAACGCGTCCGCCCCGGCGCAAAGATTTTTGCCGATGTCCATGTGAAGCACGCCGTGCCGCTCGGCGATTGGAGCATCGAGGACAGCGCCCACGACACTGTGGAGCGTGGGTTGGCAGATGCGCTCATCGTCTCTGGAGTTGGAACAGGTCAAGCCGCAGACATGGCGGATGTGGAACGTGTTCGGCGCGCATGTCCGAAAACCAAACTGTTGCTCGGCAGCGGCGTGAACGTGACAAACGTGAAAGATTATCTGCGCTTCGCAGACGGGGTCATCGTGGGATCGTCATTAAAGAAGGACGGTAAGCTGGCAAACCCAGTGGATACGAAGCGCGTCGCCGCACTGGTCAAAGCGATGCGGTGACGGAGTGTGTCCGTCCCCGGGCACAGCGACATGCTAGAAGCGCGTGACGTGCATTTTCCGGGCGCGCGCCGCTTTCCCGACCTGTTATTTTCCCACAGGCAAAAGATCAAGCGATTCCAGCACTGCTCGAATCTTCGCCCGTTCCGGCGCACGAAATTTTTCAAACGGTTCAGCCATCAGATCATCACAGATTCCAAGCAACGAGCAGGCGCACTTCATGCCCTTGATGACGGCGGAAGCGTGCTGCCCAACCGAGTAGATGGCGACTAGGCAGAGGAGTTTTTCCTGAAGTGTCGAGACACGGGCAGCATCTCCGGACTTTACGGCTTGAAACAATTGCACAAACAGACTCGGATGAAATTTCGCACCGCCGTTCACGCCGCCGTCACCACCACGCCGCATCGTTTCGGTGAGCAGATGCTCCGGGCCGACGAGCACCGACCAATCCGGGCGATCCTTTTTTAACGCGACGAGCTTATCGAAATAAACGAGGTCAGCAGAACTGTCCTTGAGCCCGACAATTTTTTCGAGATGCGAAAGTTGACGTAATGTTTCGGGTTCAAAGTGAACCTTGGTGAGCTGCGGCATATTGTAAATGAACAACGGCAGCGGCTGGTCCTGCGTAAGCCGGTTCACATAATCCAACAACTCCGGTTGTGCGACGGGCAGATAGTAAGGTCCGGCGGAAACTACGGCTTGCGCGCCAGCATCCGCCACGTAACGGGCAATAGCGATGGATTCAGTGAACGCCGTGTCGGTGATCCCGACGAGGACAGGAATCCTGCCGTGCACTTGTTTGTATACGCGCTCAATCACTTCGCGCCGCAGACGATAACTTAACCCCGGCCCTTCGCCGCTCGTGTCCAGAATAAAAAGTCCATGCACGCCACCGCCGATGATGTGTTCAACGAGCCGCTCAAATCCGGCAATGTCCAGAGCATCACGGTCACGCAATGGCGTGATCATGGGCGGGACAATTCCCGAAAGGCTTTTAACCGCGACTGAAGCTCCACTCGCACCTAGCTTGGTTTTGGCTTCCGACTTGATTGGCGACAGATTCATCTGATTGTGAGCGGCGCGGCGGATGGAATTCTTACAGGAGCTGAAACCATCACGCATCACGCATTGCTTGCACAATAACGTGTCACAATGCAGAGATCTGGGTAAATTGAGTTGAATATCCGATTGTATCCGCGTGTATTCAAGTTTCTAAACTCAACCGGTGGCTTGCTCTGGTCATCTGGCTGTCGTAAAACGTCCGCGTGTCAGACGCGACCCCGCCTGCGAATCAATCGCACGATGCATCTTTCAAGATTGCCTGCCGGACAGACGGGGTCTTTGATGGCGAACACTGGCGCTGGTGTCCGCAGTGCGGGCACGAACTGCACAATGAGAAATGCAAGCTCCGCTGCCCGCGTTGCCATTACTTTATGAGTTGCTCGGACTTTGATTGAATGCCTCACTGCAAACCGCGTGGTTCGTAAAATCGCTACGCGTGCACTGCGTTCCGGCCCACATATCCGTGTCAGAAGCCAAGTTTGACAGGGCTTTCGCGCGCCCCAATAGTCTTCCGTAGCCTTGATGCAAATATGTTTCAAACGGATTCTTTGCTGCCTCGCTGCGTTGTTCCTGCTTTCCAAAGGCAACGCAGGCGAGGTCCGCTCCACTTGGCTCGCCCGCGATTCGCTCGTTTCCAAGGACACGATCGCCACGGCCATGAACCTCGCGGCGTCCAACAATTTCAACGTCGTTTACGTCAACGCCTGGAGTCGCGGCTATCCGCTCTGGCGCAGTTTGGTTTTTTCCAACGAGACCGGACTCATCATTGATCCTTCCTACACGACTCGCGATGTCATGGCGGAAGCCATCGCGGAAGGACATCGCGTGGGACTGCACGTCGTCGCGTGGATGGAATATGGTTTCGTCGGCGGCTACACGGGATATTTTCCCGGCACAAGCGGTAAAGGAAAAATCTTCGACGTGCATTCCGACTGGGTCGCGCAGCAGCAGGATGGAACGGAAATTGACGGCAGCAATTTTTATTGGATGGCTCACACGCGCCCCGACGTGCAGCAGTTCCTCATTAACATGACCAAGGAACTGGTTTCCAACTATGACCTCGACGGCGTTGAATTGGATCGCATCCGGCTTTCGAGCCTCGCGTATGGTTATGATCCTTACTCGCGCTCTCTCTACGCGGCGGAGAACGGCGGGCAACAACCTCCCGCGAACACGAGCAACGCAGGCTGGATGCGTTGGCGTGCGGACAAGTTGAATTTATTTCACGCCAATGCTTACGACGCGGTAAAGGCTTTGTATCCGCGCTTCATAGTGGCCAACGCGCCGAGCGCGTATGGCTACAGCACCTATGCGGCCTACAACAGCTTCTGTCAGGACTGGGTCTGGTGGCTCGCCAACGGCAAGGTGGACAGCATCGAACTCCAGTGTTACGTCTCCACACCCACGTCGTTCAGCAACAATCTCCGCTACGCGTCCAGGCAGGTTTCAAATCATGTCTCTAAGATCAGCCCCGGTTTTGCATTGCGTCCAAACAATGCCTGGATCGCAAACTCGGAGATTTTGAAATACGTGGACGTGGCGCGCAGCGGCGGCTTCGGCGGGCAATCTGTCTGGTATCACGCCGACCTCACCGTCTCGAATAATTATCCCAACCTCTACGCCAACCGCTACGCCGCGCCGTCTGCGCCGGGTTATCTTCCCGCCGACTGGCGCAACTATCGCAACATCACAGCCATCTCCAACACCGCTGACGCTGTGCGCACCGGAACATGGACTTCGAGCGCCAATCAGGGTTACTCCGGCAACTCCCTCTACGCATCGTCCGGCATTCTCGCCACGATTGATTATTATTTCAACGTCCCCACCAACGGCATCTACGAGGTCTATGCGTTCACCGTTGTCAGCGGCAATCGCGCTACCAACGCGCCCTACGTCTGCTTCGACGCCTATGGAAATGTCGTCACCAACTACGTCAATCAAACGCTCTCGCCCAACACGCGCTGGATCAAGTTGGGTGATGTTTTGCTCGCGCCCGGTCGCCGTCGCGTCACGCAACTTTCCAATCAAGCCGTGCCAGCCGGACAACTCACAAGCGCAGATGCGGTGATGATTTCACTCAACCGCCGCCTCTCCGAGAAACCGACGCTCACGCATCTCGGCATTGTGACCAATGGACAGTTCCCGCTCCGACTCGGCGGCAATGTGGGGCAGCGTCTCCGCATAGAATCCTCCACGAACCTCGTGAACTGGACATCGCTCACCAACGTCACGATGCCCGGCGCGTTCGGGGAAGTCACTGTCGCGGCCACGAACGCGCCGCTCCGTTTCTATCGCGCCGCGCTCGCGCCGTGAGGTGATGCGTTTTCCGTGTTCCGTTTTGCGTCAAGTATTCAGTGATGGTTGTCGCAGCTACTTGACGCAAAACGAAACACTCAAAACGTTTCTCACTTTCCACCCGCCGTCTCCACCCGCAACTCATCAAACCAGATCGGCGTCCCCGCAAACGGACTGCCCAGCACCGAAGACTTGCCCGTGACTGGCTCTTCCTTCTCGTCGGCTGAAACCGTCCACTCCTTCGGCTCGCTATCGCCTTGCCACGCCTTCCCTTCGATCTTCCACTCGCCGTCCTTGATCGCGCGTATCTGAAATCGTAGATGCGTCCACTCGCCGGATTTCCAATCAAAATTCACCGTCGCCTTCACCTCTGCATCCCGTAAAAGTTCTAGTGCTTTCTTGCTTGGTGACACTTGCAACTTCCATCCGCTCACGCCGCCGAGTCCGACACCAAACGTCGGCGCGCGTCGTCCCTTGCTCGTGCTGAAAATCCTCGCGCACACGCTCGCGTTCTCTTTTTGATTCGGCCCAAACTGCGCGCCAAAACTGTCCAGCGGCGCACCTGGAAGCTCGAGAACCTTGTTCGTCCCGTCCGCCTTCACCGCGAACTCCCCGCCCAGCACCATGATTTCTTCCGGCACTTTGCCAACCTCTGCCTTCTCAAAATCATTTTCGTAAAGAGGCTTCACCGCATCCGCAGCAAGAGAAGCACCGCAACAAGCCAGCAGTCCACAAAGTAAAAAAGTTTTCATCCGTGTTAATCCGTGGTTGAAATTATTCGTTCCTCAGCGCCTTCAACAAATCCCCGCGCACCGCAAACCGCGTTGCCGCCCACGTCCATAACGCGCCGTTCACCAGCACTGCACCCAGCGTGATTGCCAGTGACATCAAGGGCAATTCACCGTTGGCCGAGAGCAACGCGGGCAATACCGCCACCGCTGCCGCGACAACTCCGAGCGCAAGCCCCGCCAGCAACAGCGTGCCATTCTCCATCAGGATCAGCCGTTGCAACGTCGCCTTGCGAAACCCCACCGCCATCATCACCGCCAGTTCACCGCGACGCTCCAGCACATTTCGTAGCACCACGATCCCCAACCCCACGCTGCCGAGCAGCAGGCCGAGTCCACCCAAAACCTGAAATGTGCCGAGATACGTGTTCTGCACCGCGTTGAATTGATTGAGCCGCGTCACGGTCGGCGTGAGTTCCAGTCCCACGTCCTGCATCGCCCGCGACAACGTGGCCGACACTTGCGACACGGCGTTCGACGGGGCAACAATCAGAAACATTCGATACCCGCTCTCGCCCGGAAAGCGTTTCACGAACTCGGCTTCATCAATGATGAGTTGTCCCTGCAAGATCGAGTTCGCCACCGCTCCTACGATCCGCACCTTGAACGGCTGCCCGCGCTCGTCAACGTAATCAATCGTGTCCCCGACTTTTTTCTTCATCGCCCATTGGATAGAGTTGGCGTCGCCGATGGCTGGGATTTCGTCCACAAGCAGGGGAATGTCTTTATCTTTGAACCAATATAAATGCGCCAGCGATTTCCAAGATTTTGGGTCTTTGATTTTTTTTGCTGCTTTTGCAAACGCAAACCGCCCCTCCAACATCTTTGATTTTACGCCAAGCAACCTCGGCTTCTGCGCTGCATTCAGATTCAGACAACTCGCCTCGTCCCCGGCGCGCACGCGGAAGGGCACAACGTTCACGCAGACCAAATCTTTTTCATCCAATGCAAAAAATTCTTTGCCTGACTGCGAATTCAGATCATGCACGACCGGCATCGTTGTCTCGCCAATCAGGGCGAAGCCGCCTGTGCCGGAAGTTTTGTGTGTGGCGTCCCGATTCGCGTCCTGCCGAAACACGCCGATGCTCACGATGAGAAAGCTTCCACAGGCGAGCATCGCCATCGTCGCCAGACTCCGCTTCCGCCGCCGCGCACAACCACGCACTGCAAGTGACGCAAGCGTAATTGAATCGCCGATGCTCAAGTGTCCAAGCCGCGCGTTAGCAAACGCCAATCCCGCGATCAAAACCAACGCACCCGCGCCAAAGAACGCCCCTGCGTTCGCAGTATCGCCCTTCGCCAAAGTCCAACCCACCAATCCAAGCGCACCAACCAACGCCACGACTGCGATGACTTTGGACTTTGGGCTCTGGGCTTTGGACTCCTCGGGTTGGATTTCCCCAGCCAGCAATTCGCGCGGCGACCGCTTCACGCACTTCCGCAAGGCCAGCCAGATGGTGATCGTCGAAACCACCACGCTTGCGAATAATCCGATCACGAGCGTTTGACCCGTGACGTGGAAACTCAACGCCGTTGCACCCACTGCATCCCGCCAGACCGTGCTCAAACCATGAATCATCGCCTTCGCGTAATAGATTCCGCCCACCGCGCCGATCACACCACCGATGAACGCCAGCACCACGCCTTCACGTAGAAAAAGCTTTCGCACCTGTGCTGGCGTGAATCCCAGCGCGAGCAGAGTGCCGATCTCCGGCGCGCGTTGGTCCAATCCGAATTGAAACAACATCGCCATCAGCAATAACGCCGCTGCGATGACGAAGAAGCTGAAGCCGAGAAACAACCCGCCGAAGTCTTGGGATTCTTCGGCGGCTTTGAGTGCTTGCTCCCGCACCGGCTCAAAACGCAGGCCGAGTTCCTCCGGCTTGAGAGTGGCGAGGATTTTCTTTTCGAGCGCAGCTTGGTAATCCGTCACGGGAGAGTTCGTTGGAATCGGAAATCGGATCGCCGTCAGATTGCCGAAGCGATTGCCCCACATCTTCTGCCCGGCGGCGAGTGTGATGAACGCCTTGGGCGTGCCACGATGTTGCTTCCAGTAATCATCATCCTTCTTGCGGATTTCGTAAGTGAGCGGAAAGCCTGCATCCCATTCGCTCGTGCTTTCGGCCTTCTCGATACCGGGGAAATCCGGCATGAGCGTGCGATCTGCCCACGGCAATTCCATCGGCACGATGCTGTGAACGCGAAACGTGTTCGTCGCCTCCAAAAGATTCGCGCCCGATTCCGGCAGAAAATAACTCAACGCAATTTCATCGCCGGGCTTCACCCGCAAATCGTCCGCGAGCCACTGACTCACGACGATCTCGTCATCGCGCAAATCTGACGGCGTCCACGGCGCACCGGCTGCGGTGACCATCGAGTAAGGCGCGGCGTTTGTGCCAGCGCGCAGCAGCGTGGCGAGGTAGGTGAGGATGGGTTGGGGTTGAAGATTTGTCACGACGACCATCGTTGCAGGCGGATTAGATGAATCGCTTGGCCTTCCGTATCCGTAGGCATATTGCGGAACAATGTGGTTTGTATGACTTTCCGCAGATCTTACCGCTGTGGGGTCTCGTAACCACCAAGACGTTGCTTTAGGAAGCACGCGATTGGTCGCAGCATTGACGAGCGATGGTTCCAGGAATACGCGCTCGCTCACGAGCTCAATCCAGCGCTGTTCTGGCTCCACTCTCAATGTTGCTTGTATATCCGCTAACACGACACGAGCCTTTAGCATTTCTTTCAAACTGGCTTCTATCTCGGCCGTTGGCAAAGGCTCCAGTCGAACTCGCCCAAGAGTTTCAGGACGAAGAACCATGCCGAGGAAGTCGCTAGCCAAACTCCGATAGCCAGACGGAAGTTTTCGTAACACTCGGTCTTCCAAGCTGCCTTGATTCAACCACCTTTCCTTGCTGAGCATCAGGTTTGCGCGTGCTGGCAACCCAACAGTTTCCCCGAGAATGTCACGCCGGATAAAACAGTTGAGCACGGGAATGGTGCTGGCGCGCAAACTAAAATCGCCGCCCAGTTCCGCCGGGATCACGGCTTGAACTGTCATGCGCACAGACGCGTTAGGAGTACTTGCGCGCGTCATCGGACTTTCTTGAGAAACAACCGATGGCTTTTCAATGTAGATCAAGATTTCGTCGCCAGGATGGGCATCAAGCTTTCGGGCAAGTTGGTAATTCAATACAACCATTCCCGGTGCTATTTGGGAGATAGCCTCGGAAATCTCCTCATTCCAAAAATCCGCAGCCACGCCTAACACATTGATTTGATTGGCTCGCGCTGAACCATCGCGATTGGCCGCGGTTCCAGGCAGACTCAATACCGCGCCGCTAGGAGCAAGACCAGACATGAAGAATCGGTCGGTTGGACCGAGTGCGAGCGCAAATGGGCCTAATCGCTCCACCGCCCTCTCACGCAAACTTCCTTTCACCGAATCCCCCACCACCAGCGCGCCGATGAGCGCCGCGCTGCCGATGGTCGCGCCCAGCACCACGCCCAGATGCGAGCGCCAGTGGAAGCGCAGACTGCGACGGATGAGCGTGCGGAAAGTCATTTGAGTGCGGAGTGCGGAGTGCGGAGTGCGAAATTGTCTGTCATGCCAGACTCCATCAACTTTCCATCTTCAATCCTCGCCACTCGTCCCATGCGCTTCGCCAAATCCATCGCGTGGGTCACGACGATCAAGGTCACGCCTTCCTCCTGGTTCAACTCGACGAGCAATTGACCGAGCGAAGTCGCGGAGGCGTGATCGAGAGCGCCGGTAGGTTCATCGGCGAGCAGAAGTTGCGGACGGTTGATGAGCGCGCGGACGACGGCAGCGCGTTGGCGTTCGCCGCCACTGAGTTGGCCGGGGCAATGGTGCAATCGCTCGCCGAGTCCGACGCGTTTGAGCAAACGCAAGGCGCGGGACGCGTCTGTTTCCGTAGCAGCCGAGGTGACGAGGCTCTGATCAAGTGCAGAGTGCGGAGTGCGGAGTGGGGAATTGGAATGAGCCTTCTCACGTCGGCTGCTACGAGCCAGCGTCGGCACGAGGACGTTTTCCAACACAGTGCATTGCGGCAGGAGGTAATGAGATTGAAAGACGAAACCGATCTGCTTGTTGCGGACTTCGGCGAGTTGCAGGTCATCCAGCCCGGCGAGATTTTTTCCATCTAGGAACACTTCACCGCTGGTGGCGCGATCTAGCGTGCCGATGATTTGCAGCAAGGTGCTTTTGCCTGAGCCGCTCGGCCCGACGATGGCTAGGGATTCACCGCGCGCGATGTTGAGAGAGACATCGGCGAGAACACTCACGGCGGCGTAACGCTTGGTGACTTTTCGCAATTCGATCAGATGTGCGGACGCAGACATGGCTTAGTTGTGAGGGAAACGGGTTCTGGAAAACAGGAAAAAACATGTGGACTAACTTTTATCATGAAGCCCGGCAAGACGCCGCTCGTGCAGAATCAAGGTGCATAATGAGAGCGGGGGGCTGAATCCACCTTTGGCTTTCAGTTTGGCGGGATGGGTAGTGGATGAAAAGCTGATGGACGTAACACAGTCTTTGATGTCAACCTCTGTGCAGTTATCCGGTGAAAACTATCTGAATCTCGACCGCCCGTCCTGAGTCTATGAACATGATGAAAACTTTAGTCGCGAATCCCTCAACGATTTTGGAAACACGCTCCATTCGCAAAGCACGCAAGGCAACACCCTTGATGCTTGGTGCATCTCTGGTGCTTGGAGTTTGGAGCTCGGTGACTTCCGCGCACGCTGCCGACTGGCCGCAGTGGGGCGGTAAGAACATCCGCAACATGTATTCGCCCCAGCGCGGTTTGCCTGATGCGTTCGGCAAGATCGAGTTCAAGCCCGGCTCGGACGACATCAGCACCAACGCCGTCAAGAATCTCAAATGGATCGCCAAGCTCGGCTCGCAAAGCTACGGCAACGTCACCGTCGCTGGCGGCAAGGTTTTCATCGGCACGAACAACGAACCTCCGCGAGATAAACGGCACGAGGGCGACCGCAGCATTCTCATGTGTTTCGATGAAAAGACCGGTGCGTTCCTCTGGCAACAAGTCGTGCCCAAGCTTGCCTCCGGCAAAGTTAACGATTGGGAAAGCCTCGGCATCCTCGCTTCACCCACAATCGAAGGCGACCGCGTTTATATCGTCACCAGCCGATGCGAGGTGATGTGTCTCGACGTGAACGGCATGGCCAACGGTAACAACGGCCCGTTCAAGGACGAGGCGAAGTATTGCGTGAAGGACGTGCTGCTCGATCGCGGCAAACCCACCGAACGCAAAGCCCCGCCCATCGAACCCGGATCGCAGGATGGCGACATCATCTGGGTCTATGACATGATGGATGAAATGGGCGTGTTCCCACACAACGCCGCGAATTGTTCCGTACTCATCGTGGATGACATCCTTTACACCTGCACCTCGAACGGCCAGGACTGGACGCACTCGAACATCCCGTCGCCCAACGCGCCCAGCTTTCTCGCACTCGACAAGAAGACCGGCAAGTTCCTCGGCGAAGATGATGCGAAAATAGGCCCGAACATTTTGCACGGCCAATGGGGTTCGCCCACGCTCGCCGAAGTGAATGGCAAAAAACAGATCGTGTTCGGCGGCGGTGACGGCTGGTGTTATTCGTTCGATGCGAAGCCGGTTGAAACCCCGGATGGTCCGTTCCTCAAGACGGCTTGGAAGTTCGACGCCAACCCGCCTGAATACAAAAAGGACAAGGAAGGCAAAGCCATCAAGTATCCCGCTGCTGAAGGCGTGAGCGAAATCAACGCCACGCCCGTGTTCTGGAAGAACCGCATCTATGTCGCCACCGGCCAGGACCCCGAACACGGCGAAGGCGTTGGAATCCTGTTGTGCATTGATGCGACCAAAACCGGCGACGTGACCAAGTCCGCCAAGATTTGGGAATATCGCGGTGTTCATCGCAGCATTTCCACGGTGTCGCTCGATCCTGAAACGGGATTGATCTTCGTGGGCGACTTCTCCGGCTATGTACATTGCCTCGACGCCGAGACCGGCAA
>CAMCWI010000009.1 GCA_945882065.1 Akkermansia muciniphila
GCCCAGCCGCCCGGATCAAGCTGACCCCGCGCCGCCGCCCAACCCATCAGTGGCGGCAATGCGCCAGGAATCGCGCCCACTGCCGTGTTCCACCACGTCAGACGTTTCAGCGGCGTGTAGATGAAGATATAACTCACCAATGAAACCGCGCCTAGAACGGCGGTCAAGTGGTTAACCATGAGTGCGAGATAAACTGTTCCCGCCAGCGAACAAATTCCGCCGAAGAGCATCACGGTCACAGGTTGCAATCGTCCCGAAGGCAGCGGACGGCTGGCCGTGCGTTTCATGCGCGCGTCGTATTCACGCTCCAGAAGTTGATTCAACGCCGCTGCACCACTCGCCACCAACGCCGTGCCGAACAGGGTATGAAACATCATCGCGTAATCCATCGGCTTGTCCCAGCCCATGTAAAAACCCACGAGCGTGGTCAGCAACACCAGCATCGTGAGCCGGGCTTTGACTAGATCGGAATAGACGGAAACCCAGCCCTTGGCTGGCGCGGCGACGGCATTCTGTGTTGTGGGACTCATCGGAAAAAGTCAGACGGATACGCGGTCAGCCATTTTGGTTTCTGAAAAATCAACTACTGAAGCCGACGCGCTCACGGTTTTACGCTTAAAAGAAATAAGGCAACCGAGCGCGCCTGTCACGAGCGAAAGTGCGCCCACCACAACATGCGCCGTCGCCACATCCGCAGCTTTGTTCGACCAGATCGTCCACGCGCCCAGCCCGACTTGAATGAAAATCAATCCCAGCCATACGAACGCGAGTGTCTTGATAGATTGGATCGTTCGCGCTTTCCAAGCACACAACCACACAGCCAACAAGATCAAAAACGCCACGATGCGATGCGTCATCTGCAATCCGATCTGAAACGCAGTGATCGGATTGGAAGTGGTCACCTCTACGCGCCTCAAATTGTAACTCGCCACGGCTTCCGCGCTCATATCCGGCCAGATTTCTCCATACGCCAACGGAAAATCCGCGATCGCCAACCCTGCGTGTTGATGTCGCATCGTTGCTGCGATCAGCAACTGGACGAAGATGAGGAGCGTCGTGAATAGAAACCAGCGGCGTAGGCTGGTAGATCGCGTCACTCCGTGCGCGCCGTCGGCGGGCAGAGGACTGCCCGCCCTACCTGAAAACTGCCACCACCGACTCGTCATCAATGAGATCACCGCCAACAAAACCAAAAATCCTTGAGCCAGACAGCCGTGAACGATGCCGAACACTGTTCCCAATCGCACGTCCGCCACCAGTTGCGAATCCAACACCACGCGCAAACCGCCGAGCAATCCCTGCAACAAGACCACTACGGTCGCCCAACCGCCTAGCACGCGCAGTTGGCGGCTCGCTGGTTCGCACCGTGGCCAGAAGAAAGTAGCGATGAGCACGATCACGCCATGAATCCCGATGTGCAGGCTGGATTGGAGTCCATTGGGGCGATTGATTCCGGCGATGCCTGAGAGGAGCAGCACGATTCCGAGAGCGATAAGAACGCGGCGCGATTTTTTCCCGAACAGCCAGCAGTTCAAAACAATTGTCAGAATGCCGACTTCAGAAGCCCACAGCCGATGTGTATGCTCATGAAAAATCCCGCCCGTGAGCCATGTCGAGATCGGCAGCGCGAACATGTTGTAGCCATAACTCGTCGGCCAGTCCGGCACGGCCATGCCCACGCCATGACTCGTCACCAACCCGCCCATGCCCACAAGCCCAAGCGTGGCCAGCACTGTGAAAACAGCGAAGCGGTGGAGACTGGAGTTATGGACCGTCATGGAACAAGAATTTTCAACCACGGATGGACAAAGATGTACACGGATTCAGAAGAAACAACCGGATATGAATCAAAAAAAGATTCGTGCTAATTCGTGAAATTCGTGTCAAAGCCAGTTTCCCATCCGTGTTGATCTGTGTCCATCCGGGGTTAAAACAATAGTGTAAAAAAGAAAACCGCGGCAGTCATCCCGACCACAGCGGCTTTCCGAAAAACCAGAGGATTACTTCACTTCGATCACGAAGTCAGCCGTTGCGCCGTCGGCTTTCACTTCGATTTCTTTTTCCACGCCAGTCGGTGCGCCTTTGCGATGCAATGCCACGACTTTGTATTTGCCAGGCGGCACATCCTTGATCGTGAATGCGCCATCCTTGCCGGTGACGGCGAAGTAAGGATGATCCACCGCAGTGACCCAAGCGAACATCCACGGATGCACATCGCATTTGAACTTGAGGAAGTTTTCAGCCGCAGGAATGGAGAAGGTCAAATCAGGTGCGCCTGGGCCTTGCCCCTTGTTCTCTTCCTTGTTACCAGCCGCGGTTGGAACTGTGTGGACGTTGTGCATCACGGGGTCCGAGTTCTTCACCGAGATTTTCTGACCGGTCTGCACAGCGAGAATCTGCGGGATGTATTCGCATGCCTTTTGGTCCAAGGCGGCAGGAGCCGCTGCCGCGCCCGTGGATTTACCTTCCAACCCCTTGACGATCACAATCACGTCAGCCAATTCCTTGTTAGCGCCGACGACGAAAAACTTCGTCTTGGGGACGGCACCGCCGAGGAGCTTGCCGCATGTGGCGTCGTCCTTGAGCGGGGTAATTTCCTTTTCAGCAGGCGCATTGCCGCCAAGGGTGACTTTACCAGTGAGGTTTCCCGCAGACGCGAGTTGCAGAGCGACAGCAAATCCGGCGAGAGCAGCGAGTGTTTGGTTCAGTTTCATAATTTTTAATTTTTAGCTTCTAAAACGTAGCACAAACTTATCAGCCTGCCGTTTTCCAAGCAAGCCCGGCATGGCACGCGACTTTTTGCTCGGCGGATTCAAGTGCTAGGGGCTGGTGCTATGCGATTGCGCCGTCAACGCTTGTAAAAACCACCTTCAGTCAAAAACGCCCCGCCCACCGAAAGGTTGGCAGGGGTTTATTTTGAGATGCGTTTCGGACAAGGTCAACACCCGCAGTTTGTCGAAAAATACGTGTCCATTCGTGTCCATTCGTGGTTAAACTTTGCCCGTCATTATGGAATACGAAGCGGTCATCGGTCTCGAAACTCACGTCCAACTCAAAACGAAGTCGAAGATGTGGTGCGGGTGCGCCAATCAATACGGCTCGGAGCCGAACACGAACGTCTGCCCCGTCTGCCTCGGGATGCCGGGCGTGTTGCCCGTGCCGAATGAGGAGGCGCTGCGCCTCACCGTGCTGACCGGTTACCTGCTCAACTGCGAGATTCCCCGCTTCGCCAAGTTCGACCGGAAGAGTTATTTCTATCCGGACATGCCGAAGAATTATCAACTCACCCAATACGACAAGCCCAGCACGGCGAACGGTTTCGTGGAGTTCGAATTCAACGGCGCAGTTTCAAACAATGGTTTATCCCGCGTGCGAATCACTCGCGCGCATCTCGAAGAAGACGTCGGCAAGAGCACGCATTTTGAACGCCACAGCGGACTGGATTTCAATCGCGCGGGCGTGCCGCTCATGGAGATCGTCACCGAACCCGACATCACCAGCGCGGAGATGGCTTATGCCTATCTCAATACGCTCACCGAAATTCTCCATCAAGGTGGCATCAGCGATTGCGACATGGAAAAAGGCATGGTGCGCTGTGACGTGAATATCAGCGTGCGTCCCGTCGGCTCGAAGGAACTCGGCGCGAAGATCGAGATCAAGAACATGAACAGCTTCTCCGGCGTGCGACGCGCGGCGGAGTATGAGATCGCGCGCCAGATCGAATTCGTGAAGCGCGGCGAAAAGCTCGTGCAATCCACGCGCCGTTGGGACGACGTGACCGGCATCACGGAATTGATGCGCACGAAGGAAGACGCGCATGACTACCGCTATTTCCCTGATCCCGATCTCATGCCGCTCGCGCCGACGGATCAATGGCTCGCGAGCGTAAAGTCTCGCGTGGTGGAATTGCCACTTGTGCGCAAGCAACGCCTGATGGGGGACTACGCCTTGCCTGCGGGCGATGCCGAAGTGTTCAAGAGCAACGTCGAGCTGGGGAATTATTTCGAGAACATCGCCAAGCAGACGAAGAATCCGAAGGCTGTCGCCAACTGGATCATCAACAATCTCTTGGCCAAGCTTACCGAAGCGAATGTCAAGGAAGCCACCAACCAAGCGGCGATGGGCGTGGACTCCGCCGATGTGAAATTGCTCACGCTCGCCAACTTGAAGTTCCAGCCCGAAGCCTTGCTCGAACTCGTCGGCCTCGTGGAAGCCAAGGCCATCAGCAGTTCCGCCGCGCAGCAGGTGTTTGCCGAGATGTTCGACACCGGCAAAGCCCCCACCACAATCGTGCAGGAAAAAGGTCTGGCCCAAGTCAGTGACACCGGCGCGATTGAAAAATTCTGCGATGAAGCCATCGCCGCGAACCCGAATCCCGTGGCCGACTACAAAGCGGGCAAGGTTGCCGCGCTGAATTCCCTCAAAGGCCAGGTGATGAAACTCTCCAAAGGCAAAGCCAACCCTGCGCTTGTCGGCGAAATCCTCGAGCGCAAGCTCAAGTCGTGATGCCACGCGGGATCTGAATGGATGCCGCACGCACAGCCCAAACCTACCGCTACGAACGCTGGCGGGCATTAACCTCTGGCGTCCTCGAAGCCGCTGGTGGAACCTTCCTGCTGCTCATAGCAGTTCGCTGGTTTGAAGCTGGCGCAGTCTCCAAAGCACTCGTTGCTGGCAGTGGAGGTTTCGGGCTGATGCTTGGGCCGTGGCTCGTGGCTCATGTGGAAACCGCCGGTTGGCCCGTGGCCAAGGCCGCCTCGCGTCTCGCGATGTTCGGCGCGGCGGGATTCATCGTGATGGCGATATTCCCCGTGCTGCCCGTGTTCGTCATCGGCTCTGTGCTGACCATGGCGATGAGTTCCGCCGCCGTGCCGTTGATGACGCAAATCTATCAGGAGAATTATCCCGAAAGTCAGCGCGGCAAACTTTTCTCTCGCACATTCATGATCCGTATCGCTACCGCTGCGCTCTTCAGTGAACTCGCCGGGCGCGCGTTGACCGCACATTTCGGTTGGTTTCGTGGCTTGATCTTGATCTTTGCTGCGGCTTTCGCATTTAGCGCTTTCTGTCTTTCACGATTGCCGTCGCGAGCACTCGCAGCTTCCGGCGGCACGCATCCATTCCGAGCATTGCGCTTCGTTCGCGATGACGCTCTATTCCGCCGCACACTCGTGATGTGGATGATCATGGGTTTCGCAAACCTGATGGTCGGGCCTTTGCGCATCGAGTATCTCGCCAACGACCAGCACGGCATCAAATGGAACGGTGTGGCGCTCACCACCGCGCAGATCGCCCTGCTCGTCGGCGTGATCCCCAATCTCGCGCGGCTCGTGATGAGTCCGGTGTGGGGCTGGTTGTTTGATCGGATGAACTTCTTCGTGCTTCGCATCATGCTCAACACGGGCTTTGCGCTTGGCATGTTGTCATTTTTTGGTGGCAATCACTTTGGATGGCTCATCACGGGCGCGATCATCTACGGCATCTCCAACGCGGGCGGTGATGTGGCGTGGAGTTTGTGGGTGACAAAGTTTGCACCACCCGAACGTGTGGCGGACTACATGAGCGTCCACACGTTTTTCACCGGATTGAGAGGCGTCATCGCGCCCGTGGTGGCGTTTCAACTCATCGCGCACTATTCGGTGTCAGCGATCAGTTGGCTCGGCGCGATAATGATCTTTGTCGCCACGCTGATCTTGATTCCAGAAATTAAATCCGGTCGCAGTGCGAAACGGGCGGCGGTGTTGACGGAGGAAGTCTCGGAGTGAAATCTGGAGTGTGCCACGCATCGTCCGCAGCAACATCCGTTGTCAAAGAAGGTAGGAAATTGAGCATTTTTACCAGCGTGCCCCGAAAGATTTCAGGGCTGTGGCCAAGGATGAGCACGCTCCGTTTTTAAGACACACCCCCGCCCTGAGACCGATTACGCGCGTTCCATGTATTTGCCGGTGCGGGTATCAATCTTGATCTTTTCGCCGGTCTTGATGAAGAGCGGTGCCTGCACGGTGATGCCAGTCTCGATGGTGACGGCTTTGTGCATGTTGTTGGCCGAGTCACCCCGGACTCCTTCGGGCGCGTCAGTTACGGTGAGAATCACACTGGGCGGGATTTCAACCGTAACCGCCTTCTCATCCACAAAGGTAATCGTCACCAGACCGTTTTCGACGAGATAATTTTTCGCATCGCCGACGAGTTCCGGGCTGAGTGTGACGGTTTCGTAATTCTCCGGGTCAGTGAAAACGTAATCCGATCCGTCTTTGTAACTGAACTCCATCTTCTTGGTCATCATGGGCACGGTCTCAACTTTTTCCGTGGAGCTGAAGCGGACATCGGAGGATTTGCCGGTGCGGATGCTGCGCAAAGTGGCTTGGACGAAAGCGCGGAGGTTGCCGGGCGTGCGGTGTTGCACGTCGAGGACGACGCTGATGTCGCCGTTGTAATTGATCGCCTGTCCGCGGCGGAGGTCGTTTGCGTTGACTGCCATAAATCGTTCTGGTTGTCGGTTGTTTTGCCCCGGATGGGGAGTGTTCAGATTATGTGAGAAGTGATTGAAGGCAAGTCTCGTTTTCGGGGCGTTCTTTTGGGATGCGGCTAAAACCGCGTCAGTTCAAATCACGGTGCATCCGTGGTTTTCCTGCGTGGATCAAACTTCTCATGCAACCGGTCGTGCAGAAGTTTTTGATCCTCCTCACTCAAGTCGCCCAGATATTCTTTCACCACTTCGTTCGCGCGATATGTCTCCGCGCGCTTCACCGCTGCCTCAAAGTCCTCCTCGGATTTCCATGGGGATTTCCCCGATTCAAACATCGCCCACGACTTGGGCCGCATGTTGCCATCTTTCTTGCGATACTTCACGCCGTCCACGAGCGTTGATTTGCCGACAAACCGCCACGTCCGGTCAAAAAACACCCGCTCCGCCCGCAGCATCCCGCCCTTGTCCTCGTATCGCACCCACACCGTGAACGCCGCCGCGAACAGCTTCTTCCGGTTCTCATGATCGCGGAACGTGCCCATATCATTCTCCGGCTGGCCGGAGTTGCGCGCGGCCTTGATGGAAATCTCAATCGTGTTCGTGCCACAGAGGATTGCAAAGTCCGCCAGCCGGTTCTTCTCTCGCCCGACCTCACCACTGGCAAAGTTCGTCGCCGAAAGCCCAGCAACGTGTCGCGGCAAAATATCTTCCAGCGCGGTGATCGCCAATTCTTCAAACTGCCGCCACACCGTCGTGTAACTGCCGCGCACGACATTCGTGCTCAAGCGCGCCGCGAGTTCGGTGGCGATGGTTTCCTTGAGAGAATCAAGGTGCATTGAAATTTCCTGTGCACTAGTCGATTTCACCTCGCTCGCAATCGCGCTAGGCCAAACCATCAACAACACGCCGAGTAATCCGAACAGAATTGTTTTGCCTGCGTTGCTCATTTCAGGAAGCGAACAATGGCGGAAGGTCGCGGTAGCCATGCAGCACCCGTGCGATCAAAATGCCATCTTTTACTGGCCGATAAAAGATCACGTATTCACTCATCGCCCAACTACGAAGCTCTGGTGCAAGTTCGGGCCGCAATCTTCCCATTTCCGGCATCGTGGTCAGTAAGCGGCATTTCCTATCGAAGTTATCGAGCCATGTGTCGGCTGCGGTGGGATTGTCTTCTGCAATGCGTAGAGCTGATCTCGACCAGATCAGCGTTTGCAAGATTCGTGCGAAGAACTGTGGACATCAGTTCTTCGGGCGGGTTGAGAGACGGCGTGCGACCTCGTTCTTAGCTGCTTGAATGTCCAACGGCGCAACGTTTCCGCTCTCGATTTCGGCAATGCCTGCGTGAATCTCGAGACGCAATTCTGCCAGTTGATGACGCTGAATGTCCGCTGCTTCACGCAGTTGCCGATACAGCTCCCAGCGTTCCTCCGGCGCGAGTTTTTGCGTGGCTTGGATGACTTCTGCGACTGTGCTCATGCGGGAATCTTAGTCCTCACAACCCATCACGCAACCGTCTTTTCCTCTCAACTTTCAGGCAGCACTCGCAACGCCGTATCCGCTGGCACGACATCGGGAAGTGTTTTGCCTGCTTCACCACCGCCCAGCTTGAGCAGCTTTTCTCCAGCGGGTCGAACGCGGGATTCGTAGCTGCCCACGGCTTCGTTGAATGCGGTGTTCGCCCGCTCCAAGCCGCCACGAATTTTCTCAAAGTGTTCCGTGAACTTAACCACGCGTGTGAAAAGTTCCTGCGCCGCCTCTGAAATCTTCTGCGCGTTCTCCGTCTGCGCGTGTTGTTGCCAGCTCACACTCACCGAGCGGAGCAACGCGATCAGCGAAGCAGGCGTGGCTAGCATGATGCGTTTGTTGGCCGCCCACACAATCAAGTCATGATCTCCTTCGAGTGCCGCGCTGAACAGTGATTCCGCCGGGAGAAACAACACCACATAATCCAGCGCGTTCGGAAACTGGCTCGGATAATCGCGATCCGCCAACGCTTTGATCGTGGCCTTGAGTTTTCCTGCGTGCGCAGCCAGAGATTCGGCGCGCTTCGTCGGGTCGGCGATTTCGAGCGCGCTCAAAAAATCCAGATCTGGAACCTTCGCATCTACGATGATGAACCGGTCGCCGGGCAATTTCACGATGAGGTCGGGCTTCTTGTCGTCGGACTGCGCTTGCTCGGTGAAATCGCAATGCGCGCTCATGCCCGCCGCTTCCACCACGCGCCGCAACGTTTCTTCGCCCCAACGCCCGCGCGCCTGATTCGACTTCAACACAGAGCGGAATTGCGCCGTCTCCGCCGCAAGCGACAAGCTGGAAGCCGCAAGCGCGGTGAGTTGTTCCTTCACCTTGCCGAGCGTGTCTGCTTGGGCCGTCTCGCTTTGTTGGAGACGTTTCTGGTAATTGTCCAACTGTTGCTTGAGCGGCTCGACCAAACCCTTGATGGCTTCCTGTCGCTGCGCGAGATCGCCCTTGGCAGTCTCTTGAAACTTGCCGAAGGATTGTTCCGCCAGGCGCAAGAACTCCGGCGCGGTCTGTTTCAGCGCATCTGCACTCAACGCCTTGAACGCTTCGCGCAAATCCGCCAAAGCTTTTGCCTGCGACTCTTTGGCTTCCAGCATCGTGCGCTCGTACATTGCTTGCTGTTCTGTTCGGAGTTTTTCCGAGCTTGCCTGATTTGCGTGCGCTGTGGCGAGCGAGGTTTTGGCAGTCACCAACTCGTTCCGGCTTTGGGTCAACTCGCTTTCGCGCTGGTTGAGTTGTTGCCGGAGTTCGTTTTCGAAACGCTGGTCTGTGGGCGCAACCACTTGTTTCCCGCGCGCCATCAGCGTTCCAATGAGCCAGCCGAGTCCGCCACCAAGGGCGAACGCAAGGAAGAGTTGAAGACCTAAAGACATTTTTCGATGTAGCAGCCGACGTCAGGAGGCTCTAACTAAACCCGGAAGGTCAGAGCCTCCTGACGTCGGCTGCTACGTTGATTAAAAGTGCGCGATTACTTCGATCTCGACGCTTGCGCCTTTGGGCAATGCGGCGACTTGGATGGTGGAGCGCGCGGGATGATTCTCGGTGAAATACTTGGCGTAGATCTCATTCATGCCGCCGAAGTCAGCGAGGTTGGTCATGAATACGGTGGACTTCACCACGTTGGCGAACGTGAGTTTCTGGTCGTCGAGGATGGCCTTCACGTTTTCAAGTACGCGCTCGGTCTGCGCTTTGATGTCGCCAGCGATAAGGTTGCCGTCCGCAGGGCTGATGGGAATTTGCCCAGCACAGAACAGCAGGTCGCCGACGCGCACGGCATGGTTATACGGGCCGACGGCCGTGGGTGATTTCGCAGGTTTGATGATGGTTTTAGTTGCCATAATTTTTGTAGGCAGGATTCAACCGAAAGCCGCGACACACGACAAGACAATAGCTGCGCGATCGCATTTTTATAAGGAAGGCAGGAATCTAGGAGTTTGGCCGTCTTGTTCATGGCTTCTTGGATTCCATATTCAACCACCTTTGTTCAGCCCGGATCAGAATTCGGCGTTTCGATCGAATTATTCTTCAGTGTTGACTAAAGGTTTGGCGGCAGTGGCCGATGAACTCCTTGTCTTAATTGACAGGCCGCAAGTCGCCACAAAGAACTTGCAGGGAGAACGGTGAGTGCCCGAACCAAAACTCATCCACAGCAAGGACGCTGTGTTACAACAAATGCCTCTCACAAGGAGGCGACTCACGGAATAGAGTTATGATAATCAATACTAACATCGCAGCTCAGACAGGCGCCCGCCTGCTTTCTGATTCAACTAAGGCGTTGAACAAATCCCTTGCTCGTTTGTCATCCGGTCTGAAGATCGTTTCACCAGAAGATGACGCGGCAGGTTTGGCGGTATCTTCGCGTTTCGACGCGCAGATCAACCGGATCAACGCCATCACCAGCAACGTCAGCAACGCCATCTCGTTCAGCCAGACCCAGGACGGTTATCTCAAGAAGATCGCCAAAGCCCTGGATCGTATGAGCGAGCTTTCAGTCATGTCGCAGGACGTGACCAAAGGCCCAGCGGACATTGCGCTGTATCAAACAGAGTTCGCGGCACAAGCGAACTTCATCACTGACATGGCGACCAAACAGTTCAACGGCGTGGGCTTGTTGGACGCCACAGATCGCGACGTGACGGTGGATAGCGAAGGCGCGACCTTCACCATCGTGGGCGTGGACGGCTCGGCATACGACCTGACGGCGCAAGACCTGACAACCGGTGCTGCAGCTGCACAAGCGGCGGTCACAGCCATGATTGACGTGGTGGCTACAGACCGCGCCAATGTCGGTGCGAACATCTCGGTGCTGGGTTCTTACAACGACCAGAACGCCGTGTTGCGTGATAACCTTACCGCCGCCAACAGCCGCATCAAGGATGTGGATGTGGCGGAGGAAAGCACGATGTTCGCGAAGTCGAACATCCTAGTGCAAGCGGGCACGGCGATGTTGGCGCAGGCCAACTCAGTGCCGCAATCCGTCCTCAAGCTGATCGGTTAATCTCAAGGAGTGGTTCACAGAGACCCGCGTCGTGCTAACGCACGACGCGGGTTTTCGCTTTTTTGTGACTGGAACAACCGGACGGTTTGATGTCTTAAAGCGCGTTTGAATAGTCATGTGACTCACAATCCCATTCGTCCTCGTCCTCGAAACCCAAGCGAAGACGAGGACGAGAACGAGGACGATTCGGCACGTGGAATTTTCAAACAGGCTCTTAATCTTTATCCACAAAGTCTGAGATTAAGAAAAAGATTACGATCAGGATCAAGGCCGATCTCTGGTGCTCGGCACTACCTGTCACACACGCTTTTCGATTTGTTGACCTGGAGCGAGATGGAGGCGTCAGGGCCGCACTCACTTCAACAAAAACTCCTGCATTCATGCGGTTTAAGCGGCGTCTACAATCGCGTCCACGGCGACGACATCGGGTTAAGTTTATTCCAAACCTGCCGATACAGTTCTTGTCTAGTGACAGGCGGTTGGCAGCCACAAAGAGCCAACGAGGAATACGGTGAAGGCCTTAGCCAAACTTCACCAACACGGCAGGGATGTCGTGTATCAACAAGGAATCCCCTCACGGGGAAAACTCAAGGAAAGAGTAATAGTATGGTCATCAATACAAACATCGCAGCTCAAACAGGCGCCCGCCTGCTCGGCGAATCCACCTCAGCATTGAACAAGTCGCTCGCGCGCTTGTCCTCCGGTCTCAAGATCGTTTCTCCGGAAGACGACGCGGCTGGCTTGGCGGTCTCTTCGCGTTTCGACGCCCAGATCAACCGTGTCAATGCAGTCAACACCAACGTCAGCAACGCCATCTCGTTCAGCCAGACCCAGGACGGTTATCTCAAGAAGATCGCCAAAGCCTTGGATCGCATGAGCGAACTCTCGGTCATGGCGCAAGACGTGACCAAGGGTGCGGCGGACATTGCGCTGTATCAGACGGAATTCGCGGCACAAGCTGCGTTCATCAACGACATGGCGACGAAGGAATTCAACGCTGTGGGCCTGTTGGACGCCACGGATCGTGACGTGACGGTGGACAGCGAAGGCGCGACCTTCACGATCACCGGCGTGGACGGTTCGGCTTACGATCTGACTGCTTCAGACGTCAGCACGGGTGCGGCTGCTGCGCAAACAGCGGTCACCGCCATGATTGACGTGGTCGCCACCGACCGCGCTACCGTGGGTGCTAACATCTCGGTGTTGAGCTCCTACAACGAACAGTTGGCGGTTCTCCGTGACAACCTCACGGCCGCTAACAGCCGCATCAAGGACGTGGATGTGGCCGAAGAAAGCACCAAATTTGCCCGTAACAACATCCTCGTTCAGGCAGGCACGGCGATGTTGGCCCAGGCAAATGCGACTCCGCAATCCGCTCTCCGTCTCCTCCAATAAGGGACGTTGACCGGTTAGTCGCTACAAAGCCCGGATGGCGCCGCAAGGTGCCGTCCGGGCAACGTTTTGTAACAAGGGCTAAAGTTTTTTTGTCACTTGCCGATATTGGCGATGTATGGACTTAGGTTTATCGGGACTCGTCTCCGGTCTGGATTGGCGCTCGTTGGTGGATCAACTCTCCGACGCGGAGCGCATTCCCCAGTCGCGTCTTCGCATTGACCAGACAAACATCGCCAAGCAGAACACGGCTTACTCGGCAATCCAGACAGCTTTGACCGCTCTCCAGACGCGGGTTCAAGCCCTGAACTCTACCGCGCTCTTCGATACGCGGAACACGACGACCTCCGACGACTCCCTCGCCACCGCCACCGCCGCATCGGGAGCCACGATCGCCTCGTACGCTTTCAACGTGACTCAGATCGCCACCGCTGCGAAACAGGTCGGCACATCTGGCGTGGGCTATTCTCTCAATGCCACCAATGATGTGAGCGGGTTGTTGGTGAGCACCGCACCGTTCGCCACGGCGGTCACTGCCGGAACGATCACCGTGAATGGACACCAGATCACCATAGCTGCTGGCGATACGTTGCAAGCGGTGTTCGATAACATCCAAGCTGTCACCGGCAGCGAGGTGACGGGGAGTTACGATTCCACCACGGATCGGATCACGCTTTCCAGCACGAACCCCATCATTCTCGGCAGCGCGACGGATACGAGTAATTTTCTCCAAGCTGCGAAGCTCAATAACAACAACTCCGGTACCGTGACGAGTGCGACCCAGCTAGGCGTGGTAAAAATGTCTGGCGCGCTCAGTTCAGCAAACTTCACTACGCCAATAGCGGACGGCGGATCGGGCACGGGCGAATTCAAGATCAACGGCGTCTCAATCACGTTTGAAACGGCGGACACCGTGACCGGATTGCTGAAACGCATCAATGATTCTGCGGCGGGAGTCACGGCCAGTTACGACACGGTGAACGACCGTTTCGTGCTGGCGAACAAAGTCACGGGCGACATCGGCGTGGCGCTGGAAGATGTCGCGGGCAACTTTCTCGAAGCCACGGGGCTTTCCGCCGGCACCCTTTCTCGCGGAAGAAATCTCCTCTACACCGTGGATGGCGGCGGCCAGATGGTCAGCCAGACGAACACCATCACGGAAACCAGTTCCGGCATCACGGGACTTTCAGTGACGGCACTGGCGACTGGCGCGAGCAACATCACCGTAGGTTCAGACACCGCCGTCATCAAAACTGCGATCAATGATTTCATCGCCGAATACAACAAGGTGCAAAGCATCATTGACGCACAGACGGCCAGCACCACGGATTCAAAAGGCAAAGTCACAGCGGGCGTCCTTGCGAATGAAAGCGACGCGGACGACATCGGCACGCGTTTGCGCCGCGCTGTGACGGGTGAAGTGACGGGTTTGACCGCCGCGCTGAATCAGTTGGAAGACCTCGGCATCCTTTCCAACGGCACAAACAATTCCATCAAGCTCGATTCGGAAACGAAACTCGACAAAGCTCTCGCCGAAAACCTGACCACGGTCAGAAACATTTTCGCAAACTCCACCAACGGCCTAGCTGGAAAACTCGATACCTATCTGGAAGCCGTCATCGGAGACACCGGCTCGCTCGTGACTCGGCAGGACAACAACACCAAGCAATCAGCGGCGATTGATGTGCAGATCGCCGACCTTGAGCGCATCGTGTTGTCGAACCGGGAGCGGATGCTTCAAAGTTTTATCGCGATGGAAACGGCTCAATCGAACGCCAATCAGCAAATGAACTTTCTGAACCAACGATTCGGTACCAGTTCCGCCAAATAAACTTTCCCTGAACCTGCCATGAAACCTAATCGCTCTGCCTCAAGCGCTTGTTTGAAAACCCATCAGAGTGCGCCTGTCCCTAGGCGCAGCAGTATTCAACAACCAAGCGATCTCAATGTTTCGGAAGCCTCTCGTGCTGCCGCGTTGCGGCGTCCGGGGATGGGGGCACTCCGGCGAGGTCAATTCTTCTGCCTGCTCCCGATGCTCGCAGTACTCGTTCTCTCCGCCGGCTGCAAGACCGCGAGCCTGAGCGATCCGGTGACCGGCTCAGGCTATAAGCCTCAGAACTTTTATCGTTCGTGGGGGCATCTGGCCGTCAACATCCGGCGCGTAGCCGTGTTGCCCGCCACCTGCGACGACGCGATCTCGGACGTGCAACATGGGCGCGACCAACTCGAACCCGTAATCATGGAGGAGTTGGCTAAGACCGGAAGATTTGAGGTCATCACGGTGACGCCGGAACAATTGCGTGTGTGGACAGGCCGGGTTTCCTGGCGCGCGGAAGAGCCGTTGCCTGCGGATTTTCTCAAGGTCTTGAAACGTGCGTTGGAGTGCGATGCGGTTCTATTCAGCCGCGTGAGCCAATATCGCGCCTACCCGCCGCTGACCGTGGGGTTCAGCTTCAAGCTGGTGGATGTGGAGACGGGCAATTTTGTCTGGGCTGCGGACGAGGTGTTTGATTCCAGCGAGCCGAGCGTGGTGAACAGTGCGCGTCGGTATCAATTGATGAGGGAACAGTTGCCCCCGTCGCTGGCGGACTCGCGCAGCATCCTGAATTCGCCCGGCAGCTTTGGCAGATATGCGGCGAACAGCGTGTTTGAAACCCTGCCAGCGAGATAATTGAAGATCGGCCTAAAGGTTTTTCTGATACCGCCGATACACCGATAGAGTCGTGTGAGAATCGCGACTAGTGCCTGCCAGAAAGGCAAGTTATGGAAGTAAATAATAACAACAACATAGACACAGCCCAATGGGTGAAGGTCAACCAGACTAGGCCGCGCTCCACGCAGGTAGGGTCGGATACAACGTCGTTCTATCGCGTGGAAGCATTGGACCAAGCGATGCAAGCGACGCCCACAGTCCGTCCCGAAGCCGTGGAACGCGCCAAGAAATTGATCGCCGAGATTCGGTATCCCGGTGATGAAACCATCCGGGGCATCGCGTCGTTGCTCGCTCTCAAGATCGAGCCAACTAAAGTGTCCTGAATCACTCTCAAACCATGAATCCCAAGAATCCTTGGCAGTCCTATCGTCAGGTCGCCACTCGCACCGCGTCACCCGGCCAACTCGTGTTGATGCTCTACGAGGGCGCGATCCGATTCCTTGAACGCGCCCAGGCGGGATTCCAGCTTGAAGACCCGGTTGAATTCAACACCACGATTAATGACAACATCCTTCGCGCGCAGGACATCATCCGTGAGTTGGATTTCTCCCTGAACGTGGAACAGGGCGGCGAACTCGCCATCCAACTGCGCCGGCTCTACGATTATTTTGACCGAGTCCTGCTCGAAGCCAATTTACGCAAGGACCCGACGGGTATCGGCGAGGTCATCAAGCGCATCACGGTGTTGCGCGATGCCTGGGAGACAATGCTTGCCCAACAGGGTGATTTAACCAATACACAGGTTATAACTACCGAACTGGCTGCGGCTTGATGCAGCCCCAATGACGATCCTGCCATGATCGCAAAAAAAAGTTTGTTCGACGCCTACAACTCCTGGGAGCAATTGACCCAAGCGGAAGGCGCAGCGATCCAAAGTGGTGACTGGGCGCGCGTGGCAGAATGTCAGCAAACCAAACAGAGTCTGCAAAAACAGATCATCCAACTCACCGAGTCCGCGCAAGCTGAGTGCATTGAGGCGGGGTTGGATTCAAAAAATTTCGAGCGCGATCTTCGGCCCATCATCAACAACCTGATTTCCATGGAGAGCCGCAACTCCGAACTGATCGCGATCCGCCGTCACGCAGCCGATGTTGAAAAACTCGATCTCGATCAGGCCGCACAAAATCTCCGGCGCGTTCAAAAATCTTACAGCCCACCCGCCTCCGCAGTTTGGAATTCGTATTCTTGAGGGAGACCACGCACTATGCTTCCTTCCGAATTCAACCCCACTTCTGGAATGCACCGGATACTCGTTGTGGATGACGAGGAACTGGTGTTGAAAGGGCTGCGCGACACCTTGACGCGCGAGGGATATCACGTCGTCACATCATCGAATCCCTTTCTTGGGCTCGAAGAACTCAAGAAGCATAATTTCTCGGTTCTCATCTCGGACAATCACATGCCGGGGATGTTAGGAATGCAATTTCTGGCGCAAGCCAGGGAGATTCAACCGAACGCCTCGCGCATCCTCATCACCGCAGTGTTGAGTCTCGACACCGTGATTGATGCGATCAACAAGGGTGAAATCTACCGCTTCATCGTCAAGCCGTGGCTGCGCGAGGAGTTGCTCGCCACGGTCAAGAACGCCGTCCAACGCTACGAGCTGATTGATAACAACACCGTGCTTCAATCGAAGGCCGTGGTGATGAATCGCGAACTCACGGACTCGAATCGTTCGTTGGAATTGCAGATGGCGCGCGTGGCCGAGCAGAATGAATCTTTGGGTGACTTGAACAAGGCGTTGGAGGAAAATCTCCAGCACTCCGTGCAGCTCGGCCTTCACGTACTCCAAACCTTTCATCCCGGACTCGGCAACCAAGCACGCCGTGTGCATCAGTTGTGCGGCGCCATTGCTGACACACTGCACCTCCCGGCGGAGAAGCGACAGATTCTTGAATTCAGCGCGTGGCTGCACGACATCGGTCTCGTGGCGATCCATCGCGACCTCATCCGCCGTTGGATAGAAAGTCCGGGCAGCCTCAAGCAAGACGAGTTGAACGTCCTCAAGAGCCACCCGATCCTCGGCCAGGACCTCGTCAAGTTTGGTCATCATCTCGAAGACGTCGGTGTCGTCATCCGCGCGCATCACGAACGCTTTGACGGCAAAGGTTTTCCAGACGGATTAAAGGGCGAGGAGATTCCGTGGCTCGCACGGTTGCTCGCCGTGGCTGTTGGTTACGCCGAATCAAACCTCGAAGAGATCAGTGCCACCGAGAACATCCGGATCGGGGCAGGAAATGAATACGATCCCGAAGCCGTGCGCGCATTCCTCCGCGCCATCTCCAAGGCATCTGTTTCCCGCAAGGAACGCGAAGTCTTGATCGCAGAATTGCAACCCGGAATGGTCCTCGCCAAAGGCATCTACACACCGAACGGCCTGCTCATTGTGCCTGAAGGCAAGCCGCTCAACGTGGATTCCATCGGCAAGATCATGAACCACAATCGCACGAACCCCATCATTCAGTCGCTGTTGGTTTATTGTTAATCGTAGCCAGCCCGCCGGAATTGAGACTTGCCATGCTACGCTTGTGGACATAATTTTTTCCTGAGTTAAACGACAAATAGATTTTATGGCTGACATCGCAAACACATACGCAGAAAACGTGAAAGGCAAATACTTCGTGGACAATCAATGCATTGACTGCGATCTCTGCCGCGAAACCGCTCCCGACAATTTCAAGCGCAACGACGACGGCGGTTACTCCTTCCTCTACAAACAACCTGAATCCCCCGAGGAAGAGGCGCGCTGCAAAGAAGCCAAGGAAGGTTGCCCGGTCGAAGCCATCGGCGACAACGGCTAACCGCCCACGATTTCAAGACCCCCCCGCGACTCACGAGTTGCGGGGGGGTTGTTTCATACGGGTCAATTGTAATGTCCTCCCGCACATCCCTGCGCATATAGCAGGAACAAATACCCCGCCACGATCCCCGCATCCGCAGTCACCGCGAGAGGCGTGAGTAAAACCTTCTTCGTCCTCGCCAATCCGACTTCATACACCGGCAACGCGTAGTCGCCCAACACCCGGTCGCCGAAGTAGAGTGTGAACCCGGCGGGATTCCACACCCTCACCGCCGCCAGCCCCACATTCGCCTGCGCCACGAACCCGGAAGAGTCGTAGATCGGAATGGGCGACAACCCTTTCACCGCGCGCGATGAAACAAACGCGGGCTTGTGCGGGTTGCTGAACGGTTTGCGGTCCTGTCCCAGCCAATAAGTGCGGGGTCGCAGTTTCTCGCTCACATCCAGCCATTCGTCGTATTGCACGAGGATGTCGTATTTCGCCTCCGACTCAAACAACCTGAGATTCGGAGGCGCGGCGGGTTCGCGAAAACGCACGAATCGTCCATCCTCCCACAACGCCGCCGTCACGCAGCCCGTCATCAGGCAGGACAGGAGTGCGAGCAAGCTGAGTTGAGATAAAGCGCGCCAGTTCATCGGGGAATGATTTGTCAGACGATGCGCGGGTCCTCGTGAGTTGCCAAGAAACAAATCCAGCACACGGCAAAAGGAGCGCCGGTCTGTGTCCGGCTTTGGGCGGTCGAGGACGACAAGCCGCTCACAGACCGGCGCTCCGTAAAAAATCGAGAACGCAATATAGAGCGATTCTCCAACTGGAAATCTATTTCGAGAATCACACCGGGGATGCCCCGGTGTCACAACCCGGATTGACCTAATTGCGGTGCCCAGCCGCGCGGTTAATGTGATTCACCGCCAAATCTGCGGTGCGAGAGAAACGAGGGGAATATTTCAACCTGGTAGAAGTGCGAGAAGAGTGCGCGTTCCAATGCGCGACTAGTTTTGAATCTGGACTTACGCCGTCAACCCACGGCGACAATCAGGCCGCCGATGGGGGCGCCGGCGGCTTGCGACTGGCCTGTTCGTGCCAACTCTCTCCGGCGCGGGCAGGCCAGCTCGTAATCAGGCGTAATGAAGCAGGCGAAGTGGTGCATCCGGCAGGACTCGAACCTGCAACCTTCTGATTCGAAGTCAGAAGCTCTATCCAATTGAGCTACGGATGCGATCTCGCGTGAAGTGTTTCAAAATTTCCCGGACCAGACAAGGACAAGGCGAGAACATTTCTTTGATCTAAGCTTCCAAAAAAAAGCCCGTTGCGAACCACTTCGCAACGGGCCAACCCAACCAACCCAAGTTCCATCGGAACTTACCGATAATGACCATGACCCCGATGTGAGCAGCCATGACCAAATCCCATCTTCACGCGCTGATGTGAATGCGGCGTGACATAAATAGGCTGCGGATAATAAACGACCGGTGCAGGCACATAAACGACACGCGGTGCAGGTGCGAAGACAACTTGAGGAGGAGCACACGGCGCGGGAGCGTATGTGGAATAAGAGACGGAGTAATTTGCCGGATGGCGATCAATCGCATGTGCGACGACTCCGACCACGGCAACTCCGGTGAGGATTTTCACCACTGTCGCCCATTCGCGGTCACCCGCTTTGGCGGTTTGCAAGCCTGCGCCTGCGAGAGCTAGAACAGTTACGGCTACGATGATTTTTCCGTATTTTACCTTTCGTGTTATCCGAACTCGAACTTGGTTTTGTGACGGAGAGGTTTTAAGTTTATTCAGTCAGCGGCATCGGTTACGGTTTCAACGCTCTATGACGAAACCGCTGGCACAGCGTCCACCTCCGCCGCGCAAGCGATTGCCTAGGTCGTTGAAAGAACTCACGCCTTCGCAACATTTCAAGCCGGGCGCCTTTTTTCGCGAACTCATCTGGAAAGCCCTGCTCACCCGGCGACATGGCGAACACAAGCGTCCTGTTTTTCCAAAGCTCAAACACGGTCAGGTGGCCATCACATGGATCGGGCACGCATCGTTTCTCATCCAGTTCACAGACCTGAACGTGCTCGTGGACCCGAACTTTGCGAACTGGCTCTTCTTGTTGAAACGTATCAAGCGTTCCGGGTTGCGGATTGAAGACCTCCCGCCGATTGATCTCGTGCTGCTGACACACGCGCACTTTGATCATTTTCATAAACCCACATTGCGAAAGTTGCCTCATCCCAAGATCGGTGTGATGCCGTGGGGTGTCGGTGACCTCGCGCAGAATCTTGGCTTCGCCCGCGTGATCGAGCTGGAGTGGTGGGAAAGTTTCGCACAGCGCGAATGGAAGGTGACGCTTACGCCCGGTCAACATTGGGGCGCGCGGACGTTGCACGATCAACATCGCGGCTACGGCGGATTCGTTTTGGAACATCAGGGCCGCCGCATCTATCACGCGGGTGACAGTGCATACTTTGGTGGCTTCAAAGAAATCGGCAGCCGCCTCGCGCCGGATGTGGCATTGCTGCCCATCGGCGCATATCACCCGGAGACTTTTCGCAAAGTCCACATGGGCCCGGATGAAGCGGTGAAAGCATTCAAAGATCTCCACGCAGACTGGCTCGTTCCGATGCACTACGGCACGTTCAAGTTGTCGTTTGAGGACATGGACGAACCACCGCGATGGTTGCGTGAACTCGCGCACGAGAACGGCATCAGCCAGAAACTCCGCATCCTCGAAGAAGGCGTGCCGACGTTGTTTTGACGGCGCGCAAAGCCTCGGCTTTGATCACACTCTACTTGCACCCGCCCTGTCTCGCGCGTTGACTTTTCTGGCGCATTGCAGCCAGTCTTAATACAGGAATCGCGCGGTTGAGGCTTTAACTCGTGCGGTTCACCAACAGATTAAAATGAAACCGCTATCTCTACTTCTGATTCTGACGACGCTGGCTTTGGTGTCTGGTTGTGGCAAGCGCGAGATGCGGGCGGACGCCGCCATCCGCGAACAAATCCTCCTCTTCGGCAGCAAGTCCGAGCCTCAAGACCTTGATCCCCATGTGGTGCAGGGAGTGGGCGAACACAACATCATCTCTGCGTTGATGGAGGGATTGGTGGCCGAGGATCCCAAGACGCTGAATCCCGTGCCCGGTCTGGCCGAACGCTGGGAGATTTCTCCCGATGGCAAGGTTTATACGTTCCACATCCGCGCCAACGCCAGATGGTCCAATGGTGATCCGGTCACAGCGGATGATTTTGTAAAATCTTACCGTCGCATTTTGACGCCGTCGCTAGGCTCGCTTTATTCCTACATGTTGCATCCGATGAAGAACGCCAAGGCGTTTAACGAGGGCAAGATCACCGATCCGGCGCAGTTGGGAGTAAAGTCCATTGATGCGCGGACGCTGGAGCTGACCCTTGAATGTCCCACGTCGTATCTGCTGCACGCGATGGCGAGTCATTACACCTGGTGGGCGGTTCACATGGCGACGGTGGAAAAACACGGCGATCCTTACAAGCCCGGCAACAAATGGACGCGCCCCGGCAGTTACGTGGGAAACGGTCCGTTCGTCCTGACCGCGTGGGTGCCGAACAGCGTGATCAGTGTGCGCCGAAATTCCAATTACTGGGACGCAGCGGCGGTGAGGCTCAATGGCGTGGATTTCCTGCCCATTGAGAGTGTTGACAGCGAAGAACGGAGTTTTCGCGCCGGGCAGTTGCACCGCACGGAGGAAGTGCCGAACGGGAAAATTGACGCCTACCGCAAGGACAATCCCCAACTGCTTCGCATTGATGATTACCTCGGCAATTATTATTACCGCTTGAACATGACCAACTCCGCGCTCAAGGACAAACGCGTCCGCCTGGCCTTGAATCAAGCGTTAGACCGGCAGGCCATCGTGGACACCGTCACGCGCGGCGGCCAGAAACCGGCGTTCTCGTTCACCCCTCCGGAAACTGCGGGCTACACGTCGCGCGCGCAGTTGAAGTTCGACATCGAAGGCGCGAAAAAACTTCTCGCGGATGCCGGTCACCCGGATGGCAAAGGGTTGCCGCCCATCGAAATCCATTACAACACCTCGGAGAATCATCGCGCCATCGCGGAAGCCATCCAGCAGATGTGGAAGAAAAATCTCGGCGTGGACGCCACGCTTCGCAACGAGGAGTGGAAGGTCTATCTCGACACGCAAAGTGGTGGCACATACATGACGAGCCGCGCCGGGTGGATCGCCGATTACCCCGATCCCAACGCCTTTTTAGAGACGTTCCTTTCTTACAGCGGCAACAATCGCACGGGATGGAACAATCCCGAATTTGACCGCCTGATCCAGGCGGCCAGTTGCGAGAATGACGTGAACAAACGACATGAATTGTTTCAACAAGCCGAGGCACTGCTGCTGGATGAACTGCCTTTGATCCCGATTTATTTCTACACGCGGGTTTATCTTCTTCATCCGGCAGTGAAGAACTGGCACGCCAACTATCAGGATCATCACCCGTTCAAACACGTCTATCTGGAAGTTCCCGCAAAATAATCTCCGGCGTCGCCCATCATGTTTCGCTTCATTGCAGCCCGTTTGATGCAGACCGTTCCGGTGCTGTTCGTGGTGGCCACGCTGACGTTCTTCATGGTGCGCCTCGTGCCGGGCGGGCCGTTCGACGCGGAGCGAAATGTGCCGCCGGAGATCAAACGCGAACTCGAAGCCTACTACGGCTTGGACAAACCCGTCTTCCATCAATACCTCGACTATCTCGGGCGGCTCTTGCACGGCGATCTCGGCCCGTCCTACAAATACGCCAACCGCTCCGTCAATGAGATGATTGCCGCCACATTCCCCGTGTCGCTCCAACTCGGCGGCATGGCTCTGGGACTCGCGCTGATTTTCGGAGTCACCGCCGGAATCATCGCGTCACTGCGCCCCAACTCCGCGCTCGATTACACCGCGTCGAGCATTTCCATGATGGGAATCTGCCTGCCCACATTCGTCCTCGGCCCGTTGTTCATCCTCGTCTTCGCGCTCAATCTGCGCTGGGTCAATGCGTCGGGATGGTTTGACGCCGCAGACCGCATTTTGCCCGCCGCCACACTGGGCATTGCTTATGCGGCCTCCATCGCACGGCTGACGCGTGGCGGCATGTTGGAAATCTTGAATCAGGATTTCATCCGCACCGCGCGGGCCAAGGGCGCGAGCAGCACGCGGATCATTTTGCGTCACACGTTGCGCGGCGGGCTGCTGCCGGTGGTTTCATATCTCGGCCCGGCGGCGGCGGGAATTCTCACAGGCTCGTTCGTCATCGAAACCATCTTTCAAATCCCCGGGCTGGGCCGGCATTTCGTGACCTCGGCCTTCAATCGCGATTTCACTATGGTCACTGGCATCGTGATTTTTTACGCAGTGTTGATCGTGTTTTTCAACCTGCTCGTGGACATCGTTCAGATTTGGTTGAACCCGAAACTGAAATTCTAATCCGCCATGACGCAATCGCCGCCCATCACCAATGCCGCCACGACAACCGCCGAACCCGGCGCGTCCCTCTGGCATGATGCGTGGCTGCGGTTGCGAAAGAACCGGCTCGCGATCTTCGGCGGTGCGGCATTGATCGTCATCTCGCTGTTCTGTCTCATCGGCCCGGCGTGTTCGCCTTACACCTACGAACAACAGGATTTCTCGCAATACGCCAAAGCCCCCAGCACTCAACACTGGTTCGGAACAGACAAGCTCGGTCGCGATCAAATGACGCGCATCATGCACGGCGGAAGAATTTCTCTGGGTGTCGGCATCTGCGCCACGCTCGTCTCGCTCACAATCGGCGTGTTGTACGGGGCCCTAGCGGGATTCATCGGTGGCAAGACCGACGCGACACTGATGCGGATCGTGGACATCCTCTACGCGCTGCCGTTCACGGTGTTCGTCATTTTGCTGATGGTGGTCTTCGGAAGAAACATCGTCCTGCTGTTCGCCGCTATCGGCGCGGTGGAATGGCTCACGATGGCGCGAATCGTTCGCGGCCAGATTCTGACCTTGAAGAAACAGGAATTCATCGAAGCCGCCATCGCGCTCGGCCTTCGCAAACGGCGCATCATCCTGCGCCATCTCATTCCCAACGCTCTGGGGCCGATCATCGTCTATACCACGCTGACGATTCCGGCAGTGATGCTGCTCGAAGCGTTCCTGAGCTTCCTCGGACTGGGCGTGCAGCCGCCGATGAGTTCATGGGGCACGATGATCAAGGACGGCGCGGAGTTGATGGAGGAATTTCCCTGGCTGTTGGTGATCCCGGCGGCGTTCTTCTCGCTCACCCTGTTCTCGTTGAATTTCCTCGGCGACGGCCTGCGCGACGCGCTTGATGTGCGAACCTCAAAAGACTGACGCCATGCCACTGCTCCAAGTCAAAAACCTCCGCACCTATTTTCACACCCGCAACGGCGTGGTGCGTGCGGTGGACGACGTCTCGTTTGAAATCGAGAAGGGTGAAACCCTCGGCATCGTTGGCGAATCCGGCTCAGGCAAATCCGTCACCTGCTATTCGCTTCTCGGCCTGATCCCCCAGCCGCCCGGACGCATCGAAAGTGGCGAGGCGATCTTTGACAACACCGATCTGTTGAAATGCAGCACCGCCGAACTCAACCGGATTCGCGGCAAACGCATCGCCATGATTTTCCAGGACCCGATGACGTCGCTCAACCCCTACATGCGGATCGAGGATCAGTTGATTGAGCCGCTGTTGATCCACGAAAAAACCGGGCGACAACGCGCGGTCGAACTCGGCGTCCAGGCGTTGAAAGACGTGGGAATCCAGGACGCGGCCCAGCGAATCAGGAGTTACCCCCATGAATTTTCCGGCGGCATGAGACAGCGCGTGATGATCGCCATGGCGCTGATCACCAAACCGGATTTGCTCATCGCCGACGAACCCACCACCGCACTCGACGTGACCGTGCAAGCGCAGATCATCGAACTCGTGAAACGGATGCAGGCCGAGCGCGGCATGGCGGTGATCTGGATCAGCCACGATCTCGGCGTGGTGGCCGGACTTTGTCAGCGCGTCAACGTGATGTACGCCGGGAGGGTCGTCGAATCTGGCCCGACCACCAGCATCTATCGCTCGCCAAAACATCCTTACAATCACGCGTTGCAAAAATCCATCCCCGCACTGCAACCCAAGGGCGCGGAGCTTTACACCATCGCCGGGATGCCCCCGGACTTGTCGAAGCCTGTCACAGGCTGCGCCTTCATGCCGCGCTGCGAATTCGCCCAGGATATTTGTCGCGCACCAGTGGAATTGAAAAAGGACGGCCCGGGTCACGCCACGGCTTGCACGCGGGCGCAGAGGGGCGAAATCAATCTCTAAGCATGGCTGAAACATTCCTTGAAGTCGCTGGTTTGAAAACCCACTTCCCCGTGGAGCGTGGCGTGATTCTTCGACGCCGTGTCGGGCTAGTGAAGGCCGTGGACGGCGTGTCGTTCTCGCTGGCGCGCGGGGAAATCCTCGGCCTCGTCGGCGAATCCGGCTGCGGCAAATCCACACTGGGCCGGACGATTCTGCAATTGATTCCGCCGACGGAGGGCGCGGTGATTCTCGCGGGGAAAAATCTGGCAGGCTTGAACAGGAGCGAACTCCGCGCCGCCCGGACGGATTTCCAGATGATCTTTCAGGACCCGTATGCCTCGCTGAATCCGCGCATGACCGTCTTTGACGCACTGGCCGAAGCGATGCGCGCGCACCGCGACATTTCCACAGGCGAAATCCAGGATCGCGTTGCCACCCTGATGCAGAAGGTCGGTCTCTCGCCGCGCTTCGTGAAAAAGTATCCGCACGAATTTTCCGGCGGACAACGCCAGCGCATCGCCATCGCCCGCGCCCTGGCCGTCGAACCGAAGCTCATCATCGCCGATGAGCCGGTGTCCGCGTTGGATGTTTCCATTCAAGCACAGATCATCAACCTGCTCGCCAAACTTTCCCGCGAGATGCAGCTCACCTTGATTTTCATCTCGCACGATCTCTCCGTGGTCAAACACATCTCGGATCGCATCGCCGTGATGTATATGGGACGCATCGTGGAAATGGGTCCGGCGGCGCAGGTATTCGAGCGACCGTTGCATCCCTACACCAAAGCGTTGGTCAGCGCCGTGCCCATTCCCGATCCGGCACGCGAGCATCAACGCCAACGCCTCATCCTTTCGGGCGACCCACCCTCGCCGATGAATCCACCGTCAGGCTGCGCGTTTCACCCGCGTTGCGCGTATGCCAAGGCTGATTGTTCGCAGGCGGTTCCGACTCTGGAAGCATTTGATCCCACCCGGACAACCGCCTGCATTCGCGCACGGGAAATTAACTGAACACGCCCGGATGCCTTTGCCCGGACGCTTTCGTCTTCAAGAATTGATTTGGCAAGAGAGCGGTTCGCGGTCTATGAATTGATCCATGAAGAAAATCATCCTTTTTCTTGTCACGCTGGCTTTCGTCTTTTCCACGAACGCCGCCATCCAAACACAGACCGTTGAATACAAAGACGGCGACACCACGCTCGAAGGCGTGATCGTCTTCGATGACGCCGTAAAAACAAAACGCCCCGGCGTGCTGATCGTTCATCAATGGATGGGACTCAGCGGTTACGAAAAGAAACGCGCCGAGATGCTCGCGCAACTGGGCTACGTCGCCTTTTGCGCTGACATTTACGGCAAGGGCGTTCGTCCCGCGACTGTTCCCGAAGCCGGTGCTCAGGCCGGAAAATACAAAGGAGATCGGGCCTTGCTTCGCTCACGGGTGAACGCCGGACTCGCCGCCCTCAAAAAAAGCGAACTCGTGGACACCAAACGCGTCGCCGCCATCGGCTATTGTTTCGGCGGCACGACCGTGATTGAACTCGCGCGGAGCGGAGCGGAACTTTCAGGGGTGGTGAGCTTTCACGGTGGACTGGATTCACCCACGCCCGCAGACGGCAAGAACATCAAATCCAAAGTGCTCGCTTGTCACGGTGCAGATGATCCGTTCGTTCCTGCGAAAGACTTGGCGGCTTTCGAGAGCGAAATGCGCGACAACAAAGTGGATTGGCAACTCATCGCCTACGGCGGCGCGGTTCACAGCTTTACCCAACCGATGGCAGGTAATGATAATTCCAAAGGCGCAGCCTACAACGAACGCGCAGACAAACGCTCGTGGGAAGACATGAATCAATTCTTCGGCGAGCTGTTCAGATAGGACCAGGCTGTTTTTCAACCACGAACAGACCTCTGGTTAGACGAGGTTTTACGAGTGAACCCCAACAAAAAACCGTGCGGCAGCTTCAGCCATACCCAAACGATTCAATATGCAAAGGGTGCATCTCACTTTATTACGAGGAGCTTTGGACGCTGTTGCGACTGGAACGGCATGACTCACTCGTAGCCGTGCCGTTCTTTGTCTTTCTGAAAAAGAAATGACACCGCACTTGCGTGGGTCGGAACGCTGCGATAGCTTCACCTCGCATGGCCGTCACCAAAGTAAGTTCTTCCACGCAATTCGTCACACGCGCCTCCGCAATGGGCGGGCGCGATTCCGCTGCGAATGGTCACTGGGTTCCTAACACGGACGTCTACTCCACGGATGGCGGACTCATCATCAAGGTGGAACTCGCCGGAATGCGCAGCGAGAATCTTGAGATCACCGTGGAGGGAAATCGCCTCCGCATCAGCGGTGATCGTCCCGATACCTGCCGCGCGGCCAAGGCGAGTTTTCTGGTGATGGAGATCAACTACGGTCCCTTCGAGAGCATTCTTGAACTGCCCCACGGTTACGATCTTGGCCAGGCCAAAGCGTCTTACTTGAACGGTTTTCTCAGAATTGAAGTGCCACCCGTTACGCCGGCACCTCACCCAAAAAGCACCAAACTCCCCATCTCAGATGGAAAATAGATTTGTGTGAACTTTTCCCCGGGTGATGACTCCAACCATTAGCGGTTCACCGAAGCAAAGATGACTCCATCCGATACAGAATTTATCAGCATTATGGGAACGACGGGGCATCCCGACGAACCCTCGCGCATTTCGTCACGCTCATTACCGGACACGTTGCCCATTCTCGGCCTATCGGACATCGTCATCTTTCCAGGAGCCGTCGCGCCATTGCTGGTGGAAACCGGGCAGAGCATCAAGCTGATTGATGAAGCGGTGGCCGGAGATCGTTTGATGGGAACGATTCTACAACGTCGCTCCGAAGTGCCCGATCCCGCGCCGGAAGACCTTTACGACGTGGGCTGCGTGGTGCGTCTCGCAAAGATGGTGAAGTTCCCGGACAACACCGCGCGCGTGCTGGTCGAAGGTCTGTGGCGCATCAACATCAAAAGTTACGCCAGCACGGATCCGTATCTGCGCGCGAAGTTCGAGTTGATGCGCGACGAACGCGACAACTCCATCGAAGTCTCCGCAATGATGCGTTCTGCGCAATCGCAGTTCCAGGAGATCGTCAAACTCTCCCCCGCCCTCGCGGAACAGGTGAAGGTGGCCGCCCTCAACACGGAAGACCCCGGCCACTTCGCCGATCTCGTCGCGGCGAATCTGAATCTCTCGCTGGAAGATCGTCAGGAACTGTTGGGAACAGCGTCTGTCAAAGATCGCCTTGCCAAACTACTGCCCATGCTCAATCGCGAGCATGAAGTCCTGACGCTGAGTTCCAAGATTCAAACAGATGTCGCCAGTTCCATCGCCAAGACGCAACGCGATTTTTTCCTGCGCGAACAGTTGCGCGCCATCCAACGCGAGCTTGGCGAGGGTGAATCCAATTCAAACGAGATCAAAGCACTCCGTGAAAAAGTTGAAAAGACTCCGATGCCCGTCGAGGTGAAGAAGGTCGCCACGCAGGAACTCGAACGTCTCCAACAAATCCAGCCATCCGCCGCCGAATATCCCGTGGCGCGCAACTATCTCGACTGGATCATCAACCTGCCGTGGGAAAAATCCACGGACGACAAGATTGATCTCGCTGCCGCCGAGAGGATTCTCAACAAACAACATTTTGGCCTCAAGAAGGTCAAAGATCGTCTCATCGAATTCCTGGCCGTCATCAAGCGCAAGAAAGTCATCAAAGGCCCGATTCTTTGCCTCGTTGGGCCGCCCGGCGTCGGAAAAACTTCCCTTGGCAAAAGCGTGGCTGACGCGCTCGGACGCAAGTTCGCCCGCATCGCTCTCGGTGGTATGCGCGACGAAGCGGAGATTCGCGGACATCGCCGCACTTATGTTGGCGCGATGCCTGGACGCATCCTTCAAACGCTCCGCCGTATCGAGAGCAACAACCCCGTCATCCTGCTGGATGAGTTGGACAAGATCGGCTCGGATTTCCGTGGCGATCCCGCGTCCGCATTGCTTGAAGTTCTCGATCCCGCACAAAACAACACGTTCACTGATCATTACCTCGACATACCTTTCGATCTGTCTCGCGTGCTCTTCGTCGCCACGGCGAACTGGCTTGAGCCGGTTCACGCTGCGTTGCGCGACCGCCTCGAAGTCATCGAGCTTCCGAGTTATACCGAAACAGAAAAGCTCCAGATCGCCCGCCGCTATCTCGTGCCGCGCCAATTGGAAGAACACGGCCTGACCAAGACCGAGCTTTCCCTGCCCGACCCGACGCTGCGCCGGTTGATCCAGGAATACACGCGCGAAGCTGGCGTTCGCCAACTCGAACGCAACATCGCCGCGCTTGCACGCAAAGCTGCGCGGAAACTCGGCAGCAACAACAGTCACGTCAAAGCAATTAAGCTCGAACCCGGCGCGCTCAAGACCGAACTCGGCCATGCACTCTTCGTCGCCGAGACTGCGGAAAAAATTTCCGAATACGGCATCGCCACGGGACTCGCTTGGACTCCTGTGGGCGGCGAAGTGCTGTTCATCGAAGTGTCCCGCATGGCTGGTAAAGGTGGATTCCTGCTCACCGGCTCGCTTGGCGAAGTGATGAAAGAAAGCGCGCAGACCGCGTTCAGCTATCTGCGCAGTCAGGCCGAGAAACTCGGTCTCAACCTTGACGATGCCTCCAAGCACGACATCCACATCCACGTTCCTGCGGGCGCAACGCCGAAGGACGGCCCCAGTGCTGGCGTGGCGATCGTTGCTGCTCTCGCATCCATGCTCACGAATCGCCGCGTGCGGTCGGACACAGCCATGACAGGAGAGATCAGTTTGCGCGGACGCGTCATGCGTGTCGGTGGAGTGAAGGAAAAGGTGCTCGCCGCCGTCCGATTTGGCGTGAAGAACGTCATCCTGCCCGAACAGAACAAACCGGACTGGCTCGAAGTCCCCGCCGAAGTGCGCGCCAAGATCAAGGTTCACTTCGTCAACCATATCTCTCAAGTCATCAAGACCGCGCTCGAAGCCAAATGAACCTGCGCCGCGCAATGGTTGTATTGCTCGCGGCATTTCTGGTCACAGAATCGTTTGCGGCCACCACCAATGATTCTGCACAGGCCGAAGGCCGCGCACTGGCTCAACAACTTCTCTCGCTCAAACCAGAAGCCAGTTTCACCAACGTCGGCAAGCTCATCATCCGAGGCCCGAAGAAACAGCGGCGTGAGGTGAACTACGAATGCCGCGTCATCGTGACGGAAACCAACTGGACGAGTTATTATTCCGCCAGCCACGGCACGAATGTGCTACCGGGATTCTCTGTTGAACATCGTGACGGCACAGCCAACCGCTACTTCGACGACCGCACGAATCTTCTCAACGCGACTCAGATCGCTGCGTCATTCGCCGGATCAGATTTTTCCATGGCTGATCTTGGGTTGGAGTTTTTTCACTGGCCGGATCAACGCGTGGTGAAGTGGGAGATGAAACGGAGCTTCGGCTGCAAAGTTCTCGAAAGCAGGAATCCTGAACCGGGTTCAGGCGGCTATTCCCGCGTGGTTTCGTGGATACACACCGAGACAGGCGGCCTGATACTAGCCGAAGCTTACGATGCGCGCGGGAAACTGCTGAAGGAATTTCGCCCCACCGAAACAGAAAAGGTCAACGGACGTCACGAATTGAAAGAGATGGAGATCGAGAATGTGCAGGCTGGAACGAGGACGACGTTGGTGTTTAAGCTTTGATCTGAAATTGGGGGAATCACCGCTTTGGCTCTTGGGTGAAATCACTCTTGGTAAAATCCAAAGCACAGTCATCGCCGTCCCCAAACAATGGATTTTGACCCGCAGACTGGATTAGCAATGACTTGTTTTTACAGAGGCATTTTTTTTGAAAACTGCTTGAGTGCCTTCCTGGTATCTGGCTCTCCGTTTGCCGCAGCCTTCTTCAACCAAAGGAGTGCAAACCGTCTGCTCTTTTTAACCCCCTCACCGTCCCGATAACATAGCCCATACAGTGTTGGGCATACGGGTCCTCTTTCGAAGCTATCCGATAATATTTGAACGCACGTTTGAAATTCTTTTTCACGCCAACCCCATCATGGAAACACATACCGACGTAAGTGTTCGCCTCGGCGTCTCCCATCCACGCAGCTTTCCAAAACCACTCAAAGGCTCGCCGCAGATTTTTTCTTACCCCGCGGGCCCACCAATAAGAATGGCCAACCCAAAATGTCGAACGAACATGATTTTGTGCCGCCGCCTTACGAAACCATTTTAGTGATTCGCGGTAATCCTTCTTAACTCCATCTCCAAACTGATAGGACAGAGCCAAGTTTGATTGAGCGTTCACCTGTCCTTTAGTTGCGGCCTTGCGATACCAATAATGAGCCTTCGATCTATCCCTCTTGATACCTTCACCATAAAAATATTGGTAGCCAATACTCACTTGAGCATCTGGATCACCTCGCTGAGCGGCCAGCGCTAGAAGTTTTATTCCAAGTTTCAGATTCCGCCTAACCCCGTGTCCGTCGCGATAACATTCTCCGAGCAAGGTTTGCGCTTCAACATTTCCCAATTCGGCAGCGCGACGATACCAATTCACCTCTTGGTGAAAATCTTTCGGAATTTCAAAAGCGAAACTTTGAGCGAGAGCGAGAGCGGCGACAGCATCAGTCTTAGCTTTCGCTCTTAACCGTTTTCTTTTTTGAAGCGTCCGATTCATTGCGCTTAATCACGTCGTCAGAGCTGCGTCCCAATCTTTCCACACCGGTTCGTAACCGAGGCTTTGGATCAGCTTCGCCACTTCTTGGGGCGAGCGGTCATCGGCGATGTTGAATTGGCCGGTGGCGTTGGTGTTCTTTGTTTGGTGGGGCGAGGCTACTGACGAGCTGGCTTGCGGGGATTCAGCTCGCGAGGACTCTCGCCCCACCGCCCATTCGCTTGAACCCGCCTCTACAATTCTGCCGCGCACGGTCTGGTGGATGTTTTCCTTGCCTGCGCCGGTGTAACCACCCGGCTCAGTGTGGCTGCCTGCGCTGATGAGGGTGATGCCCAGTGGGAAAAGTCCATCGCGCAATTTCGCAGGTTCGCGAGTGGAGAGAACAAGTCCCACGTCCGGGAACATCAGGCGGAACGCGCACACCAGTTGCACGAGTTCGCGGTCGGTCATGTGGGTGAGCGGTTGAAATTCTCCAGCACACGGACGCATTCGCGGCAAAGAGACGGTGAGTTGCGCCTTCCAACAATTCTTCAACAGATATTTCGCATGAGCCGCCACGCTCAAAGCTTCGTATCGCCAATCCGCCAAACCAAACAGCGCGCCGATGCCGAGCCTGCGAAAGCCTGCATCATAAGCGCGCTCCGGCGTTTCGAGTCGCCAATCGAAATTCTTCTTCGGCCCGGCGGTGTGCATGTCATCGTAGATCGTGCGGTCATACGTTTCCTGATAGACGACCAGTCCATCCGCGCCCGCCGCGACCATCGGACGATACTCGTCAGTTTCCATCGGCCCGACTTCGAGCGACACGCTGGGAATCTCCTCGTGCAATGCCGCGACACATTCCGCCATGTAACCGTTGGAGACGAACTTCGGATGCTCGCCCGCAACGAGCAAAATGTTGCGAAAGCCCTGAGCCGCCAACGCGCGCGCCTCGCGACGCACTTCATTCACAGAGAGCGTCACGCGCAGAATGGCGTTGTCGCGAGAGAAGCCGCAATACTTGCAGTTGTTGATGCACTCGTTGGAAAGGTAGAGCGGCGCGAAGAGCCGGATGACTTTGCCGAAGCGTTGCTGGGTGATCTGTTGGGAGCGGCGGCTGAGTGGTTCGAGAAGTTCTCCTGCTGCGGGCGAGATGAGTTGGGCGAAATCAGCGAGCGAGAGCTTATCTTTCGACAACAACTGACGGGCGGCGGCGTTACTCGTTTCAAGCGAACGCTTCACGAGTGCTTCAAGCGGCAGGGAATTGAATTCGGCGACAAAACTCACGCTGGCAGCGTATCAAACTGCAAATCGAAGTCGAGGTTGGCCGCTAAGGTTGAATCGGCTCAGTAATCCAAAAGCGGTGCTGAAGCCACCGCAGTCCAAACGCTGTCGCGCCTGCCATGCGTTAGCAAACCTCGCGGAGCGTTCACCGCCGCTTTCCGTTCGTGTGCAAAAAACACCGCGCCGTGTTTGGCCCTCACAATTTTCTTTTTCACAATGCCAACACGATTCATCCTGACCTCGTGAAACTTTCCTCGTTGGAAATCCAAAGAGCCGTCCGTGCTGCGCTGGCCGAAGATGTCGGCAGTGGCGATGTCACTTCGCTCTCAACCATCCCCGCGTCGGCAAAGTTCTCGGTGGTCATGCGCGCTCGTGAACCGATGGTCTTAGCGGGGATTGCTTTTGCCGAAGCCGCGTTCCGGCGTCTGTCGCGCAACGTACGCGTCAAACGATTTGTCCGCGATGGGCAACAGTTGAAAGCGGGAGCGACCATCTTGCAGGTCTCAGGTTCGGCGCGGGCGATTCTTTCCGCGGAGCGCGTGGCGTTAAATTTTATCCAGCGGCTCTCTGGTGTCGCGACGTTGACGAGTCATTACGTGCATGAGGTGCGCGACACGGGCGCGCAGATTTTGGATACGCGAAAGACCACTCCGGGCTGGCGACGATTTGAAAAATACGCGGTCGCCTGCGGTGGTGCATGCAATCATCGCGTGGGATTGTTCGATATGGTGTTGATCAAGGACAACCATCTCGCGGCGTTGCGTGATACGAAACCGAACGCCGTGGCTGCTGCCGTGATACGCGCGCAAAAAAAATTTCCTGAACTCAAGATTGAGGTTGAAGCCGACACGCTTGCTCAGGTGAAAAATGCTGTGGATGCGAGCGCGGACATCATCTTGCTAGATAACATGAGCCTAAGTGAATTGCGCCAAGCTGTGAAGCTGGTGGGGACACGCGCGAAGACGGAGGCCAGCGGCGGCGTAACTCTGAAGACCGTTCGCGCCATTGCGAAGACAGGAGTGGATTTTATCTCCGTGGGCGCGATCACTCACTCCGCGCGCGCCATTGATGTGGGGTTGGATTTTCTGGGTTGATCACTTCAACAGGATCAAACCCACCGCGCCCGCCACGGCTACCACGCTGCCGAGCAAGGAATAGATCGTCGGCTTCTCGCCTTCAAAGATACGCGCCAGCGGAATTACTGCGAGCGGTGTCATGGCGACGATTGCCAACACTACGCCCGTGGCGTTGTTGCGCAGAGCCCATTGCATACAACTCACCCCCAGTGTCGGGCCTGCGAGCGCGTTGCCTGTGACCCAAAGCCACAAGTGTTTCTT
>CAMCWI010000010.1 GCA_945882065.1 Akkermansia muciniphila
ACCACCGCCTTCGAGCGCGATTGCGACAAGCTCGCCAAGTCGCGCAGCAAAGACGCCGTTCGCTTGCATCAACTCTTCAAGCTCGATTGGGATCATTCGCTCCAGGAAAGCCCCGAGTTCGCCACCGACGTCGGTTTCCCCGGATTGAACGACCGATGGTCGGACAATTCGGTCGAAACCATCGCGCGCCGCAAACGCGAACTCCACGCTCCGCTCAAAGCCATCGCCTCCATAAAACGCGGCAAACTTTCCGCCGGAGATCAGTTGAACTACGATCTCTACAAACGCAATTACGAACAATCGCTCGAAGGCACGCGTTTTCCCGGCGAGTATTTTCAAATCACACAACTCGGCGGCATCCAGCAGGACATCGCGCGCATGTTGGATGTTGCACCGCACACGACCGTGAAGGACTACGAGGACATCATCTCGCGTCTCAACGGCGTGCCGACGGTCGTGGATCAAACCCTCGTGTTGCTCCGCAAAGGTCTGGCCGCCGGAATCACTCCGCCGCGCATCACGCTCCGCGATGTGCCACAACAGGTGAAGAACCAACTCGAACCCGATCCCACCAAGAGCGCGTTTCTTCGCCCGTTCCAGAAATTCCCCGTCGAGTTTTCAGATGCAGACAAGACACGCCTTCGCCTCGCTGCTGAACTTGCGCTGAAGGAAAAAGTTCTACCCGCATTCACCAAGCTGCACGAGTTCATCGCCAACGACTACGTGCCCGGAGCGCGTGAGACGATTGCCTGCGGTGACTTGCCCGATGGCAAAGCGTGGTATGAATTTAACGCCCGCGCCATGACGACCACGAAATTGTCTCCCCAAGAAATCCACATCCTCGGCCTCTCAGAAGTCGCCCGCATCCGCGCCGAGATGGATAAGGTCATCTCCAACTCCGGCTTCAAGGGCAGCTTCGAGGAGTTCCTCGCGTTCCTCCGCAGTGACCCGCAATTCTCCTACACCAACGCCGCCGATCTGTTGCGCGGTTATCGCGACATCTGCAAACGCGCCGATCCTGAACTCGCCCGGCTTTTCGGCAAACTCCCGCGTCTGCCTTACGGCGTGAAACCCATCCCCAGTTACGCCGAGAAATCGCAAACCACCGCCTACTATCAGCCCGGCTCACCCGATGCTGGCCGTCCCGGATATTTCTACGCGAACACCTACGACATCAAAACGCGACTCACTTGGGAGATGGAAGCTCTCTCGTTGCACGAGGCTGTTCCCGGCCATCACCTCCAGATCGCGCTCGCGCAGGAATTGGAAAACATACCGGACTTCCGTAAGCACGGCAGCTACACGTCATTCGTCGAAGGTTGGGGACTTTATGCGGAGAGCCTCGGCACAGAGATGGGTTTCTACACTGATCCCTACTCGAACTTCGGTCGCCTCACCTACGAGATGTGGCGCGCGATCCGACTCGTAGTGGATACCGGAATGCACTCGATGAGTTGGACGCGGCAACAAGCCATTGATTACTTCCTCGCCAACGCCAGCAAAAACGAACACGACATCACCGTGGAAATAGATCGCTACATCGTCTGGCCCGGCCAAGCGCTCGCCTACAAGATCGGCGAACTCAAAATCAAGGAACTCCGCGCCACCGCTACTCGCGAACTGGGCGACAAGTTCGACGTGCGCCAGTTCCACGATCAAGTCCTCGGCAATGCCGCCGTGCCGCTGGATGTTTTGGAAGCGCGCATTAAAGAGTGGGTGGCTGCGACCAAAAAACGATAAGAGTGAATCACACCCATTCAACTCGCGTTGCCGGAATTCCTCCTTGACGGATATTCTCCCGACTCTCTAACATCGGTGGATAAGAGTAAAGTTTGACGCTGGCGCAAGCTGGCATGTGAAGTCGGAAGAATAATATCTGCCGACTTTTTTATTCCCCTCGTGGGAAAAGGAACGACTATGAATGCTGATTTTTTGGCGGTATTGGAGTTTTGGGAGCGCGAAAAGGGCATCAGTCGTGATGTCCTCGTGGGTGCTGTCCAAGAAGCCTTGTTGTCCGCAGCCAAGAAAGCCGTTGGCGCAGCCCGTGAACTTCGCGTCACCATTGATCCCAAGAACGGCGACATCAAAGCCTGGGCCAAACTCATCGTCACCGAGAAGGTCATCTCTAAGCACGATCAAATCTCCGTGTTCGACGCGCGACGCGTGAAGGGCGATGCCCAAATCGGCGAAGAACTCGAAATCGAAGTCACCCCCACAGGTTTCGGACGCATCGCATCACAATACGCGAAGCAGGCGTTGATGCAGAGCGTCCGCCGCGCCGAAAAGGCGATGATCTTCACCGAATTCAAAGATCGCGTCGGCGACATCATCAGCGGCACCGTTCGCCGCTTCGAACGCTCCGATGTGCTCGTGGACCTCGGCAAATACGAAGCCATGCTTCCGAACAAGGAACGCGTGCCCACGGAAGAATATCAAGTCGGCGAACGCATCCGCTGCTACGTCAAAGCCGTCGAGCAAGGACCGCACGGCCCAGAAATCATTTTGTCCCGCGCCGATCCCCGGTTTGTCATCAAGCTGTTTCAAGTCGAAGTCTCCGAGATCAGCGATGGCACCATCGAGATCAAAGGCATCGCCCGCGAAGCTGGTTTCCGCACCAAGCTCGCCGTCTGGACGCGTGATGAAAAAGTTGACCCAGTCGGCGCATGCGTCGGCTTGCGCGGTCAACGCGTGAAGAACATCGTCCGCGAACTCAACAACGAAAAAGTGGACATCATCAAGTGGTCGTCCAACGTTCGCGATTACGTAACCAACGCGCTCGCGCCCGCAAAGATCAAGACCTTTGAACTCGATGAAATAAACAAACGCGCGAAAATCAAAGTCGCTGACGATCAACTCTCGCTCGCCATCGGCAAACGCGGCCAGAACGCACGCCTCACCTCCAAGCTCACCGGATGGCAAGTGGACATCGAAGCCGAAGTGGTCGTACGCCACGGATTCGAGGAAAAAGTTGCCGAAGCCGTCGAACATCTCGCAGCCATTCCTGGCATCGCCCGCGAACAAGCAGACGCGCTCGTCCACGCCGGACTCACGCGCTTGGAAGATTTATTGCAAGCGGAAGAAGGCGACATCAAAGACATCCCGCAAATCGGTGAACACGCCGGCACTGTGCTGCAAGCCGCGCGTGACGAAGCCGAGCGCCGCAAGATTCAGATTGGTGGCGACGCCGCGACAGTCTGAGCGAACAGATACAAAAAACTCTCAACCACCCCGCCCTGCTCTGCACGGCGGGGGTTTTTGTCGAAACCATTCTTGCCTCTGCACTGACCTGTCTTCAAGTTTTCTGGCCGCGAAACATCCAAACACGAATCTCATTCACCTCACCGCGTGATATGCGCCCAGTCACCTGTCAATACCGCTGGTAAACAGCGCGTGATTTCCACAAGCCCACTTGTTACGCTCCGCGTGTGACTCGTGTAGACCAGGCATTGGTGGATCGGGGAATTTGCGAAAGCCGTGAGAGGGCCAAGCGCGCTGTCATGGCCGCGCAGGTTCTCATCAACGGCCAACCCGCCCGCAAACCCAGCGACTCCGTCAAAGACTCCGATCAACTCGTCCTCACTACGCCGGAAAAATTCGCCAGTCGTGGTGGCCATAAACTCGAACATGCACTCCAGCATTTTCAAATCGTAGTCGCTGGCGTGATCGCCATTGATCTTGGCGCGTCCACTGGAGGATTTACTGATTGCTTGCTGCAATCGGGCGCAAAACAAATCTACGCAGTGGATGTCGGCCACGGCCAGCTCGCGTGGAAACTCCGCCAGGACAAGCGCGTCGTCGTAATGGAAAAAACCAACGCGCGTCATCTCACGCCCGAACAGATGCCGCAGCCGTTCTCGCCCGCCAATCTGGTGGTGATTGATTGCTCGTTCATTTCTCTACGCAAAATTCTTCCGCCCGCCGTTGCTTTGTTGCGCGCGGGCGGTAACATTGTCGCGCTTATCAAACCACAGTTTGAAGCGAGCAAGGAAGAAGTGGACAAAGGCGCAGGAGTCATCACAGATGCGGCAATACACGAGCGCGTGATCCGCGAACTTGAAGAGTTCGTCGGCAAAGATAATCGTATTCACTGGCGCGGCGTCACCGAATCACCACTGCTCGGACCTGCAGGCAATAAAGAATTTCTGGTGCTGATTGAAAAACACGGCTGAAAAAATCCAACGCGTCGGACTCATCGGGAATCCTGACAAGGCCACCTGTGGCCGCTCCGTGGAGCGCGCCGCCAAACTCATCCGCGCCACGGGTCGCAAGCTCTTCACCGAACCCGTCACTGCGCAACTCGCCAAGATCAAGGCCAGCACCTGCGCCGATCCCATCGAACTCGCGCGCTCGGTTGATTTACTCATCGTCTTCGGCGGCGATGGCACGATGCTCCGCGTCGCCCGCGAAATCGCTGGCGTCAACACTCCCTTGCTCGGCGTTAATATCGGCGGGTTAGGTTTTCTTACTGCTGTTCCGTCCGATCAATTGGAGCGCGCCCTGAAACTCATCTGGCAAGGCGGCTTCAAATACGAGCGGCGCGCCTTGATCGAAGCCACCACGCGTATCGGCGGAAAAAACATCCGCAAACTCGCGCTCAACGACATCGTCATCGGACGCGGCGAAGTCGCCCGGCTCATTGATCTGGAAGTGGACGTCAACGGCGATCCGCTCACGCGGTATCGTTGCGATGGTTTGATCGTGAGTTCGCCCACAGGCTCGACCGCCTACTCACTCGCAGCCGGCGGCGCAGTGGTTCTACCAACGGCGGATGTGTTTGCGCTCACGCCCATCTGTCCCCACACGCTCTCGAACCGTTCACTCATTGTGCCGCTCAACGCCACCATCCACATCAAACCTGTGAGCCAACGCACCGCTACGATCCTCAGCGCCGACGGCGAAATCATCAGCGAACTTGTGCCGGGTGATGTTGTCACCGTGCGCCGCAGCAAACATTCCGTGCGCCTTATGCACCTGGCCGACAGTTCATTCTTTGAAGCACTCCGCCGCAAACTTCAATGGCGCGGCACTTATCTTTGAATCTCCTGAAATCAAAATCACATGGTCCGCCTGATTGACATCGCCGAGCGCGTCGGAGTTTCCGTGATGACCGTTTCCAAGGCATTGCGCGACGATCAACTCGACGTCGCACCCGCCACGCGCGCCCGGATCAAAGCCGCCGCCAAGGAAATGGGTTACCTGCCCGACCCCGCCGCGCAAAGTCTCCGAAACGGTTCAACCAAACTCTTCGGCCTCGTCATCCCCACCACCACGAATCCTGTTTTCGCACGGATGCTGTTTGCCATCGAGGAACAGGCGCACGCACTCGGTTACGATCTGTTGCTGTGTCACACGCACAACATGGTTGAGCGCGAAGAAATCTGCATCCGCCGCCTGCTCGCGCGTCGCGTGGACGGGATTTTTATCTCGCCCGTGTATCGCATGGGGAACGACGCCCGAATCTATCGAGAATTGCACGCCAGCAAAACACCCGTCGTGTTGCTCGGCTCACCCGCAGCATTTTGCAGTCAATTCGTCAGCGTCCAACCGCAGGAAGTCAACGCCAGCTACGCCGCCACACGCCACCTTCTTGAACTTGGCCACAAACGCATCGCCTACTTCACCGGCCCACTGCCTGCGATCTGGGCGCAGGAACGCTACGAGGGATTTCGCCGCGCGCACAGCGAGGCGGGACTTGATGTGGACGACGCACTTGTCTTCCATGCGGGCAGCACCATTGAGGATGGCGCAAAGGCCGCGCTCCAGTTTGCCGACGAAAAATGTGATGCCACCGCCATCCAAACAGCGAACGATCTCATCGCCATCGGTTGTGCCGAAACGCTCCTCCAGCAAGGCATCCGCATCCCTAAAGACATCTCGCTCGTGGGCTTCGGAAATATTCTCGTGTCCGAACATTTCCGAGTACCGCTCACGACGATTCGCCAGCCGAAATACCGCATGGGCACAGCCGCCGTCGAGATGATGACCCAACTCCTCAAAGGCGACCGCGTAGAAAATCGCCGCCTCCCAGCCGAACTTATCATCCGCGACAGCACTACCGCGCCGCGTGAGAATTGATTTCAAACGTTGAACGACGAAAAAGTTCTCGCCCCGTTTTGAGCCTCTTGTGCCTCTTTGTGGCTAGACATCCGGTGAATGCTCACTCGTGTTGGTATCCGCCCTGCTAAAATAATCCTGCATGAGAAAAATACTTGTCGGCATCGGCTTGATAACTGTGGTTGTGTGTGCGCTGTGGGCATCCAGGGCTTGGACCACACTCCGCGCCAACGCACGCACCACCAAATTCAACGAAGACGTGGACAACCTCTTCGTGGGCCTGCAAAAATACAAGGAACGCGTGGGCAGTTACCCTACAGGCGGCAATGCAGACATCGCCAAAGCCCTGTCGGGAGAGAATTCCAAGAACATCATCATCCTCGTGGGTCGCAAGACCGAATTGAATGAAAAGGGCGAACACGTTGATCCGTGGGGCACCGCGCTGAAAATTTACTTCTCCGAGGCCAACATCCTCATCCGCTCCGCCGGACCGAACCGCAGATTTGATGACAGCAGTGTCATGGAAGCAGACGATTACATCCGCTCCAACTAAGCTCACGCTGTCTCCCAACGGGTGACCGGAACCGGAGATGATCTCCGTTCATCCCAACGAAAAAAGCCGCCCATATCGGGCGGCTTTTGATTTGTGCAAATCGGTCAGGCGGCCTTCTTCTTGAACTTTGCTTTGATGGCCGTGGCTTTGCGCTTCAAGTAGGCGTTGGCGCGTTTCCGTTTGGTGGTCTTGTTAGTTTGTTGTCCCATATCAGTCTTTACTTTGCTTTCGTATTACGATTTCGTGTGACCACTATGGTAATTCGTCCGTCCCGATTCAACATCTATTTGCTGCTGGCAACCGCGCTCCTCACCGTTGCTGGCTGCGAAACCTTCTCATCCAAATCAAAAAAACAGATCGCCACTCTGCGCGTCCACCTTGAGTCCCCGAACGATCCGTCGGACCTGACTGAAAAAGTTTCCGTGCTTCGTGCGTCGCCCATCACCGTCAAGATCGAGAAAGCACCCTTTCTCAACGAAACTCATGTGGCCTTGGCGAGCATCATCGGGAACGAAGATGAATTCATCGTCTCCATCCAGTTCAACCAGCAAGGCCAGCACTTGCTTGAACAGTATTCCTCCACCAACCCGCAACGCCGTTTCGCCATCCGCAGTCAATTCCGCCAGGGCACAAACGTCTTCGACCGCTGGCTCGCCGCGCCGCTCGTCATGCGGCGCATCTCGGACGGCGTCCTTTCCTTCTCGCCGGACGCGAATCGCGAAGAGGCGGATATTTTTGTGGAAGGATTGAATAACGCCGCCGAAGTCCCGAAGCCTAAGAAAAAGAAAGCTGACGACAAAGCGAAAGACGGAGGAGCGAAGTGATTTGTTTTAGTTCTCCCCGTCATTTCATCATCAACTTCGCACTCGCACTCGGTTCGATCCTTAATGGACAAAACCTCCGCGCACAGCCGTTCAATCTGCCCACAGCCAACCGCGCCATCTACGACGGCGATGGCGGTGGTGAAAAATTCTTCGTCCCCACTGTCGGCAAAACTTGGAAGAGCGGATGTTTTGGTTGCGTCCGCACCGAAGGCTGGCAGATGCACGAAGGTCTCGATATCCGCTCCTTGCAACGCGACAAGCGCGGCGAACCCACCGACCCCGTCAACGCCACTACCGACGGCGCCGTCGCTTACATCAACCGCAAATCCGCGCTCTCCAACTACGGCAGCTACATCATACTGCGCCACACGATTGACGGCATCGAAGTCTATTCCACCTACGCCCACTTACGCGAAGTGCGCGAGGACTTAAAGTCCGGCTCAACCGTCAAAAACGGCGAACAGATCGGCGTGATGGGGCGCACCGCGAATACTCGACAAGGCATATCCAAAGATCGCGCTCACGTTCACTTTGAACTGAACCTCTTCGTCAACGAACGCTTCACGGCCTGGTATAAAAAAACTTACCCAAAGCAACGCAACGATCACGGCCAATGGAACGGGCAAAATTTTCTAGGCATCGATCCGCGCGCCATTCTGCTGGAACAACAAGAACAAGGCGGAGGTTTCAACCTCATCAAACTTCTCCAAAGCCAGCCGGAACTTTGCCGCGTGACTGTGCGCAACACCAATTTCCCGTGGCTCACCCGCTACGCTCCTCTGATCAAGTCAAACCCACAAGCCACCAAGGAAGGCATCGTCGGTTACGAACTCGCGCTCAACTTCAATGGTATTCCCATTGAACTCATCCCGCGCGGCGCATCCGAGTTGAAAGGCAAATCCAGATTCCAACTTCTTTCCGTCAATGAAACCGAGCAGAAGAAAAATCCTTGCGGCAAGATCGTCACCAAGCGCAAAGGCCAATGGGAACTAGCCACGCGCGGTCAGAATTTGTTGGAGTTGCTCACTTACTGACGGAGGCGATGTCTCGTGTCTACGCACCACGCATCATACACCACGTATCGAGGCCGCCTCGCTCCCTCACCCACAGGCAATCTTCACCTCGGCCACGCGCGGACTTTCTGGACTGCACAGCAACGCGCACGCTCTCGCGGCGGCACATTGATCTTCCGCAACGAAGACCTAGATAGTGCCCGCTGCAAGCCGGAATTCGTATCCGCCATGTTCGACGACTTGAAATGGTTCGACTTCGATTGGCAGGAAGGCCCGGACTGCGGCGGACAATTTACGCCCTACAACCAAAGCGAGCGCATGAATTCCTATCGCGCCGCGCTCGATCAACTCCGCGCCACCGGACTCATCTATCCCTGCACCTGCTCGCGCAAAGACATCGCTGCCGCCGCACACGCTCCTCACGCTGAAGACGATGACGAACCGATCTACGCGGGAACGTGCCGACCGACGCAGAGTTCCAAGTTGAAGGTTGAAGGTTGCAAGTTGGACGACCGCGCGGAGCAACCCGCAACTTTCAACCTTAAGCCTTCAACCCGCTTCTCTTGGCGCTTCAAAGTTCCTGACGGCGAAACCATTTCCTTCACCGACAACAATCTCGGCCCGCAATCGTTCGTCGCCGGAAAAGACTTCGGCGATTTTGTGATTTGGCGGCACGACGATGTTCCCGCCTACCAACTCGCCTGCGTGGCGGACGACGCTGCCATGCAGATCAGCGAAGTCGTGCGCGGCGCGGACTTGCTCGTCAGCACCGCGCGGCAAATCCTGCTCTACCGTGCCATCGGCTTGCGCGTGCCAGAATTTTTCCACTGCACGCTGATGACTGACGATGCCGGTGTCCGGCTCGCCAAACGCCACGATGCTCTCAGCCTCCGCAAGCTGCGAGAACTCGGGGAGAGTCCCGCCACGCTCCGCAGCAAGTGGTGAAACCAACTACGTTGCCTTCATCGCTCCAATTTGTGTAGCTTCCCCATAGATGAAGACAAAAGTCCCGGATCAATTAGCCGCAGAAGTGCCGCAAACCAAGTGGGGCAAAACACTCCTCGCCACGCCCGTCATCATGACGGTCATCGCGACCTTGCTCGCAGGCTTGGCGTCCAGCGAGATGACACGCGCTCAATACGACCGCGCCCTTGGAGCACAACTCCAGTCCAAGGCAGGCGATCAATGGGCTTACTTTCAGGCGAAGAAACTTCGGGGCGCGATGCAGCAAAACTCTCTCGCACTACTCAATGCCACCGCTGAAATCCGCACAATTGAGAATCCCGCGCTGACAAAGATTCCCGTTCCCAACACTGCCAGCATGGATTCAAAAGTTGAAGCAGCGCTTGAAGCCATTGAAAATCAAAAGACCGAAGCTGAGATCACCGACCTGTTGAAGCCCGTGGATGACAAGTCGCTCGCCGCCGCGTTGCAAGCGGCCAAAGACAACTCCATCTCTTTCGATACGCTCACCGCTCCCGCCAACCAAGCTCTTGATCAATTGGAGAAGTCCCTTCCCTCTGGCGACAAAGCCGCCGCACGCGATCTCACCGCCGCCAAGATGCGCTACAACGCCATGCGTTACGAAGCCGAAGCGCGCCTCAATCAGACCATCGCAGGTTTCTACGAGTTGCAAGTGCGCAAGGCCAACATCTCCGCCGAACGCCACCACAAACGCAGCGGAAAATTTTTCTTCGGCATGTTGACCGCGCAAGCTGCGGTCATTGTTTCCACGTTCGCCATCGCTGCTCAAAAGCGGAGCTTCCTCTGGTCCATCGCCGCAGTAGCCGGGCTTGCCGCCATCGTCTTCGCCATCTACGTCTATCTGCGCGTGTAATGCCGTGAATTTGTCAGCCTCACAGATTTTCCGGCAACGCTTCACATGCGGATTGCTTGTTGCGGGAATCCTCGCTGTCGCCCAGACAATTCCGCGCGCCATTGCCGTGGAGCGTTCTGATTGGCCGCACTTTCTCGGACCAAACCACAACAACATCTCCGCTGAAACCGGTTTGCTCGACCGTTGGGCCACCAACGGTCCGCCGCAAGTCTGGGAGAAGACTGTCGGCTCAGGTTACAGCGCGCCCTCGGTGATAGGCGATTTGCTTGTGTTGCATCATCGCCTCGGTGACGAGGAAATCGTTGAAGCAATGGACGCCACCACCGGCAAAACGAAGTGGCTGCATAAATACCCAAGCCGCTTTCGCGATCCCTTCGGCTACAACAACGGCCCACGCTGCACGCCGTTGCTCACATCGAATTTCTGTTTCACATTTGGCGCGGACGGCAAATTGACCTGCCTTGCGCTGGCGGACGGCAAGTTGGTCTGGCAACGCGACACCGCCAAAGATTGGAATGTCCCCGAAGCCTTCTTCGGCGTCGGCAGCACACCGCTGATTGAAGACGGGAAATTGATCGTTATGGTCGGTGGTCAGCCGGATTCCGGCGTCGTCGCTCTCGATCCCGCCACCGGCAAAACGATTTGGGAAAGTGTCGGGCGCAAAACTTGGAACGGCGTGGCGACTGTGACAGCGCGTTCAACCAAGCCTTACGCTTGGACGGGTTCTGAGATGCTCGCCAGCTATTCTGCACCCATCGCCGCGACGATTCACGGTCAGCGACACCTGCTTTGCCTGATGCGTCAGGGCCTCGTCTCATTGAATCCAACAAATGGCGAAGTCCGCTTTAGTCGCTGGTTTCAATCCACCGTCAACGAATCCGTCAACGCCATGACGCCAGTCGTTCATGACGATCTCGTACTTATATCTGCCGCGTACTATCGGATCGGCGCCGTCGCTTTGCGCGTAAAACCGGATGGCAAGTCCTTCGATGAACTTTGGCGCAGTCCTACAAACTCTTTCGAACGCGATCCTGCCACCGGCGATTATCCTGCGCCTGTGTTGGAGCTTCATTTCAACACGCCCGTGCTGCACGACGGATTCCTCTATGCCTTCAGCGGACGCAACGAGCCTGATGCGAGCTTCCGCTGCGTTGAACTCAGGAGTGGTCATCTCATGTGGAGTCGCAACGAAGGCTGGCCGGCGCACAGCAAACAACAGCCACCCGTGTACGGGCGCGGCTCGGGAATTCTCGCCGATGGCAAACTCATTGTCCTTGGTGAAGGCGGGAAGCTGGGAATGTTCCGACTGAACTCCGTGAAGCCAGAGGAAATTTGCGCGTGGCAAGTCCCGCAACTCCGCTACCCCTGCTGGGCTGGCCCCGTGTTGGCAGGGAAGAATCTCTACCTGCGAAGCGAGGACAAGCTGATCTGCTTCAACTTTGCGAAACCAGATTAGCCGGAACGAGGCGGTCAAATAGATACGCCGCACTCAGATTCAGCACATCCGCTGGCGGATTCAAGTGGCTAGCGCAATCATCCTGTGCGTCCGTTTGATGGCGTCCGCTCGCAACTTCAGCGTGACACTTGTTTATCGGATGGCAAAATAATAGAAATGCGAGACACCCTATCAAAGCTAGGCCAAAGCAATAAACTCTCGCACGCGTCTGTGAGAATCCTTATCGCGCCGGACAAATTCAAGGGCACGCTCACCGCGCGACAAGCCGCAGAGGCCATCGCGTGCGGTTGGCAAAAAGCGCGACCCGACGACGATCTCACTTTGCTTCCCATCAGCGACGGCGGGGATGGTTTTGGTTGTGTGCTCGGCGATGCGCTCGGCGCGAAGCCTCAACGCATTTCCACTTTGGACGCGGCCCATCGCAAATGCGTCTCAACATGGTGGTGGCAGCCGGAGACTCGCACTGCCATCATCGAATCCGCCAACATCATCGGCCTTGCGATGCTTCCACAGGGAAAGTTTCATCCGTTCCAACTCGACACCTTTGGCCTCGGAAAAGTTCTTCTCGCAGCGACAATCAAAGGCGCGAAGACAATCATCCTCGGCATCGGCGGCAGCGCGACTAACGACGGCGGCTTCGGTCTCGCCCGCGCGCTGGGCTGGGAGTTTTTTGACGCGTGCGGTGAACGCATCGAGCAGTGGACGCAACTTCATACTCTCGCGAAAATCCGGCGACCAAAGTCGTTGAAGCTTCCGAAGATCATCGTGGCGGTGGATGTGGAAAACCCATTGCTCGGCAAACGCGGCGCAACCCGCGTCTATGGCCCGCAGAAAGGTTTGCGCGCGGAAGAGTTTGCGATCGCAGAGAAAAATCTGCGCCGGCTAGCCTCAGTCGTGAAGCACCAGTTTGGATTTGATTTCACTCACTCGCCCGGCGCAGGTGCAGCGGGCGGACTCGGCTTCGGACTCGCCATGTTTGCAAGCGGCGAATTGCGGCCCGGCTTTGAACTGCTCGCCAAAACTACGCGGCTCGCGAGTCATCTCAACGCCTGCGATCTCGTCATCACCGGCGAAGGATCTCTCGACGACTCAACGCTCATGGGCAAAGGCGCAGGTTCACTCGCGGAACTTTGCCGGGCGCGCAAGATTCCCGTGATCGCTCTCGCCGGAGTGCTGCACGATTCGGGGAAGTTGCGAAAGCTTTTTACCCAAAACCATTCGCTGACGCAGCTCACCACGCCAACAAAAGCCCGTTCTCGCGCCGCGCACTGGCTGGCCGTTCTCGCTGAACAAATAGCGGTGAAGCGGTGATCCCGAAACTGGAACAGAAACCGAACTGCTAAAGTCGCCGCATTGTGTTGGTTGGCAATAGTTCAAGTATCAGGACAACAATCCCGGAATCTCAACACCGCCTCTTCAAGATTCGCCGGCATACTTCCGCTTCCATGCCCTGCCCCGCCCCGCTACTCTGCCGCGCATGAATAATCACGGCAATGGCTTCATCAAGGAAGACCCTTGGCGCGTCCTGCGCATCATGGGTGAGTTCGTGGAGTCCTTTGAAACACTCTCGCATCTGCATCCGGCGGTAACGGTGTTCGGGTCGGCGCGCACCAAACCGCGTGATCCTTACTACAGGGCCGCCGTGGAACTCGCCAAGAAACTCGCGCGTCACAACATCCCCGTCGTGACTGGCGGCGGGCCGGGCATCATGGAGGCCGCGAACAAAGGCGCATCTGCCGCTGGCGGAAAATCTGTTGGGCTTAACATCGAGTTGCCACACGAGCAAAAGGGAAACGACTTTGCCAACGTGCCAGTGAACTTCCACTACTTCTTCTCGCGCAAAGTCTGTTTCGTGAAATACAGCTTTGCGTTCGTCTTCATGCCCGGTGGCTTCGGCACGCTCGATGAATTGTTTGAGGTGCTTACACTGGTTCAGACCGAACGCATCCCGAAATTTCCGTTGATTCTCTTCGGCAAAAAATATTGGTCAGGCTTGCTGCGCTGGATGCAGAGCGAGTTGCACGACAACAGCAGATACATCGGCCCAGACGATCTAAAGTTGCTCACGATCACGGACGATGTGGATGAAGCCGTGGCCGTGATCACCCAATACCTCGAACGCGTCGGCCCGCCGCAGACTGTGCCGATGGCTTTTTCCTGAAATCATACGATGCCTGCCACGAGCCATTACGCAGTGCTGTTGCGGAACGAAACGCGCCCTGCTGCCGATCAAATCCGTCGCGCGTTCAGTTCTTTCAGTCATCTGACGGATGTGGATGCTATCCGCCTCGCGGCGAACGCCGAGGGTATTCTCATGCGGCAATTGAGTTCCGACGAAGCGCGTGCATTTCATCGCGCGCTTAACGCGGAGGGTGTGGATGCGACATTCGTCGCAGAAGATAATCTGCCTGCGCTCCCAAAAAAAATGGCGTCGCACCGTATCGAACTCGCCGAGAAAGACCTCGTCGTGTTCGACCAGATCGGCAGGCAGGAGAAGTTTGCCTGGGGTGAGATTTCCCTGCTCGCCCTCGGCACAATGACGCATTTCGGCATCGGTCATGCCACCAAAGTTGGAACCAAGCTGGGCTACAATCCAGCAACCGGGGTCTGGCCTAAAGAAACTGTCGAGCACTCGCACAAGCTCGCAAAAGATTCCCAACTCCTGCTTGAGATCGTGATCACACGCAGCGGAAAACGCTTCCAGATCAACGCCGCCGAGTTTCCGTTCCGCTACGTCGTGGATCGCCCTGAGTTTTCGCTTGTGGACAAGATTGTCTGGCTGGCGGAAGCATTGATCCAGCGCGCGCCGCAAGCACTCTTGAATCGGGGTGCTCGCGACGTGCGGGATGGTGTGAAATTGGTGCGCGGCTATCCAACGCCACAGGTTTTCAACGACGAAATGGTGTGGCTGCTTTGGGATCTAGCTCAGAAAGCGCGGTGAATGGCAGGGGCGATGAGTTGCCACAAAAAGGCACAAGAAGCACAAAACCGGAATGCCGGAATACTTTTAGAGCCATAAATTTCTCCGCCTCTGCCCCTTTGTGCCTCTTGTGCCTTCTCGTGGCTGAAAACCGGCGGCAGATGGACTTTGCCGCAGACGTTCATTTCCAAAACGGACACCGCACCCAGCGTTGCGGTTCGACCTCGATCAACTCTGGCAACGCCCTCCCACATTCCTCACGCGCCATCGGACAACGTGGAGCAAACCGGCAGCCAGATGGAAAGTTCCCGATACGCGGGACGTTGCCGGGAATAGTGGTCAAACGCGTCGCATCACCACCGAGCTTGGGAACGCTCGCCATTAACGCGCGCGTGTAGGGATGCAGCGGACGCCGCAGGAGTTCACGCGCCGGGGCAAGTTCCACGATCTGCCCGGCGTACATCACCGCCACGCGATCCGCGATGTCGCCCACGATGCCGAGATTGTGTGTGATGAGAAGGATCGCCATGCCAAGGCGTTCCTTGAGGTCGCGCAACAAATCCAGAATCTGCGCCTGAATGGTCACATCGAGCGCGGTAGTCGGTTCATCCGCGACGAGTAATTTGGGTTCGCTCGCCAGTGCCATCGCGATCATCACGCGTTGCTGCATCCCGCCGGACATCTCGAACGGATAATTTTTCAGCCGCGCTTCCGGCGCAGGAATGCCGACGAGTTTCAACAGGCGGATGACTTCGGTATCGTTCGCTTTTTGCGGCTGATGCAGCTTAAGCGATTCCTTGATCTGTGCGCCGATGCGGAACACAGGGTTCAACGCTGCGCCCGGTTCTTGGAACACGTAACTCACCACGCCTCCACGGATGGAGCGCAGTTCCTCAGACGTCATCTTCAACACATCGCGACCATTCAGGAGAATTTCGCCGCTGACGTAATTAGCAGGCGGAGAGGGGACGAGTCGCGCAATGGATTGAGCGGTGATACTCTTACCACAACCGCTTTCACCCACGAGACAAACCGTTTCACCCGCATCAAGCGTGAGCGACACGCCATCCACGGCGCGCGCGCCGCCCTCCGAGTTCACGAAGTCGAGCCGGAGGTTTTTTATTTCGAGCAGGGGCATGGTTTAATGGGGCAACATCTCAACAGGCATTGGGCGACTGAGGGAAAACTTGACCGCAACGCGTTGTAAATCTAGGCTTCCCGCCGGTTGGTGGCCATAGCTCAATGGTAGAGTCCCAGATTGTGATTCTGGTTGTTGCGGGTTCGAATCCCGTTGGTCACCCCAACTCTTTCCCTCCACTCACTTATTTCTCTGCGATGCAGTAGAGGTTTTGTTTTCCACGCAGGAACAATTCATTTCCCACGATCGCAATGGATGCGTCAGCTCCTTCACCGATCGAATTCGTGGCGACGATTTCCAGCGTGTCGCTTTGTTTGAGCACGACGCATTTGCCTTCGCGACTCGAAACGTAGAGATGATTCTTCGATGCCACGGGCGAAGCGTAGGCATTGAATACGCCAGGCAATGATGCTGCTTCGAAATATGCCTTGCCGGTGCGCGTGTCGAAGCAGGACAAGGCCGCCCCGCGACTGGATAGAAAATAGAGCCGGTTGCCCGACAGTGCTGGCGACGGCACGTAGGGAGTGTTCTTGTCATGACTCCAACGCACAGCATCCGTGCCCGTCAGATCCCCGGTGCGCCCGAGAGTGATCGCCTGCACGGACGCGCCCCGGAAACCGCTGGTGGCGTATACGGTGTCCGCGTCCGCCACGGCTGACGGGATCATGTTCGCCGTGTACCCGCCGCACTGCCAGAGTTGTTTGCCTGTCGCAACGTCGTAACTGCGGACTGTCATCGTCGCGCCCACGATCACCTGCTGCTGGCCTTTGAAATCCACGATCAGCGGCGTGACCCAGCCGCTTTCTTCCTCTCGCGCCGTGCGCCAGAGTTCTTTACCCGTGTTTTTGTCGAGCGCGGTGATGAAGTCGTCTCCCTCGTGATCCCAGTTCACGATCACCACATCTCCGCGCAATGCAGGCGAGGCTGCTTCACCAAACGTTCCGCGCATCCGCATCTGGCCGAATTCTTTTGACCACTTCAAGTTTCCTTCCATGTCGTAGCAATACAGTCCACGCGACCCAAAAAATGCGAGCACCACTTTTCCATCCGTGATCGGCGATGCCGAGGCAAATCCGTGATCTTGATGATGTCCCTCGTGCGGCACTTCTTCCTTCGCGATTTTCTGCCAGAGCGTTTTGCCCGTCTTGCGATCCAAGCACATCACGGTGAATTGAAATTTATCCGTGGGTTTTTCTGAGCGGCCCATCCCGCCTTCACGACGGCGACGCCCATCTCCCGGCGCGTTCGTGTTGACGATGACTGGTGGCGGTTCGACCGGCTTCACCTCTGCTTTCTTCTCCGGGCCAACGGCGGCGAGGATGAAAAGTTTATCGCCCCAAATCACGGGTGTGGCCGAACCGTGCCCGGGCAGTTTTACCTTCCACTTCACATTCTTGGTGTCGCTCCATTCGGTGGGCGGGCTGGATTCCGGCGCAGTGCCATTGGCGAACGGTCCGCGCCACGCAGGCCAGTTGGCCGGGTCAATATCAGCAGCGTTGGAGAAATGAGAGACGAACAACACTGTAACGCAGAGGATGGATATCGTGATTTTCATAGGTTGAACATGGACGGATCGCTTAAATCGATATTCACAAACATCCGCACATTCCGCAAGCGCCCAGCAAATTAGCGCCCAGCAAATTAGGGAGGGTGAAATGGGGTGTGATTAAAGTAGGGTGAGACTGACAAAGGTCTGCGACTGGTAGGGCGCATCAGTCCCTGCGCGCCGGGCTTGGTCAGTCAGACAACAGCGCGCACGAAGTGATGCGCCCTACCAATTCGGTCATGCGGTTGCCCTCACCCGTTTGTAATCACACCGCTTTGGGATTCTCCAGATTCTTTTCGTGTGTTTCGTGTGTTTCGTGGTTAATCCTTTTGCGTTGGTCGGTTTATTTAATTCAAGATGAAGACAATCAAACTGGGAACAAGTTCACTCACCGCAAGCCGTCTGGCCTTCGGCTGCTGGCGCATCGCGGGCACGCGCGACAATCTTAAATCCGCTGCCGAAGCAGATGCGGAGGCACGCACGGCCGTTGTCGCTGCTTACGAAGCGGGCTACACACTGTTCGATGGTGCGGATATCTATGGCGGTGGGCGTGCTGAGGAGATTCTCGGCGCAACTCTGAAATCTGTTCCCGGAATGCGCGAACGCATCCTCATCACGAGCAAAAGCGGCGTGCGCCACGCAGGTTCACCGACTCCTGACGCGCCAGGACGCTATGATTTCTCGCCGGATTACATCGTGAAGTCTTGCGAGGAATCGCTCAAGCGGCTCGGCATCGAGACCATTGATCTCTACATGCTGCATCGCCCGGATTATCTCGGCGACCCGCACGAGATTGCTGGCGCGTTCGCGCAACTTTACGACGCTGGCAAGGTGCGGTTCTTTGGCGTGAGCAACTTTCGTCCGTCGCTTGTCAACGCGTTGCAGGCGGCGTGTCCGTTTCCGCTCGCGGTGAATCAAGTGGAGATTAGCCTCGCGCAACTCGCCGCGTTCGAGGATGGGACGCTGGATCAATGTCTGGAGAAGAACATCACGCCGATGGCGTGGAGTCCGCTGGGCGCGGGCTTGCTTGGCGATGGCGCGAAGCGTTTGCTTCCCGCGCAACAAGGTTACAAGACCGACGACATCGTGAAGGTGCTGGATGAAATTGCCGCCGCGCGTGGCGTGAGCCGGACGGTGATTGCGTTCGCGTGGCTGCTGCGACATCCGAGCAAGATTGTTCCCATCGTGGGCACGACGAATCCCGGACGCATCCGCGAGGCGGTGAAGGCAACCGAGTTCGAGTTAAGCCGTGAGGAATGGTATCGCCTCTTCATCGCCGCGCGTGGGGAAGCGTTGCCGTGATGGAGTTCTGAAACAAATCACCCCGTGGCGACGTAAAAGAGTTTCCGTTCAGTTTATAATTTCTCTTAGCCTCGTTGTGAGCGCACTAAGTTCTGACTTCTTCATCGAGAAAACTTCCGTCTTGTATGCAGCGTCTAGTTTCAATTCTCTGATCGCGCTGGCTTTCCCTCCGTCCGTGATGAAAATGTCCGCGTAAGGAAGTGCGCAAGCCGCGCGCGTGATGTCATACTGGTCGCGCGGTTCAATTTTCTCCCTGCGATAAAGTTGCATGGCATGAAGCTCTGCTTTTATTTTCAGGGTGGGGATGAAATTCACCTTTCTCCCACGCAGATTCAATTAGGGTGTGATTAAAGTCGGGTGAGGCTATGCTTGATGGAATTCTCCCCCTCGTTCTCGTCCTCGCCCTCGAAATTTCACAACAAAACCGAGGACGAGAACGACAACGAGGACGACTCTACACCCTGACCCGTTTGTGATCACACCCGACAGTGCTGTACTCAGCATAACGGAATTGCCTATCACCGATTATTCCGCTCAACTGCTCGCGATGAACCACCACCATATTGTCCAACTCTCAACCGTCATGTCTTCCCTGCTTATGGCGTGTGCTACTGCCGCTACGCTTGGCGCGACTCCATCTCCGCAGGCCGCCGCCGCATTGCGCGCTGCCGCCGAACCTCTGACGCCACGGAAAGCGCCGACAGGTCATCTCTCGAACTACGATGAATCCAAAGTCGGCAACCATATCCTGCCCGATCCGCTCGTGTTGCACAATGGCGAGCCGGTGCGTGACCCGGAAACATGGCTCAACATTCGCCGCGCGGAAATTCTCAAGCTCTACGAGACCGAAATTTTCGGCAGCGTTCCCAGCACCGCGCCGAAGATGAAATTTGAAGTGGTGAAAACCGACACAAACGCGATGGGAGGTTCCGCCATCCGAAAGGACATCGTCGCGCGCATGGGTGACGGGCCGGACGCGCCCAAGGTGAATGTCGTGCTTTATCTTCCAGCGAACGCAAAACAACCGTCGCCCGTCCTGCTGCATTTGCTTTTTGGAAATCCTCCCGTCAGCGATCCGGGCGCGGTTTCATCCGGTACGAATCGCCCGCCCGAACACGGGCCGATCCGTGACATCCTGGCGCGCGGTTACGGTTACGCTTCGTTCCGCTACACGGAAATCGAAGGCGACGGAAAAACGAACAATGTGAATATCGCGCGACGGCTTGCACTTGCGGCCGGCCAGACCGAACCCGTCACCGGCGAGTGGGGCACGATCACCGCATGGGCGTGGGGCGCGAGTTGTGTTCTGGATTTTCTCCAGGAAGATGGCGACGTGGACATGCACCGCGTCGCGCTCATCGGTCATTCGCGGCTCGGCAAGACTGCGCTTTGGGCCGGTGCGCGTGATCCGCGGTTCGCCCTGGTGTTCGCGAGTTGTTCCGGCGAGATGGGTGCATCGCTCTCGCGTCGCGACTTTGGCGAAAGCTTGGATGACGTCATTGCAAATTTTCCGCGCTGGATGGTTTCGGGCTTTTTAAAATTCTCCGGTCGCTGGAACGACATACCGGTGGACTCGCACATGATCATCGCTCTCAACGCCCCGCGCCCCGTGTTCATCACCGGCGGCACGGACGATCTCTGGGCTGACCCTTACGGCCAATTTCTGGCCCAAGTCGCCGCAGGGCCGGTTTATCGTCTGCTGGGGAAGCGTGATCTCGGCACGACTGAAATGCCGCTCGACAAGCCGCTGATCTCCGGCGAACTCGGTTTTCACCTGCACACGGGCGGTCATTCGATAACTGCCGAGGATTGGAAAGCGTTTCTGGATTTTGCGGACGGCCAGTTGAAATCCAAATCCACGCAGAAGGCGCAACGCTTTGAAAAGAAAATCACCGTCACCGCCAAGTTCAATTATCTGCTCTCGTTGCCGGAGGATTACACCAAATCGAAAACCAAGTGGCCGCTCGTGATGTTCCTCCACGGCTCGGGCGAAAGCGGCAAAAACATTCACAAGGTCAAGACCCACGGCCCGGCCAAACTCGCCGACGTGAACGGCCCATTTCCGTTCATCCTCGTCTCGCCGCAATCGGCGCGACGCGGCTGGGATCCTGACAAACTCAACGCATTGCTCGATGCGGTGATCAAAAAATATCGCGTGGACAAGGATCGTGTGTATCTGACCGGCCTGAGCATGGGCGGCTACGGCACTTGGGATCTGGCGGCGGCTTATCCCGAAAAGTTTGCGGCCATCGCGCCCATCTGCGGCGGCGGCGATCCATCGGATGCTCCCGCGATCGCGAAGCTGCCCATCTGGGTTTTCCACGGCGCGAAAGACAAGACCGTGCCGCTCGACAGGTCGGAGAAAATGGTGGAAGCCGTCAAAGCAGCAGGAGGCAATCCCAAGTTCACAGTGTATCCCGACGCGGCTCACGACTCATGGAGGCAGACCTACAACGATCCCGAATTCTACAAGTGGCTGCTGGCTCAAAATCGCGGCAAACGTTGACCGCTCACCAGATTTTTTTTAATCCGGCCAGAGACAACGCCGTGCATTCCATCGGAGTCTTTCCATCCGGATAGGCTTCCTGTTCAACCGTGATCCACTCCGTGCCACCGACTTCGCGACACGCCTTGAGCGTGGCGACCCAGTCCACAGAATCCTGGCCAAGGATCGCCTTCTTGCCTGCCTCCTCTTTCACCACAGTCGGTTTGAAATGCGTGATCTTGGTGCGCCCCGGATGACGCCGGACAAGTTCCGCCGGATTCAACCCCGCCGTGGCCGACCATCCGCAATCCTGCTGCAACACCACATCCTGGCTCGTGCGTTCGGCGAACAAATCCCAATACGTCTTGTCCCCGTCTTTTTTGAATTCGTGCGTGTGATTGTGATAGCCGCAATACATCCCCAGCGGCTTGAGCTTCTCGGCCGCCTTGTTGAACGTCTCCGCCAGCTCCTTGCTTTTCTCTGGATGAGAAAAATCTCCATCGCCCGGCACGATCAAAAATTTGCACCCAAGAGCCTGATGGAATTCAATCGTGCGCTGCAATTCGTCGCCACGGAAGCTGCCGGTCTTGATGTGCGTTCCCGCTGGAGCCAGTTTCAATTCATCCAAGCGCGCACGCAGCTCCTTTGGTTTGCCGCTGTATTTGTGGTAACCGGCGAACTCCACGCCATCAAAACCCATCGTTGCGATCTGCGCAAGCGCGGCGTCGAAATCCTTCGAGCAATCATCGCGCACGGAATAAAGCTGCACGGAGATGCGCGGGTTGGAAACGCCAGCAGCCCAAAGCGACGGCTTCAAAGTGAACGCAGCCGCAGCCGCGACGAATGTTTTGACGAAATTTCGACGGGTCAGATTGGTGTTCATTAAAAAATGATTAACAGTGGGCGGGGGTTCATGTCCAGAGCTTAAAACAACACGAGGCACTCAACGGACAGAATCAGATGAAAACAGACTTGGCGACGGTTCGAATTTGCCTCGCCATTCACATCCCGGCTACCCTTTGCCGCATTACGAACAATGCGAATGTCTCGTTTCAACAAATGACAAATCTTCGTCCACGAAATTCTTTGTTTGCGCTCCAACCCTTTGTTCTTTTCATGATCGCATTGATCGTCGGCAGTTGCGCCACCACCCGCCCGCCCTTGAGCGTGAAATCACCCAACCGCGTTCTCTTCGTCGGCAACAGCTTCACCTATTACAACGGCGGATTGGAAAAACATGTGAAACAACTCGTGCTCGCTGCGAATGGTGACTCCAGTTCCCAAGCAAACCGCGCAACGAAGGGCGGCGCGACACTGAAAATTCTCGACAATCTGCCCTGGGTGCATGAAACCATTCGCACGGGCCGTTATGATGTCGTGATTATTCAGGAAGACATCCCGGAATTGAAGGAGCATTCGGTGCAACCCTTCTTTGAACATGCCCGCAAGTTCAATCAGGAAATCAAAAACGCAGGCGGACGAACCGTTTTCTTCATGGCTTGGCCGTACGAGCGTCTGAATTGGATAACGCAGGAGCAGATCGCTCAGGCGCATCGAGAGATCGGCAAAGAATTGTCTGCACCGGTCGCAGCGGTCGGGCTGGCCTTTCAACGATCTCTGGCAACACGGCCCGAACTGGCCATGCTGGGCCGCGACAAGGAACACGAAACAATTCACGGCACCTATCTCGCCGCCTGCGTGATATTCGCGACATTGTTTGACCAAAGTCCTGTCGGCCTGGAATACCATCCATAGGGAATTTCACGCGGGGACGCCGTATTTCTCCAGCTCATCGCATGGAAGACGGTCGAGGATTGGAAATAATATTTTTCCCCAACTCACGACAAAGCTCGACTTCCGCTTTTCAAAGAAATAAAAACAGCCCAACAAAATCAAAATCACATGAAACTGTTTTCCACTTTAAACCTCCTGCCGGTGCTGCTGACTCTTAGTTTGGCGGCCCGTTCTGAAAACGTCGGCTCTGCCTTTTACGGCGACGCGCCCGATGCGCATCATCCGTGGGCGATACATGATCGCAATCGGCCCCAGCCCAAACACATTGAGCCGGGCAGCTTCAGCAACCAGCAACAGCCGGGCAAACCGCCGTCCGACGCAGTGGTGTTGTTTGACGGCAAAGACCTTTCCAAATGGGAATCCGACAAGGACGGGAATGTTCCCACGAAGTGGATCATGAAGGACGGCGCGATGGAATGCGTGCCGGGTTCAGGTTACGTCCGCACCAAGGATCAGTTCGGCGACTGCCAGCTTCACATCGAATGGGCCGCGCCGTCAAAAGTGGAAGGCGAAAGCCAGGGACGCGGCAACAGCGGCGTGTTCCTCATGAGCAAAATGGAAATTCAGGTTTTGGACAATTACAACAACCCCACCTATCCCGACGGCTTTGCGGGGTCTGTGTACGGCGTCAACCCGCCAATGGTCAATCCGCTGCGACCGCCGGGTGAATTTCAAGCCTACGACATTGTATTCCGCCGCCCAATCTACAAGAACGGCGTGGTGCTGGACCCCGGTTACGTGACGGTCTTCGTCAATGGCGTTCTCGTTCAAGATCACACCATAATCGAAGGCGGCACCGGCCACATGGGCCGCACCAAGCCCGGCCCGTTCCCGGAAGTCGGACCGTTGAAACTTCAGGACCACGGCAACCCGGTTCGTTACCGCAACATCTGGTATCGTCCGCTGCCGCCGCGCGCCGTCGAGGGCGGAACCGATGGCCGCCTCACCACCGAAGCTACCACAGCCAAGCGCGCCGAGATCGCCGCCGAGATCCGTGCCGATGCCGCCAAACTCAAAGACCCCGCCAATCCTGTTCCCGAAATGTTGCGCCTCGCCGAATCACTCGTTTACGAAATGGACGAACAAACCGGTGACCGCGCCCATCTTCTGGCAACAACTTATATGGCCAACCTCGCGCAACTTTCCGGCGAAAAACTGGCCGCTAAAAAGGACGAGGTCAAAAGACTCCGCGACGTTTGCAAATATCTGATAAAAGCTGGAGTGATTGAAAATGAGGACGTGATCAAACTCAAACTTGAACAGATCATCAAGGATCAGGGTTGGGACAAGAAGAAATCATAAAACGCAGCGACCGGAATAGACGCGCACCAACTTGTTAAAAACGGTACTGGACTGTCGCAATGTTTACGGCTGCTTCCGTCGCTATAACACCCACTGTAGCCCGACAGTCTGCCAGCGTTGTTGCAGCGGCAAGCCACTACGTCACCAAGGACAATTGCCGCCCCAATCATACCCGCCCCATTGTCAGGCTTGAATTGCATTCCCGGCAGTTGTTACGTTGTGTGGATGTCCTTCAGCCAAAATAAAATTCTTTCCGTGACTGCGGCTTTGCTTGCGGCAACTGTAACATCGGTTGCGGAGTCAACTTACACCGCCACAAATCGGCAACCCACGGTTGAGGAACTTTCCAAACTTCCCGCCGTCACTCCCGCGAAGGCGGATCAGTTGCGGAAGGATATCACCGTCCCCACCGGGTTCGACTTCACAATTTTTGCCACGCCGCCGGCGGTGAATTATCCTGTGTTCGTTTCCGCTGCGGTGGATGGAACGCTTTACGTTTCTAGTGACGGCAACGGTTCGATTGATCGAAAACCGCACATGGGGCGCGTCCTCCGCGTGCGCGACACCAACGGCGATGGTCAGGCGGATGAGGTGAAGGCGTTCGTTCCGGATGTGGATTCGCCACGTGGATTGGTCTGGGATCACGACCGCCTTTATCTCCTGCACCCACCTGACATTGATGTGTTCATTGATCGCGATCACGACGGAGTGGCGGATGAAAAGAAAACTCTCGTCAAAGGCATCGGCTGGACTTTCAAGGATCGTCCGGCGGATCACGGGTCGAACGGGCTCGAACTCGGCGTGGACGGCTGGCTCTACGCAGCGATTGGCGATTTCGGATTCATGGAAGCAACGGGCACGGATGGACGGAAACTTCAATTGCGCGGCGGCGGAGTGGTCCGCGTGCGACCTGACGGAACGGGCCTCGAACTTTACGCGAACGGCACACGTAACATTCTTGAAGTCGCAGTGAGTCCGCTGCTCGATATCTTTGCACGCGACAACACAAACGACGGCGGCGGCTGGGATGTGCGCCTCCATCATTTCACGGGACTGACTCAGCATGGCTATCCGCGTTTGTTCAAAAACTTTACCGGCGAACTCCTCGAACCCCTCGCCGATTACGGCGGCGGTTCAGGTTGCGGCGCTGGCTGGATTGACGAACCCGGAATTCCCGCAGCGTGGAACAACGCTCCGTTCACCGCCGACTGGGGGCGCAATTGGATTTATCACCACGGGCTAACGCCAAAGGGGGCGACGTTCACTGCGACGCAGAAGGAGTTCATTCACCTGCCCCGCCCTACGGATCTTGATGTGGACGGAAACGCCGCGATCTACGCGAGCAGTTGGAAAGGCGCGTCCTTCACATGGGTTGGACCAGACGTCGGTTTCATCGCGCGCGTGATGCCGAAGAATTTCAAAGCTCAACCGATGCCCGACTTTGCCTCGATTAACAATCAACAACTGGTGAGCACGCTGGAATCGCCGAGTCATAGTCGCCGACTTGCAGCGCAACGGACTTTGCTGAACCGTGAAAAAATCGAGAGCGTTGTTCCCGCCATACGCTCGCTGGCGAGTAACAAATCAAAGCCCCTGCCCTCGCGTGTGGCGGCGGTGTTCCTGTTGAAGCAGAAGTTCGGGACAGAATCGCACGCGTTCCTCGCCAAGCTGGTTTCCGATCCATCCATCGCGCCGTGGGCGATCCGCGCTTTGACAGACCGCCGCGACCAACTCACGGACATTCCCTCCAGCCGTATCGTCTCGGCACTCAAATCAACCGATCCCCGCGTTCGCCGGGAAGCCGCGCGGGCTTTGGAGAAAATTGCCACACCGAAACAGCATAAGGTTTTGACCCCGCTGCTCACGGATGAGGATGCGGTCGTGGCTCACACTGCAATGCAGGCACTGATTCAACTCAAGGCCGCAGATGCTTCGCTCGCAGTCTTGGATGACCCGAAAGCATCACCGGCCTTACGAACTGGAGCACTGCGCGTATTGCAATCACTCCACGAACCGACCGTCGTGACCGGTTTGTTGGCGAGGCTTGAAAAGGAAACCAATGCAGATCGCCGCGCTGGTTTGCTGACAGCGCTTTGCCGGTTACATTTCATCGAAGGCGAATGGCACGGGGATTCGTGGGGAACGCGACCGGACACTCGCGGACCATTTTACCAACCGGAATCCTGGAGCGAGACACCACGCATCGCGAAAGCACTCAGGGCGACGCTGAAGAATGCGGACTCGAGCGAGGCCGTCTGGATTGGACGTGAACTTGCGCGGCATCGCATCCCGACTGGCGAGGCTATAGACAACCTGATCGCTCGTGCGGCGAATGACGCCAGCCTGATCCCAGCCATCGCCGCTCAACTCGCGCAAAGTGAAGACGTGCCGGTCAGTGCCATCCCCTTGTTGGTCCGCGCTGCGCGCGGCGACGATTCCCAGAACGCAACTCGCGCACAAGCGGTGATCGCCCTCGCCAAGACAGCGAGCCCTGAAGCATGGCGGACCATCCTGTTTGCTTTGCCCAAAGTGAGAAAGACGCAAACGGAAAACAATCTCGCCGAGAAAGCGCGCGACGCCGTGCGGCACGCGTCAAAGATTGATCAAGTTCATACTGTGTTTGAAGAAGTCGCTGCAGAGCTTAACGGCGAGGAATCCGAACTCGCGGATGAGATATTATTAAAGCTGTCGTCCTCAAAAGTCGGTTCGCCAGAACCGCGCGAGACTTCCCGCACCGCTCTGGATACTGGTTGGACCGAAACAAAACGCCGCGCCCAAATCATCCGCGCGTCTGCAAATTCAGGAAACGGCAGCCGCGCTGCTCAGATCGTCGCAGCGTTGACTGACCCCGATGCAGTCGTAGCTGATGCGGCACGGAGTGCGGTGTCGCGATTGAAGATTGATCCTGAAAAAATCCGCGCTGCTGCTGCCGCTCAAAAAATCGGTGAGATGACTGCGGATGCTGCGATGACGGCGGTTGAAAATTTGAAAGGCGACATCAACCGTGGCGCGCAATTGTTCACTACGATTGGTTGCAACGCCTGCCACACCGTGAAAGCAGACGAGCCGCTGAAAGGTCCGTTCCTCGGAACGATTGCGAATGTTTATCGTCGCCGACAAATCGCCGAAGCGATTCTGCTCCCGAACAAAACCATCGCGCAGGGATTTGTCGCGAATCATTTCGAGTTGAAGGATGGCAGCGAAGTGGACGGCTTTGTCGTACGCGAGGCGGCGGACGCGGTCACCATTCGCACTATCGCCGCCAAAGAGCAGACGATTCAGACTGGCGAGATCGTTAAACGGCAAAAACAAGAACGCTCACTCATGCCGGAAGGACTCGCGGCAGGAATGAGCGTCCAAGAATTCGCTTCGTTGCTCGATTATCTCGAGAGTTTGCCGAAGGCGAAGTGATATAAGTCACTTCGCAGCGAGCGGACGTATCTTGATGTTGCGGAAGGAAACCATGCCGTGATCGCCTTGGAGCGCGATCGCACCTTTGTTGTACTTGGCGAAGTGTTCCATCTTGCCGAACTTGCTCTTGGCGACACGGCTGTTGAAATCTTCGCTGCCCAGCACGTAATCAAAATACTTCACGCCATTGATGATGTGTTCGCACTTCTCGGGAGAAATCACGATGCGCATGTGATTCCATTCGCCAACGGGTTTGGTGGCGTCGAGCGGCTTTCCCGTTTTGGCATCCATGGGAGGTTCATACAGACCGTAGAGCCATCCGCAACGCTGGGGATCTTTCGCAGCCACGTTGTCCTCGAGTTGGATCTCGGGGCCGGTGCCCCAAACAGACTTAGCCGCTTCGGTGACGTGAAACATGATGCCGCTGTTGCCCGCGTGCGTGATGTTGTATTCCAACTCGAGTTCGAACCACTCGAATTGATCCGCCGTGACAATGTCACCGGCGTTCTTGGGATCAACACAAGCGAGTGTTCCGTCCTTCGCCTGCCAACCCGCACGGATGGTGCTGGTCCGGAAATTACTCCAACCACTCAGATCGTTGCCGTTGAATAGTAGCTTCCATCCTTCGGCCTTTTGTGCCGCGCTGAGCGTGTTTGGTTTATAGCAACTCACGGAGTTGCGGGTCGCACACGATGTGATCATCAGAGCCGTCAAGGCTGATGCCGCCAAGAATATTAACTTCATCGCGAGGAGTTTGTGTTTTGAAATCAAGCCGTCAAGCTGGAAGGAGGTTGTTACGCAAATAACTGATGGGTTTCGGAGCTGCAATCACTACCCCTTACGAGGTATGGCTTGAAGCCCATCCAACTGTTAAGCAAACTGCGTTCAAATCAAATGAAACCCTATTCCGAGACACGTCTTTTGAAACATCTTGCGATCATGATCGCGCTGATTGCTGCCGCCAACCATGCATTAAGCGAGGTCAGGCTTCCCGCGATCATTTCCGATCACATGGTGCTGCAACAAGGCAAGGCCGCTCCGATCTGGGGCTGGGCCGACCCTGGCGAGGAAGTGTCGGTGTCCATTGCAGGACGAACAAAAACCACCCACGCCGACAGTTCCGGCAATTGGTCCATCAAACTCAAATCCCTGCGCCCCGGTGGCCCGCATCAGCTCTTGGTGAAGGGTAAGAATGAAATACTTATCAACGACGTGCTTGTTGGCGAAGTGTGGCTTGGAAGCGGTCAATCCAACATGGCGCAACCCGCACAGGAAGCTCGCGACTTTGCGACGACGAAAGCCGATTCGGAGCAACCCCGCATCCGCATGTTCAAGGTGGAATCCGGCGGCGCAACCAACATCTTGTCTGATTGCACCGGCTCTTGGAAGGTTTGTTCGCCGGAAACCATCGGACGATTCTCTGCGGTGCTGTATTTCTTTGGTCGCCAGCTTCACGACACGCTCAAAGTGCCGATGGGATTGATCAACTCCTCCGTCGGCGGGACGACCGTGGAATCGTGGATTCCTCCCGAAGCGCAAAACGCCACTCCGGGTGACGGGCGCGGCGATCTGTTCAATGGCAAAATCGCTCCGCTCATCCCCTACTCCATCGCCGGTGCGATTTGGTATCAGGGCGAAGCCAACGCCCGCACGGTGGAGTCGGCGCGCGTTTATCACGAACGTTTCCCGCTCTTGATCCAGCACTGGCGCAAGCACTGGGGTGAAACCTTCCCCTTCGCCTGGGTGCAATTGCCGAACTATAAGGAACGTGCCGAAGGTTGGTGTCTCGTCCGCGAAGGACAATTGAAAACGCTCAACCTACCCAAGACCGGTATGGCGATCACCGTGGATATCGGCCAGTCCGGGAACATCCACCCGAAGAACAAGCAGGAAACCGCGCGTCGTCTGTCGCTCTGGGCCTTGAGAACTGTTTATGGAAAAAAAGTGCCAAGCATCTCCGGGCCGCTACCCACTTCCCAAAAGTTCCGGAGCGATCAAGTTGTATTGAGCTTCAACCACACCGACGGCGGCTTGATCGCCAAGGACGGAGACCTGAAAGGGTTCCTCATCGCCGGGAGCGATCACCAATGGCTTCCCGCTCAGGCAAAGCTCAAAGGGAAACAAGTCATCGTCTCCAACCCTGCGGTAAAGAATCCCGTCGCCGTCCGGTACGCGTGGCAGGATGATCCCGCCTGCAACCTTTACAACGGCGCGGGTCTTCCGGCTTCTCCGTTCCGCACCGACGATTGGAAATGAGTTCAATCCGTTCGTTTTGATAATCCGCTTCCACCTCAACAAAAACGCACCCTACTGTCAACCTTCCGCTCGCAACTACACCCACGCCAACAGCATCACGTTGGAATCATTGCCGGCACCGGCTTTGATTTCCCAGCGGACAAAACCGGCGCGTTGCAACATCGCCTCCAACTCCGCCTGCGTCTGAAAATGCAATCCCTCCTTGGTGCGGTTCATGCCCATGCGTGTTGCAAATTCCTCCCATCTGTGAATCTTGCGGTGTGCGGCTGTCTCTGAACGTGCGCCGTCGCGTAACACCAACAGCCCGCCGGGACGCAATGCCTGGCGCGCTTTGGTGAGGATCGCCAACTGTTTCTCCGCAGTCCAATAGTGCAGCACATCGAGCAGCAGCACCGCATCGCACGGCGGATAGTCGCACGTCAGCAGATCGCCGTGAGTGAACTCGATGCGCGGACTTTCCGGTGCGCTGCGTTGTGCCACACGGATTTTGTCCTCATCATAATCCACGCCCCAGAACGTCCGCGTATCCGTGAACGTCGCGAGCCAATGCGTCGCCATGCCGTAGCCGCAACCGAGATCGAGCACATGTGCGCGACGCGGCACAACTTCGTCCAACGCTAGGAACACGGTGTCAAGCTTCATCTTCCAGCGCACGAACTCCTCCACGTATTTGCCCTGATAGCGATAGAGCCGATTGATCTTGCGACGCACGATGCGCGGCGTGTTGATCTCGTCGAGTTGTTCTTGCAAGCCGTCGCGCACGAGGGTTTCGCAATGCTTCATCAGCGCTACGACGCCGAGCGAGTAATCAAAATTCTGCGGCGTCACACGCGGCAGTGCACGAACGGTCGCGTGGAACGGCTCGAACCAATACGCGTCGCGCGGCATCACGCAGTTCGTATCACACAGCACGACGGGCAGAATATCCTGCTTCAATTCCACCGCCAACTCGAACGCACCGCGATGAAAACGTTGCACGAAACTGTCTGGAGAACGCGTACCTTCCGGGAAAAAATGCAGAGACAATCCCGCGTTCAGACGTTGCCGACAGAGTTCAAGCGTAGCCTCTGGCTGGCCGGATTCTATCGGCACATGACCGAGACACTTGCAGGCGACGCCGAAAATCGGTGTGTCATAGACGCGCTTTTTCACCGTCATGCAAATGTCGCTGGACACGATGAACGCGGCCAGAACATCCACGGCGGATTGATGATTGCTGATGACGATGGCAGGGCGATTAAACGTTTCGTCGGAAACTTTTTGGTAATCCGCTCTGCCGAACGGGAACGACTTGACCAAAAATTTCATCGCAATCTGTGAAAGCTGCCGCAAGCGCCGATCGGCGGTTGTTGGGGAAATCAATTTCAAAAACGGGCGCATCATTACGAAAACAAACGTCTGGCTCGCCAACAGATATAGACCACACCAGACCGTTGCCAGCAGATGCCACCAGCGCGGTGCGCCACGCGGCGGGTTTCTGAACAACAGTAAGTCCATGCTGATCGGCACGACAATGAGTGTTGCTAAAAATGCAAAACCCATACCGATCAAGACCGTCACGCCCATCGAGAACAACACAGGATGATTTGCGATGACCATCACGCCGAAGCCGAAGATCGTCGTCAGCGCAGACACCAACACGGACGCACTGTTCGCCGCTGCATGACTTGATTGTCCGCGCCACTCATCCAACTTGCTCGTCACGAGAAACACTGCGTAATCCTCGCCCACGCCGATCACGAAGATGACAAAAATGCTGTTCATCAGATCAATTGGCAGCCCAAGCCAGCCCATCAATCCGAACGTCCACAACAATCCGATCGCCAGCGGCAACAACGTGATCAACACCAATTCCACGGATCCGAGCGTGAGGAACAACAACACCGCCACGAACACCCCCGTCCACAACGCGAACCGATTCAATCCCACCTTTGCCAATCCTGCGATGTGATCTGCGAGTCCCTTGCCGTCTAGCACGATGGCGTCAGGCATTATCAGCCGCAGCTTCGCAGCCTCGTCGCGGTTCTTGAGTTTCACGAGCGTGCTGATGGCGTTGTCGTTCGTGGCGAGAGCGGCGCGCTCGGTCAACGCCTTCTCCAGCGGCGTGCCTTGAAACATATCAAGCGTGAGCAATGGCCGCTCACCCTCGACGCTCTGCCAGAACTTCGCGAATGCCTCCGCACGGAAATCGAGTTCGCCGCCGGTTTTATCCAACGTCTCGCGCAGAGCAACACGCCGCTCCGCAGTCCAGAATTCACGCCAACGTTTCAAGTTTGCAAGCTGCGTTTCCGGCGCAGGACACACGGACGAGAGCGAGAAAGCCGACGCCACATTCGTATCGCGAGAAAGCACTTCAAACGCGCGATCATTCTGCGCGAGTGCTTCCTCCTGTGTCTTGCCACGCACCACCACCATCGTCATGCCAAGCGCGTTGCCCCAAGTATTTTGGATCAATGCATCATCGCTGCGCGTCGAGTCACTGATGCCGTTGAGCTTCGCGATGTCGCCCTCGAATCGAAGTCGTTTTGCGCCGAACGCCATTGCCACTGTTAACACGACAACGAACAACACAAGCCAAAGACGCCGCCGCGATTCCCAGCGGAAATACTTTTCCCACCACGCCGTCAACCAGAGTGGTGGTTGACCTGACTTCTTCGCCACTGGCACTAGCAACGGCAAAATCACCAGCGCAAACCCCGCCGAGAACACCACACCGATCGCACCCAACATGCCGAGTTGTTGATACCCGTGCATCGGCGATGTCATCATCACCAAGAACGCCGCCAACGTCGTGATCACACCGACGCTGATGGGAAAAACGAGCCGGCTCAGATGCCGACCAATCTCGCGCCGATCCGTCGTGCCTACGTTGTCGAGGTGATAGATGATGTGGATGGCGTAATCCACCGTGATGCCGACGGCGATGGATGCAAAGCCCGTGGCGATGGCAGAAAGATGTTTCTGCCACAGCATGAACACTACGCCCGCCATCAGTGTTCCGAACAAAGACGGCAAAAATGACAAAGGCGCGAGCCAACGCCGCCGATACGCCACGAAACACAGCACGATCATCCCCGCCGAACCGATGGCGATGCAACGCGTGGCATCAACGCGGATGATGGTGGAATTATCTACCGCCATGCGATGTCCGCCCGTGATCGCGACATGGACGCCGGGAAATTGTTTCTCCACATCCGCGACGACGCGCATCATCTCCTTCACCAACGACGCGCTCGCCTTTGAGTCTGACGACGCGAAGCTCGGCTCGGCCATCATCAACACATGTCGCCCGTCGCCACTAGTGATGCGTCCATCCACGATCTGCGCGTCACCGAAACCTGTCTGTAACGGCAGCACCTTCGCCACCACCAATGCGCTCATGCCGACGGGATCAGCCGCGACTACGTCTTTGAGCACCATGCCTTCCGGCCCCGCGAGCTTGCGGCGCATCACGGTCAGATATTCGCGAACTTCGGCAGGCGCGAGTTTTGTTTCCAACGCCAGAGCATCGGATTTGGTGAAAAGATTCGGCAACGCGCCAGTGAGAAATTCGATCACCTTCCCCTGCCCGCCCGCTTCTATGTGATACGTGATGCGTCCGAAATTTTGATTTGTGGAAAACCGCGCGAAAACTTCGTCTCCTGCTCGCGCGAGTGTTTCGGGATCGTCAGTGTTGATGCCGATGTCGAGATAGACGCGATCAATCTGACGGAACTTCTTCAGCGCATAACGATACTCATCCACCTGCCGGTCATTACGCGGCAGCATGTCGAGGATGTCCTCCTGTAAATCAATCCGAGACGAGAACCAACCCGCTGCCGCCATCACAAGCACAGTCGCCACCAACACGCCGCGCCGATGCGCAACGAGCCAGAGATAAAGCCGCGTGTAGAGATTGTCCTTCAT
>CAMCWI010000011.1 GCA_945882065.1 Akkermansia muciniphila
CTAGCACACTAATAATCCAAATATAAACATGAAGAAACTAATCATCATCGCAGTAGGTCTTGCGCTCGTGGGAAACGTGTCCGTGTTTGCAGCGAAGAAAGAACCCACCGCTGAACAGAAGAAGCTCAAGGAAGAAATGGTCGCCAAGTACGACACCAACAAAGACGGCAAGGTGGACAAGGAAGAAGCTGCCAAAATCAGCGATGCTGACAAGGCGAAGCTGAAGGAAGCGCACGTCTCTCTGGGCGGCGGAAAGAAAAAGAAATCCGAATAATTTCTGATTCCAATCAATACTGGGCCGGCTTTTGCCGGCCCAGTTCTTTTGTCGCCCCAAGCAAACAAATCAGCATTCCGACGTCGCAGGCGACAAGCCATAAGATAACTCTGTGCGAACTGTTTTCAGATTGAAACTTTCTCCCGTTCTTCTAATCGCTTTCCTTCTTTGGCCGCTATCGGCTGTACAAGCCGCTTCACCCAAAAAGCCCAACATCATTTTCATCCTCGCTGACGATCTTGGTTGGACGGATACCGCGACTTACGGCAGCAAGTATTACGAGACGCCGAACATTGACCAGCTTGCTTCGCAAGGGCTGAAGTTGAAGCGGTATCACAACTGCCAGAATTGCCAACCCACGCGCGCAGCCTTGATGACCGGGCAATATGGAGCGCGCACGGGAGTTTATACCGTTGGAAACGTTGGACGATTTGAGTGGCAGAGCAGGCCGCTGCGTCCGGTGGACAATGTCGCCGAGCTTCCGCTCGACCGCTCAACGATCGCGCAACAGCTCAAGGCCGCGGGTTACGCGACCGCGTTGTTCGGTAAGTGGCATCTCGGCGAAGATGCGGAACATCATCCGGCCGCGCGTGGTTTTGATGAAGCAATTGTCTCGAATGGAAAACACTTCGACTTCAACACCAATCCCCAAACGCCGTATCCCGAAGGAACGTACCTCGCAGATTTTCTCACTGATAAAGCGGTGGACTTCATCAAGCGCAAAAAGGACGGCCCGTTCTTTCTCTACCTGCCGCATTTTGGCGTCCATGTGCCGCACCAAGCAAAGGCTGACTTGATCGCGAAGTTCAAATCCAAGTCCCCAGCCGGGGGACATCATGATCCGACTTACGCGGCGATGATTTACAGCGTGGATGAAAGCGTGGGGCGCGTGATGAAAACCCTGGATGAACTCGGCATCGCGGACAACACCGTGGTCATTTTTTCCAGCGACAATGGCGGCGTGGGCGGTTACGAACGCGAAGGCATAAAGAATCGCGCCAGCATCACTGACAACGCGCCGTTGCGTAGCGGCAAAGGCAGCCTCTACGAAGGCGGCACGCGCGATCCGTTCATTATACGATGGCCGGGAGTCACGAAGCCCGGCACGATTTGTGACGTGCCGACTATTCATGTAGATGTGTTCCCGACGTTTCTTGAAATTGCTGGCGCTGCAAAACCCAAGCAAGTGCTCGATGGTGAAAGCATGGTGAAACTTTTTCGCGACCCGAACGCTTCGCTCCAACGTGACGCCATTTACCAGCACTTCCCCGGTTATCTCGGTTCGAGCGAAGGCACTTGGCGCACGACGCCAGTCGGTCTCGTCGAGGTCGGCGATTGGAAGCTGATGGAGTTCTTCGAGGATGGACGGCTCGAACTCTACAATCTCAAGGACGACATCGGCGAATCCAAGAATCTCGCGCAACAGATGCCGGAGAAGACCAAGGAGCTCCACGCAAAGATGATCGCATGGCGCAAAGCCATCCGCGCCCCGATGCCCACGAAGAACACCGACATCAAACTCGCCGGTGAAGGAAAAGCCGGGAAGCGCAAGGCCGTCAAGAAGTCCGAATAAAAGTTCAAACTACCAAATGAAAAGAACAATCCTGCTCCTGATCGCCGCCAGCTTTGCGTTTATTCCCTCTTCAAAAGCTGCCCAAGCAAAACAAGCAAAGCCCAACATCATCTTCATCCTTGCTGACGATCTGGGACTGGACGGCGTGAGTTGCTACGGAGCGGACAAGCGCAAGACGCCGAACATCGACAAACTTGCCGCATCAGGCACGCGTTTCGAGACCTGCTACGCCACGCCGGTGTGCGGGCCGACGCGTTGTGTATTGATGACTGGGCGTTACCCTTTCCGGACAGGCGGTCTTGTGAACCCCTCATGGCGGCCTGGCGGTCCTGGCGCGAAGTCAGCAGACGAACATCCGATGGCGAAGATGTTGAAGCAGGGCGGTTATGTAACAGGCGAGGCCGGCAAGTGGCGGCAGGTGGGCGAGACACCACGCGAATGGGGCTTCGACGAATACATCACTTCCACGACGCCCAGTGGCTATTTCTGGAAAAACTCCTACATAAAAAACGGCGAGACAATCAAGAGCGACAAGGAAGAATACAATCCAGACATCATCCAAAACTTCAGCCTCGATTTCATCCGGCGTCACAAAGACAAGCCCTTCTTTCTCTACTACTCCATGCATCTCGTGCATGTCCCGATTCTCAAAACGCCTGACTCGCCAAACGGCAAGACGAACAGCGAGGAGCTTTACGACGCCAACATCGCCTACATGGACAAGCAGGTGGGCGAGATTGTCGCCGAGCTGGAAAAGCTTGGTCTGCGGGAGAACACCCTCGTTATTTTCAGCGGTGACAACGGCACGGCGATGGACTTTTCTGCTCCCATCGGCGGTCGGATGATCAACGGCAAGAAAGCCTCGATGCTCGAAGGCGGTTCGCGCGTGCCGTTCGTCGCGAGTTGGCCCGGCACGACCCCGGCCGGAAAGGTCAGCAAAGACATCGTGAACTTCACCGACATGCACGCGACGTTTCTTGAACTCGCTAACGTGAAGCCGCCAACCGGATTCAAATTCGACAGCCGCAGTATCGCGCCCCAACTGCGCGGTGAAAAAGGCAATCCGCGCGAGTGGGCCTTTGTGCAATTGGGAAACACATGGTACGTGCGTGAGCAAGGTTGGAAGCTGAACGAAAGTGGTGAGCTTTTCGACATGAGCGATGCGCCTTTTGTGGAGAAGCCGGTTGCCGCTTCCGCCGACACCGACTTTAGTAAGGCGGCTCGAAAGCGGTTGGCTGCCGTTCTTGCCGAGCTCAATCCCGCTGGGGGCAAGATCGACATTGACGGTGACCCAAGAACCAAGAACCGAGACGGAAAAAAGAAGGTCAAACCAAACCAACGCCAGTGACTTTTCCCCCAATGAAAATTATTCGCGCGCTCAACTTGCTGGTCGGCGCTATCACCTTGTTTGCCGCGCCGCTGGTCAAGGCCGCGGACAAACCCAATTTCATCGTCATCAACATTGACGATTTGGGCTATGCCGACATCGGCCCGTTTGGTTCGACGCGCAATCGCACACCGAATCTCGACCGCATGGCGAAGGAAGGACGGAAGCTCACGAGCTTTTACGCCGCGCCGGTCTGCTCGCCGTCGCGCGCATCTTTGATGACGGGTTGTTATCCCAAGCGAGTGCTACCGATCGGTGGCGTGCTTTTTCCGAGTTCGGCTGTTGGACTCAGCCCGAGCGAACGCACCGTGGCTGAGTTGCTGAAGGCGGCGGGCTATACAACGGCGTGCATCGGTAAGTGGCATCTCGGGGATCAACCTGAGTTCATGCCGCGTCGTCGCGGATTTGATTACTACCTTGGCATTCCGTATTCCAATGACATGGGGCCGGCGGAGGAAGGTGCGAGGAGCAGCCTTGGCGCACCTATTCCAAAGCGTGCCACCAAGTCCGCAGGGGAAGCGAAAGAGACCGGATTACCGCTTGCCAGCGTTACGCCGATGCCACTCGTCGAAAACGAGACGGTCATCGCGCGCGTGAAGCAGGACGAGCAACAAGGCATCGTGGAACGCTACACCACGGCAGCGGTGAAGTTCATCAAGGCGAACAAAGACAAATCGTTTTTTCTCTACCTGCCGCACAACGCCGTGCATTTTCCCCTCTACCCCGGAAAGAAGTGGGCAGGCAATTCCCCCAAGGGTTTATACAGCGACTGGGTGGAGGAAGTGGATTGGAGTGTCGGTCAGGTGCTCGACATATTGCGCGAACTCAAGCTCGATGGGAAAACGCTCGTTATCTTCACCTCCGATAACGGCGGCACACAGCGCGGACTCAACACCCCATTGCGGGGGCACAAGGGTGGCACGCTGGAAGGCGGCATGCGCGTACCGACCATCGCTTGGTGGCCGGGAAAAATCCCTGCTGGCACTTTGAGCGACGCCATCACTGGGATGATTGATGTTCTCCCGACCTTTGTGAGACTCGCCGGTGGCAAAGTGCCGACGGATCGCAAGATTGACGGCGGAGACATTTGGCCCGTGCTGGCTGGCGAGGCTGGTGCGAAATCACCCCACGATGTTTTCTATTATTTCAACGGATTACGGCTCCAAGCCGTTCGCAGCGGGCCATGGAAATTGCATTTGCCAGGCGCAGATCGGTCTGTCTCGCGCGCCGCAAAAAAAAGCGGTGATGACAAGGCCTCGTCAGCGGAAGGTCAGCTTTACAACCTCGACGCCGACATCGGCGAATCAAAGAACGTCGCCGAGGCAAATCCTGAAGTCGTGAAGCGACTCCGAGCATTCGCTGACGCGATGAAAGACGACCTCGGCCTCGACGGCATCGGCCCGGGCGTTCGCCCCATGGGGCGCGTGGAAAATCCGCAGCCGCTCATCGGCAAGGATGGAAAGATCCGCGCCGGGTTTGAACCGAAGTGATGGAACGAACACATTTGGTGAATGGCTTTGGAAAAAGATTTGCCGTATCACGGAACGAAAACCTAACATTAAAAAATAATGCGCCCGATCAAATGGTTACTGATGAGTCTGTCTATCTCTATGATTGCTGTGAACAACGCTAGCTCTGCTGCGGATAATAAGAAAATGCGAACACTTCACTCCCAGCCAAGTTTTGTCATCAGCACGAAACAGGTGGAACTTGGCGTCGCCGAACTTGGCGGCCACATGGCGCCGGTCACATTTTTCCGCGACAGCGACAAACCGGTGCAGCCGTATTACGTCAGCCCTTGGCAGGATGAAGCACCCTCCAAGATGCCCGTGCCGGTGCTCGTGCCATTGCGTGGCGATTTCTTTTGTCTTCCGTTCGGCGGGAATGGTCAGGAAGTCGCAGGCGAAAAGCATCCGCCACACGGCGAGGTTGCAGGATCGAAATGGAAATTCGTCGCCAACAAAAAATCGGGCGACGTCAGCACGCTCACGATGGCGATGGACACGGAAGTTAGAAAAGGGCGCGTGACCAAGGAGCTTTCTCTCGTGGATGGCCAGAACGTCGTCTATTCCCGGAATATCATCGAAGGTTTTGCGGGGCGCGTGCCGCTGGGGCATCACGCAACATTGGCGATGCCTGAAAAGGAAGGTTCGGTCCGATATGCGACGAGTGCATTCAAGTTTGGCATGACGTGCCCGGGTTTTTTCAGTGATCCGAAGAATCGTGAGTATCAATCCTTGTTGCCTAGCGCGAAGTGGACTGACCTCACGAAAGTGCCAACGGCGTGGAAAGAAACACCAGACGCCGATCTCACAGCCATGCCTGCGAGGTTTGGTCACGCTGACCTCGTTCAAATCGTGAATGAACCTTGGGAAACCACCCGCGGTCCGGCGTGGAATGCAGCCACATTCACTGATGCGGGCTACCTTTGGTTTTCGCTCAAAGATCCGAGCATCTTGAACAGCACGGTCCTTTGGATCGAGAATCATGGTCGCCATGGTCACCCGTGGAACGGCCGGAACAATTGCCTCGGCATCGAGGATGTGACGGCTCATTTTGCCGACGGCCTGTCTGCTTCAATGAACGACAACACGCTTACGAAAGAAGGCGTGACGACGACGATCGAGTTGAGCGCTAGCAAGCCAACCGCCGTGAATTACATCCAAGGCGTCGTGAAAGTTCCGACTAACTTCGGGAAGGTACAGACTCTTGAGTTCGCGCCGGGCGAGGTCACGTTTGTTTCCGCAACTGGCCAGCGCGTCAAAGCTTCGGTTCGTCACGAATTTTTGAAATCTGGCAAGCTCTGATGCTTCAACATCGCCAAGCACTTATCTTATCCAACAACCACCAAACCAAATCATGAAAAAACACCTCCAAACAATTCTCGCTTGCTTGCTTGCGCTATTGGCCGGCTGCGGCAAACCAGCCGATTCGTCCAACAATTCCAGTGGCGGCGAAACCTCTGCCGCGAAGGGAGCGATCGGCGTTTCATTGCTCACACTGGACAACCCGTTCTTCAAAGTCATCGGCGACAACATCACGGCTGAAGGCAAGAGGCGCGGTTACGATGCAATCATTGTCAGTGCCGACAAAGACGTCGCGAAGCAGGGCAATCAGATCAAGGATTTCATCGTCAAGAAAGTCAGCGCCATCGTGTTGAGTCCGTGTGATTCGAAATCCATCATCCCCATCATCCAGGAAGCCAACGCGGCGGGCATTCCGGTGTTCACTGTGGACATCCCTTGCAACGAGCCCGGAGTGAAAATCGTGACGCAAGTTGCCACGGATAACTTTGGCGGCGGCAAGGAGGCGGGTCAGGCGATGATTGAAGCGCTCGGCGAGGCAGGTGGTAAAATCGCGGTGCTGCATTTCAAGCAAGCTGAATCCTGCCTGCTCCGCGTGAAAGGTTTTCGAGAAGTCATTGACGCTCACAACGCCAGCGGCAAGGCGAAGATTGAAATCGTCACCGAGCTCGAGAGCGGCGGTGCGAAAGACATTGGATTCAAAGCAGCTGAAGACGCGCTTCAGGCGCATCCTGATTTGCGCGGTGTTTTCGCCATCAACGATCCCGCCGCGCTCGGCGCTCGCGGCGCGCTTGAAAAAGCAGGCAAGGCGCAGCAGGTGGTGATCATTGGATTCGACGGTCAACCTGAAGGCAAGCAGGCGATCAAGGATGGCAAGATTTACGCCGACCCGATTCAATTCCCGGATAAGATGGGCGTGCAGATCGTGGATGCGATTGTTCGTCACTCGAAAGGCGAGACGCTTCCGCCGCAGATGCTCATCCCCACCAGTCTGTATCGCAAGGCGGATGCGCTCAAAGATCCCGAGCTCAAGTAACAACAAATTCAAATAGCTATGAGCGAAGGAAAATTCCGGCACGAACTCGTCGGTTCGATGTCCCAAGGCGCAGCGGGCAATCCCACAGTGGCGATGATTGAAGCGGCGTTTGCGCATCACAAGTTGCATTGGCGCTACGTCAACATGGAGGTCACTCCGGAGGATCTCGGCGCGGCTGTGCGCGGGGCGAGGGCCATGGGTTTCCGTGGCTTCAACTGCAGTCTGCCTCACAAGGTCACGGTGATCCAACACCTCGACGGCCTGGGCGAATCCGCAGCGTTGATGGGTGCGGTGAATTGCGTGGTGCGACGCGGTGAAAAGTTCATCGGCGAAAACACCGATGGCAAAGGATTCTTGAAATCGCTCCAAGAGGTCATTGATACCAAGGGAAAGTCCGTCGTGCTGTTCGGCGCAGGCGGCGCGGCTCGGGCCATCGCGGTTGAACTTGGTCTCGCCGGAGTCAAACGCATCACCATCGTGAATCGCTCGGCAGCCCGCGGAACGGAATTGGTGACGTTGCTTCGCGAGAAATTGCGCGTCGAAAGCGAGTTGATTGTCTGGCAGGGAAACTACGCCGTGCCAGCCGGAACAGACATCGTCATCAACGGCACGTCCATCGGACTCTACGATGCGAACGCGCGGCTCGCCCTGGATTTGAACACGCTGAAGCCTGGGATGGTGGTGGCTGACGTGGTGTTCAGTCCTGTGCGCACGGCTTTGCTCGATGACGCTGCGAAACGCGGCTGTCGCGCTGTGGATGGTCTCGGCATGTTGGTCAATCAAGGCGTTGTAGGCGTGCAATACTGGACGGGGATTGACCCCGACACTTCGGTAATGCGCAAAGCTCTCGAAGCAGCGCTGGGTGTATGAACCAGACGCACGGCTGGCGACTTCGAGATCGTCAACGTGTGAAAAGTCCGATTGCATGAAGCGCACGCTTTCCCAATTTTTTTCCGATTACGGAATGATGGTCGTGCTGCTGCTGTTGTGCGCCTTCTTCAGTGTAGTGACGCTCACCGAACAATCGCCAACCGGAGAGGCCGCCGCGAAGCAAGTTCTCGCCATTATTCAGCAACAGTCGGGCAAATCGGCTCGCGTCGTCGTCGCCGCCAGCGATCAACCTGACGACGCAGCCTTCGCGGCAAAACTCGAGCGCGACCTTGCCGCATCCGGGGCGAGCGTGGTGACTGTCGTTAAAGGTGAACCCAAGGATGCGCGCGAAGCGTTGCAGGAAATCACCTTGTCCGGCGGCAAAGTGGACGCCATCGCTTGCACCAAAGTGACCGGTGCTTGGCTCGTGTTCGCGGACCTGAAAACGGATTTCCCGGCACTCGGCGAGCCGCGCGTCATTACCCCTCGCAGCTATCGCTGGCCAAATTTCCTGAAGACCGAAAATCTTCTGAACATCGCCAATCAGATCGCAGTGATTGCGATTGTCGCCATCGGCATGACCATGGTCATCATCACGGGAGGCATTGATCTCTCAGTCGGTAGTCTGATCGCGCTCTCTGCCGTGCTGGCGGCGAAGTTCATCCGCGATTTTGCCGGAGGTGCAAATGCGACGCTGGTTGGGATGACGCTTGCTTGTCTCGCGGCGATTTTGATTTGCGGAATGATCGGTGCGTTCTCCGGTGGAATGATCACGCGGTTCGGCATTCCACCGTTCATCGTGACACTGGCCATGATGCTTGTTGGCAGCGGGCTGGCCTACATTCTCGCGAAGGGCCAATCCATCTACCAGATTCCTGATTCATTCGTTTGGCTCGGGCGCGGCGCGGATTTCCTTAGCCTGCCCAACGCCGTCGTGCTGATGCTCATCCTATATTTTCTGGCGCACGTGCTGATGTCGCGGACACAAATCGGGCGTTACATCTATGCTGTAGGTTGTAATCGTCAGGCGGCTCGTTACTCGGGTTTGTCCGTGCCGCGAGTGCTGATGTTCACCTACGTGGCCAGCGCACTTCTTGCCGGTTTGGGTGGAGTGTTGATGGCGTCTCAACTCAAGAGCGGCTCGGCAACTTACGGCAACATGTACGAACTCTACGTCATCGCCGCTGTGGTCGTGGGGGGGACGAGTTTGAGCGGTGGCGAAGGAAAGATGCTCGGTACTCTGACCGGCGCATTCACCATCGCCGTGATTCAGAACGGCATGAACCTGACCAATGTCGAGAGCTATACGCAGAAGGTTGTGCTTGGACTGGTCATTCTCGGTGCAGTGTTGCTCGACAATCTCCGACAGCGAAAGCGATAGGTCTTTTCACGCGGTGTTCGGCGCAGGGGTCATTGGTGATAATTATTGAACTTTTTCTCATGAAGCAAACAACCCATCGAAGGGAACTGAACAATCCGATTACAGCATTCGCGCTCGCCGTAGCCATTCTGATTGCACCAGCGTTTGCCGCCGCGGAGGTCACGCTCCACTCGTTGATTGAGGAGATGATTGACTACGACGCGGTCGCGCGTTGGCCGCAACCGGAGTTCACCTGCAAACAGGCGAGCAGCTACGACCGCAAAAGAGTCGCCCCGGACAAACCCGACTGGTTCGCCAACCACGACCAAGGCCAGTACATCCGTGAGGAGAATAATGACGGACGCAAAGAGAACGTTATGCTCGACGCGGACGGCCCGGGATGCATCGTTCGCTTCTGGCTCACTGCGGGGAAATCCCGCAACGGCACGTTGCGCATTTATCTTGATGGAGCACCGACCCCAACGCTGGTGTTTCCGGCTTACGACCTCTTGTCTGGCACTCTGAATATCGGCGAGCCGTTAGCCTTGCCGCATCCTGGTTATGATCCGAAAGCGAATGGCGGCAACACGCTGATGCTGCCGATTCCGTATGCCAAGCATTGCAAAGTGACTTGGGAGGAAGCGAGCAGCGGCGGGCGTTATTACCAGATCAATTACCGCACTTACACACCGGGCACTGCGGTGCAAACGTTCACGCTGGAGGCATTGGGAGCGGCCCGTCCGCTGATGGCCAAAGTGGGTAAAGCCTTGTTCGCGCCAACAGAAAACATGTCGGGCAAGTCGTTGTCTTTGAATGAAACGATCGCCGCTGGGAAGAACGCATCGCTTGATTTGACCGCTGGACCGGCGGCAGTGCGACTCTTGGAACTCCACGTCGGGGTGAGCGATTCGGCGGAATTGGAGCGCACCCTCCGTTCCACGATTGTGCAGATGCAGTTCGACGGCGAGGTCACTGTCTGGTGTCCGGCGAGCGACTTCTTCGGCAGTGGAGTGGGAATCAACGCCCTCTCAAGTTGGTATCGCACCGTGCACACGAACGGCACGATGCTCTGCCGCTGGGTGATGCCTTACAAAAAATCTGGGCGCATCACGGTCGCAAACATTGGCGAACGTCCGATGAAGATGACGATGCGCGCCGTTACAAGTTCGTGGAATTGGGATGACCGCAGCATGCACTTCCACAGCGCGTGGCATTACGAGGCCGACATGCAGACTCCGCCGCACCGAGATTGGAATTATGTTCGAATTGCGGGTCGCGGAGTTTACGTGGGCGATACGCTGTCGCTCTTCAATCCCATCGCGACCTGGTATGGCGAGGGCGACGAAAAAATCTGGGTGGATGGCGAATCATTCCCGTCGCACATGGGCACGGGCACGGAGGACTATTACAACTATTCGTATGCACCACGCGGCATCATTCAAACGCCGTTTGCGAATCAGGTACGCGTCGATGAGAAGATGACGCAGGGCCACAATGTGCTTACCCGCACGCGCAACCTCGACGGAATTCCTTTCACCAAGTCTCTCAACTTCGACATGGAATTGATGCCGTGGAAGCCGATGAAAGTGACCTACGCGGCGACTACGCATTGGTATGCCTTTCCCGGCGCAACGTCGAACGTCAAGCCGCAGCCGAAAGAAGCGGCACTGCCTGTGCCCACACTGGCTCAGGCGATTGTGGCGGCGGTGCGTCCTGACGTGATGATTGCCGACTTCCGGAAAACCCCTCTTCCCGAGGGTTGGAACGTCGAAGGCTATGCGTTCGGATCGCGAACTCGAGGCAGTGGTTTTCAGCAGGCAGCAGTGACCACAGAAAACCAGCGGCAATATCAATTCGGAAAAATTACATCGCCGGAGTTTACCCTTGAGCGAAATTTCATCGCGATGGAACTGGGCGGGACCTTTCATCCCGAGAAATGTTTTGTGGTGCTCAAGATTGATGGGAAGGAAGTGCGCCGGGCTTGGGGCGGGCAACTCAGCAAAGAGTGGACGAGTCTGAACGTGGATAAGTTCGCCGGCCAGAAAGCCACGTTGGAAGTGCGTGACGACCATTTCAACGGTTGGCTCTCCGTGGGGCAGGTGATCCAGACAGACGAACTAAAAGGGTCAGCGCAAAAGCGCGCTCCTCGGTGGAATGCCGCCATCTTCGAGACTCAGATCAAGGGTGACTATTTGCTGCTACCCATCGGCGATGAAAAATCTCCCATCGAAACCGTGAGCATTGAAATCGATGGCAAGCAAAAGCTCGCAATCGATGTGCCGCTGGCGATGAGCCCGACGACCAACATGCTGCCGGTTTATGACCTGCGCGGTTACCAAGGCGAAACGTTGCGCGTGAGTTATCACGAGACGCGCCGCGACATCGTCACGAAACAGATTCAGGTCACGACCATCCCAGCTCACGCCGCCAGCGACGCGCTACCAGCGTTTCATGTTCACAATCGATTCGGCAAATTGAACGACCCGAATGGCCTCGTCTATCTCGGCGGGCAATATCACCTCTTTCATCAATACTTCATGGGCATGCGTGGAAAACTCTGGGCGCACTATGTCAGTCCAGACTTGATGCATTGGCAGGAGCAACCGATCGCTCTCTTTCCTGATGAGTTGGGTTCGATGCATTCCGGCTCGGCGGCGGTGGACTGGCTGAATACCGGCGGTTTTCAACAAGGAGATCAACCCGCGATCATCGCAGCCTTCACCGGCTCGCGCGGATTGGGCGGGAAAGATAAAATCCAACTGCAAGCAATCGCCTACAGCACCGACGGCGGCCGGAACTTCGCAAAGTACGGAGGCAATCCGGTGATCGGCGAGGCACATCTCAAGAAGCTGAATTCCAAAGACAGCCGCGACCCGAAGATATTCTGGTTTTCGCCAACGCGCGGGTTGGATGCCAAGGCGAAGGATGGGTTCTGGGTGATGGTTCTGTTCGAGGGCAAAGGATTGTCCTTCTTCAACTCTCATGATCTCAAAACGTGGGAGAAGCGCGGCAGTCTTCCGGGATTTTTTGAATGCCCGGATCTGTTTCCACTGGCGGTGGACGGCAATCCGCAGAACGTGCGTTGGGTTATTCACGGCGGCAATGGGGAGTATCACATCGGCGCGTTCGATGGTCAGTCGTTCAAGTCCGAATCGGAGAAGAAGATCAAATTCAACCACGGCGGACGTTATTATGCGGCGCAGACTTTCAACAACACGCTGGGCGAAATGCCTCGCCGCATTCAAGTGGGCTGGCAGGGCAACCAACTCTCCGTGCCCAATGAACTCACGCTGCGCACCACCCCCATCGGACTCCGCATGTGTGTGCTGCCGGTGAAGGAGATCGCGAATCTTTACCAACGCAGCGAATCGTTTGATGGTCAGGTGTTGCGCGAGGGTGATGCGAACCTCCTGAAACAATTCAAGAGCGGTCGCTACGACATCGAGTTTGACGGACGCGTTGGCGGCGCGAAGCAGATTGAATTCACCGTGCGCGGCAAAGTCATCCGCTACGCCGTCAGTGAGCGCGAACTTAGTTGCGAGAGTTTCAAAGTCACACTCCCGGCTAACGAGGGTCGGCTCAAGCTGCGCGTGGTCGTGGACAATTGTTCGATTGATATCTACGTCGGCGATGGTGGACAGTATTTCATTCCCATGTTTTTTGATCCGCTTAAATCCAAGGAACTCGAGCTGCGTGTCCTGGGAGGAACGATCAAGCTTGAAGGCCTGAGTGTCCATGAACTCAAGTCCATCTGGAGCAATGAACAGAAAACCAATTGAAACATTTATGAAAAATGCTCAATCCGTTCGACCTGTTCTAATCATCGCAGCCGCGCTGATGCTTGGTGGACGATCCGGACTCGCAGCCACTCCTACGAAGTCTCCTTTGGATTCAGAAGTCGGGCGGCAATTTATTCCTACAGACGTGAATTGGTCGAATGCCGTTTACCAGACCACGTTTGATGATCCTGCTGAACTGGAAAACTGGAAACTCGAAGGCGGCAAACGCATGAGCGTAGAGAATGGGAAACTCGTCCTCGAGACCACGGGCAAAGATGATCCTCTCGTGTGTTGGCTAAAGGCGGAGGCTCCGGCGGACTTCCTGCTCGAGTTCACAGTCCGGCCGCAAAATCGAAAGCAAGGCTTGAACATCGTGTTCTTCAACGCGCGCGGAATCCACGGCGAGAGCATATTCGATCCGGTAATGAAGCCGCGCGATGGAACCTTCAAGCAGTATACACAGGGCGATTTGAACAATTACCACATCTCCTATTGGGCCGCGGCTCGCGGCACAGCCCACGTGCGCAAGAACCCCGGGTTTGGGCAAGTCGCCAACGGCAAGGATCTAATCGCCGACGCGCCTGCAGACGCGTTCCAGGTCGTCCGGCTCTACAAACGCGGCGGAAAGATACGACTGATGGTTGACGACATCGTCGCGGTTGCGTACGACGACGACGACGGCAAGAAGCGTGGTCCCGTGTGGACAAACTCCGGCTGGATCGGACTGCGGCAAATGGCGCACACTATCCGGTGCGAATATGACCACCTGAAGATTTTCCCACTCAAGCCGGTTGCAACCGCCGCGAACGGCGTTGCGTCGCTGGCGGCGGCGGCAAATTCACAACTACCGCAGCCGCCAAAAGTCGTTCGCTTCAAGGAGAACCCCATCATCCGGCCCGAGATGTTTTCCGGTCCGGCTAGCAACAACATCTGCTTTCCGTCATTGATTCGTGTGCCGCCCTGGCTGCCGAATCCGCTCGGTAAATACTACCTGTACTTTGCCGATCACCACGGTGACTACATCCGACTAGCTTACGCGGAGCGGGTCGAAGGGCCTTGGAAGATTTACGAGCCCGGCACTCTAAAGATGGAGCAGGTTGTTGACACGGCCCGGGCTGCATCGCCCGGGAAAGCGGCTGCGGTCAAAGGCGGCCACATCGCGTCGCCCGATGTGCATGTGGACCATGATCGGCGGGAGATCCGCATGTATTTCCACTATAAGATGACTCCGGCAAAGGCTTGGGGTCATCGATCGGGCGTCGCCGTTTCGCAAGACGGAATCCATTTCCAGCCTGTCGGCTCGAAGCCACTCGGCGAACCCTACTTTCGAGTCTTTCGCCGGGATGGCTACTATTACGCCGTTGACCGCGTTGGCGCCCTCACCCGTTCGCGTGATGGGCTAGCTGATTTCGAGGCTGGCAACCCGAACTTTGCCGCTGCCGTCGGTCACAAAGTGCGGGGCACTGGACTTGGCACCATCTCGAAAAGAAACGCAATCAAGCGGGAAAAAGGCGAGACGGAGAATCTGCCCGGAGAAATCCGGCACACGGGCTTGAAATTGGACGGCGACGTCCTGTCGGTATTCTTCAGTCGCGGGGGTGATTTACCGGAGCACATCATGTGTGCCCAATCGGTCCTGACTGGCGATTGGAAAACGTGGCGACTCTCCCCGCCGGTGACAGTGCTGAAGCCGACGATGGACTACGAAGGCGGTAACATGCCACTCGAGCCAGCAAAGAACAGCGAACTACACCAGTTGCCGCGACCGCTCGCTCGAGATCTGCGTGATCCCTTTATCTTCCGCGAAGACGGGCAGACATATCTCCTGTATTCGGTTGCTGGCGAACGTGGCATTGCCGGGGCCACTCTGCGAGACTGATTCCTCTGCGCCTCGTTATGGACAACTGTTCAATTGATACCTTTGCCGGCGATGGCGGACAGTATTTCATGCCTGTGCTGTTTGATCCGTTGAATTCAACAAATATCGATTCATACACTCTGAGCGGATCAATCAAACTCGGACTCTTGAGTGTCCTTGAACTCAATCCCATCTGGGCGAAGGCGAAGCCATGAAGTGGCGGATTTGTTTGACCGTTTTGACAGCCACCTCCGCATGGCGATTAATGGCGTCTACCCCAGCGGAATTGGAGGCGGTGAACGCAGAAACCATGCATGCGTTTCATGGTACAAATGTCCATGGGGTGGACGTAAGCTCGCTCACGGGAAAAGTGATGTGTGGTTATCAAGGCTGGTTCAATACTGAGGGCGACGGCGCGGGGCGCAGCTTTCATCATTGGACGAGAGACGGTGGATCACTCCGACCTGGTAATGCAAAGATTGACCTCTGGCCGGACGTCTCCGAGCTCGGTCAGGAAGAGCGTTTCCCTACGGAGTTTCGCCAAGCCGACGGGCGCATCGCGGAAGTTTTCAGTTCGTTCAAACAGACGACGGTGCTGCGGCATTGTCAATGGATGCGTGACTACGCTATTGATGGCGTGTTCGTGCAGCGTTTCATCGCACCGCTCCGTGATGCCCGAAATTTGCAGCACAACAACGTGGTGCTCGATCACTGCCGCGAAGGGGCGAACCGCTTTGGCCGCGCCTATGCCGTGATGTATGACCTGAGCGGACTCGGCGAAAACCGGGTTTCGGAGGTTGCTGATGACTGGCGGGCGTTGCGAATTCAGATGCACATCACAGAAGATCCGGCATATCTACGGCATCGCGAAAAGCCGGTGGTAGCCGTCTGGGGTGTGGGGTTCAACAAGGATCGCAAATACACAATCGCGGAATGTCGTCGGCTGGTGGAGTTTTTGAAAAAGGATGGATGCACGGTCATGCTTGGCGTGCCGAACGGTTGGCGCGAATTGAATCGTGATAGCGTGACCGATCCTGAGTTGCATGAGGTGTTGAAGCTCGCGGATATAGTCAGCCCGTGGACGGTGGGCCGGTATCGCACCGTGGCAGAAGCAAAACTGCATGGGGACAAGGACGTGAAACCTGATCTTGCGTGGTGTCGCGCGCAGGGTCTCGACTACCTGCCCGTGCTCTTTCCCGGGTTTAGTTGGTTCAACATGAAAGGCAAGGCGTTCAACAGCATACCGCGACTCAAGGGCGAATTCCTTTGGTCACAGTTTGTGGCGGCGAAGCAAGCGGGGGCGGAGATGATCTATGTGGCCATGTTTGACGAGGTGGACGAGGGCACGGCGATTTTCAAATGCAAGAACGACGTGCCAGTGAGCGACAAAGACAAATTTGTGACTTATGAAGGACTTCCCTCTGACTTCTACCTCAAGCTGACGGGACAAGGCGGGCGATTATTGCGCGGCGAAATCCAACCGTCCGGAAAAATTCCGTGTTTGCTTGCGCCGCTCGCTGAATGAACACCTTTTGGCAGCATGCTAGGCGGCGACAGTCCAAACATATCCGTCGGGAAGTCAGAGCGCTGGTGGACACGGCAACGCAGGACGCTCAATGACGAGGTTCAGATTTATTCTGGAATTTGGCAATGGCTTCTAGGCGGCTGCGTACGTGCATCTTGTTGCAAATGCCTTTGACGTAAGTGCGCACGGTTTCGACACCGATGTTCAACTGATCACCAATCTCCTTGTAGATAAACCCTGAAGAGAGCAATTCAAGGACTTGGCGCTCGCGCGGCGACAGATTTTCAGCGTCCGCAGACGTGGGCGCAACTGAATGGAAGTACTGGACGACTTTTTGCGCTATCGGGCTGGACATGGGCGCGCCTCCGCGATACGCGTCACGGACGGCTTCGAGCAACTGTTCGGGAGGACTGGATTTAATGAGGTAACCGTTGGCGCCCGCTTTGAGGGCTTTGAAGATGCGGTCGCTGTCTTCATAGACCGTGACCATGATAATTTGGATTTTCGGGAGCAGGCTTTTGAGTTCGCTGACGCATTGGATGCCAGACATGCCTGGCAACTTGATGTCCATGAGTACGACGTCCGGCAGGTTTTCTGGAATATGTTTCAAAGCCTCCTCGCCTGTGGTGAAGTTTCCGATGCATTCGATGTCAGACGCGCTGCCAAGGATTTTGATGAGCTGGTTTCGCAGTCCTGAGTCATCCTCGACTATCGCAACAGTTTTCTTCATTTATTCTTTTTGTTTGTCGGATTCACCGGCAGGGGTGTAACCATCGCGCGCCGGAAACGAGAGGGTTATCTGGATCATGGTGCCATTCGTTGGCTCGCTTTGAAGCGTGCAATTTCCCCCGATACTTTCCAGTCGCCGCTTCATGTTGGTCAGGCCGTGGCCAGCAGTGATGTTGGTCACCTTGAATCCGCGACCATTATCCTCGATGAGCACTGACAGCAAGCGGTCCGTGTAACTGGCCCGAATATTTATTTCCGAAGCATGTGCATGTTTAATGGCATTATGAACTGCCTCCTTCACGGACAAAACGATTTGATGCCGGGTCTTACTCGAGACGCGAACGTTCTGCGGTAATCCAACCATGTCGAACCGACACCGCAATTGCGCTGACTCGCATTGTCGGTTGACCATTTGGCAGATGAAGTTGCCGAGCGCGTCGAGGTTGTCGTTTTCCGGATTGACTGACCACACCGTTTCATAAAGGGCGGCTACCAATTCCCGGGACATGAGCGAGATGCGTTCAAAACCCGCGTGAGCCTTGTCTGGCGATGAATCGTCGGCCTGAGCCATGGCACTGAACAGAGAAATTTCGGTTACGCGAGCCCCCAAATCATCGTGGAGATCTTGGGAAATGCGCAGACGCTCTTTTTCCAACACCTGTTCTTGTTTCACCTGTGATAACTTTTCCCGAAGGTGCCGCCAAACAAAATAACGGCTCACGCCGACCAGGAGCGCAGTCAGCAGGGTCAGTGTCGTCACCCAAAACCAGGGGTTGTGCCAAAAGACAACTGGCACACGAATCTTGACAGTGTATTCGATGCCGGTCGGATTCCCCAAGGCAGTCAGTGCTTGCAGTTGGAATGTGTAAAGCCCTGACTCTAATTTCGGATACTCAGCCAGATGCAACGCGAAATCTCCAAGATCGAAAACTTCGTTCCATTCCGCCACGATGGTATCACCAGGCGCGACGGGTTGTTCATTCTGTTTGTCGGTGCGCCAATCCACGTATGTTTGAGAATCATCGTCCACTATCGCCAGCACCTTTGCCTTGCTGGCGCCGACAAGCTCAACTGTTTTTGCCAAAGTGCGTTTTTGCCCTGAGCGCGACCAACCGGGCGGAGAATCGCCCCCGGGACTTCCCCTGATTTCTGCATCTGACGGTGACCTGGCTAACGGCTGAATTTTTCCATCATTCGAAACTCGGGAAACCACCAAGTCTCGAACAGCCCAACTGCCTAGAGTCGGGCTGGGTCGTCCGCTGAGTATGACCGTTAGGTGGTCTGACCCAGCCGGCACAACGAGTTCCTCGCGCCGATGTCTTAGAGGTGACGTTTCAAGGCTGCCATTCCATCCTGGACTCTGCCCCTGCGTTGCAAACTCACCTCTCCCTACTTGTTCAGATGCAGCATTGTAAAATTGAAACCTAAGCAACATCCTGGCACCAGTCCCCACCTGCCAATCCTGGTCGTAGCCATCCAATTTGTAGCGGAGGCGCAGCGGTTGTTGACCGTTTGCACCCGCGAGACCAAAATCAAAAACCACACTTTTTGAATAGGCTGGCAGACGTATTTCCTGATTGGAGGAAAAGGGTACGGCTTTGTTGTCTGCAGAAATGGACCGGATCTCGAGATGATTGGTGACCGGCGCAGCCACCAGATGGTTTTTAGCACCGATTGCACAAAACCAGAATGCCAGGCACATCACCACTGGGATTGGCCTTTGTTTGATCACGGCATCAAACTACTCATCCGGATATGCACCCGCAATGCTTCCCGCGTGTATCACCCCTCCCCGCTTTCGGGGATACCGCAGGATTCGGGTTCGTGTTACATCTTATGCGCTCCCGTTCTCCCAGCAGGCATTTATCTGCTCGTCGAACAACCTAATCAACTAACAACTAAGTCGTAATATGAAGAAGCAAATCATGAGTTCGAAAATCGTTTTAGCTGCCTTGGCTCTGGTCTTGGCCGGTGGAACGCCCGCGTTGGCGATCACTACCGAATGGGTCGGGGTTGGCGGAACCACGACGACCGTCGGTGCGGATGTTTACGGAAACTGGACCAGTCCCGCAAACTGGACCAATGGAATTGGAATCAATGCCAGTTTGGATGTCTTCATCGGTCCAGTTGCCGCCAACGGTGGTCGTGTCCTCATGAATTCAAATGCAGACGGCTTTGGCGCGAACGAGTTCTGGGTGGGAGGGCATAATGCTGCGATTCTCCCCAAGATACAGTCGTTGACCCTCTCCGGAGGCATTCTCCAACACACCGACGGCACAGTTAGTCAAAAAAACAGTCGGTTGGGTGATGGTGGTACCGCAGTCGACCAGGGCATCGTCAAACAGACGGGCGGGACATTTTACATGAACAAAGGTGAATTGCGTATCGGTGCAAATGTCGCTGTCGGCGGTAACGGATTATACGACATCAGTGGTGGCACTTTTTCCACTGCTGGTGGTCTGTTTGCCGGAGGCAACGTCGTTCTTGGCAGCCGGCTCAATCAGTTTCCGGCTGCTTTCGCCCGAGGTGAATTAAGAATCAGCGGAAATGCCACGGTTGATTTAGGTCTTCCGGCAACCGCACCTCAAGCTCTCGGCTTCGGTAAAGGGGATGGATCGTATGGCAGTTCTGTTCTGTCAGTCATCGGCTCTGCGGCGACGGTCAATATTGATTCCATCCAAATGGCAAACGGCGCTCCCACGTTCAACAGTGGCCTGATCAACTTTACGTTCGATCAAACCGGCGTTTCAACCATCCATGTCGCCAGATTCGCAAACTTGGCTCAGGGATTTTTGAATGTGAATTATACCGGCCTTTCACTTGGCTACGGAGATTATTTTGATCTGATGGTCGGCGACCAAATCACGGTGAACCCTTCGTTCAACTTGGATCCCAGCGACACGACAGACTGGCAGCTCGTCAAACTTGGAGACGGATTGGCTGGCGGCGGCACGGATACGCTCCGTCTCATCCACATTGTGCCTGAACCGACCAGCATGACTTTGTTGGGTGTCGGACTGGGCGCGGTGCTGATGGTCAAACGTCGTCGCGAATAGGTTTAAGAAAAAACAATGGGCGTGCATTTGATTTTCCTGGTTTTTCCAACGATTACCCAGTGCATGTCCCCAAACCAACAACCCAACTGAAACCATCATGAAAAATACACGGATTGTTCTATCAACCCTGATGCTCATGACTCTAGGCTGGGCACAAGCAACTGACGTTACGCTTTCCAACAAATGGTCATTTTTTGATCCCGAAGGTAATTCGCATTTGGAAAATCAGACCGCAACGAACTTCGATTTCTACGTCCACACCATATCGAATAACATAGTCGCGGCTGCTGCCGTATTTATCTCATCAATCACCACTAACACACCGAACGGCGGCATCTTTGTCACCGCCCAAGGTCATGGGCTAACAACCGACGGCACACCTGTATACATCAAAAATACAGGGGTGACTTCTTATGACGAGACATGGTTGAACCTGTCCCCCGTTCTCGCGAATATTGTGGATGCGAACACCCTGTACATACCTGAACTGGCTTATGCAGCTGATGCGACCAATGGAACAATCGGCACCAGCAGCCAAGCTGTAGGAGGAAATGCGGTGCGCCCGCGTGTTTACCAAATCTTCAATCCGGTGGATATGTCCGCCATCGGCGCGGCATTTAGCGTGCAATTTGACGTCCAACTATTGGGCTGGTGCCAAAGCCCTGGCGCTAACAACGCCTGGCGTTTAGTCATAGGTGACACAGTGAAAAATGCGGAGATCATCGGATTGGTGGGTATCGGACAAAGCGATAACCGCACAGATGCCTTCAAAATTCGTCTGGACAACCAAGCCTTCAACTCCCCGCCGTACAATACTTCCAACCCATTTGAAGGTCCCATGGGTACCGGTGGACAGTCTTGGAATGTGAGGGCCATGTATCCCATGCCCCACGGCCTCGTTAACAATGTCAATCGCTTGCAGCAGCCAGGTCCCGGCGGGGGCACGCACCGGTTTTTTATGAATCTGGTCCGGGTTTCCACCAACGAATTATCGGTGCTTCTTAAGTGGCAAATAATCGCCGATGTCGGTGGGGATGAGCACGCTGGTGACGGGACTGAGCTTTACGTTCTTCACTATGATGAAACGACCGGCACGATCGGAGACACAGGCTTCACTGCCAGTCCCACCGACGCCTGGGCTACCGCTGGCACCAACGGATCTCTCAACCAGATCAACTTTTTTGGTATGAAGTTTGAGGTGGACAGCCCATTCGGTCAGTCGGCAGGCAATCCTTCAGGTAACGAAAACGGCGGCGTGAAGGTCACAAACATCCGGGTGGGAACCGAGAACTACTTCAAGCCTTACACAAAAATCGTCTCTCTGACTCGCGATTCGGTGTCGGGCAATGTGAGCCTGAGTTGGGACTCGTTTCAGGACAGCAACGCGGCAGGCTCCAAGTACAATATCTCAGCTGCAAACAACGCAGATTTCTCGGACGGCACTGTGATTGAATCTAGCATCTCGGCTAATGCATCTGGCGTCACGACCAGTTTGGAACTCAGCACCACCGCTCCAGCCAGATTCTATCGGATTGATTTGTCTCCACGGCCTTTTGGAAATTGATTTAAACAGTTTCAATCATTCTCATTTTAAACAAAATATGAAAAAACCATGTATGATCATTTCGGCCCTGTTGCTCGTCTTGGCAGGACGGGCGCAAGCAGCCGATGTCACCCTTTCCAACACTTGGTCGTTTTTTAGTCCGGAGGGCCTGTCCCAATTGAACAACCAGTCTTCGTCGAACTTTGATTTTGTTGTTCGCGAGATCACCAATAACGTTGCGTCTGCAGCCACGTATATCACCACCATCACCGCTGATACCACCAACATACCTAGTGGTGGAATATTGGTTTCGTCCCCCGGTCATGGTGTGCCGCCGAGCAGCACCATTTCGGCCTACATCAATCGGACCAGCGTGGAAACCTACAATACTTATTCAAACCTCACACCGCATGTAGCAACGGCCTTGGATGCGGACACGTTCGTCATTCAAACTTTGTCCTATGTCGGCAACTCCACCGGCGGAACGATTGGAACAGGCAGTACACCCGTGGGGTCTGGTGCGGCTCGTCCTAAGGCTTACCAAATTTTCACCCCGGTGGACATGTCTGCCATCGGCGCGGCCTTCAGCGTGCAATTCGATTTTTCACTCCTCGGCGAATCTACAACTGATTTAAACGATGTCTTTCGCATCATCATCGGTGACACGGTGAAAAATGCGGAACTCATGGCTATGCTTGATCTGGGAAATACCATTCGCGACGATGCCATCAAGATTCGCGTGGACAATCAGGCATTCGCCACCCCGCCATTCAGCACCTCCAACCCCTATGAAGGCCCCATGGGTAATGCGGGTCAGTCATGGAATGTGGAAGCTGAATATCCGCAACCGGGAGGACTCGCCAATCGTTTACAGACGCCCGGCGTCACGAATCGTTTGTACATTAACTTGGTCCGTGTGTCGGCCACGGAGTTGTCAGTGCTTTTCAAGCTGCAAGTCATAAGCGGCGCCAATGCGGGTCACGGCACCGAGCTTTACGTTCTGCGATATGATGAGACAACTGGAACTATCGGGGACACAGGCTTTACGGCCACTCCTTCGGATGCTTGGGGTAACGTCGGCACACCCGGAGCACTCAACCAAATCAACTTCTTTGGAATCCACTTTTTTACCGATAACCCTTTCGGGTTCTCCGCAACCAATCCAAACGGGACTACGAACGGCGGAATAAGGGTCACCAATCTGCGTGTGGGCACGGAGAATTATTTCAAGCCTTACACAAAGGTCATCGGACTTACTCGTGACACAAACACTGGAGATGTAGGCCTCTCTTGGAATTCCTTCCAAGACGGCACCTCGAGCGGATCCAGATACAATGTGACTGCGGTGGACGATCTTGCGGATTTCGCTACAGCCTTGCCTTTCACAAGCGGTGTTTCGGCCAGCTCCTCAGGGACCAATACCATCACTGAATCTGGCACAACCAGTCCGGCACGTTTCTATCGCGTCAATTTGTCTCCGAGACCGACAAACGATTGACCCGGTTAAAACTTCTACCCGCAACCGAAAAAAGTGAACGACCGTATTTCGACCCAAAAATGTAGAACCGGTTTCACCTTAATTGAACTGCTGGTGGTGATTGCCATCATTGCCATCCTAGCGGCGATGTTGTTACCCGCGTTGAGCCGGGCCAAGGCGAAAGCGCGGGCTGTAAACTGTGCGTCAAACCTCAAACAATGGGGGATCATCTGGACGATGTACTGTCAGGATCATAATGAATCTTTCAGCACGGGCACCGGCGTGAGTTGGGCTCGGGGCGAATGGTTGGTGAGTCTTCAAAATTATTGGGGAAAGAAACCCAGCTTATTGCTGTGTCCCGAAGCCACAAAGCGCAGAGGACCGGGTGTAACAGAGGCGTTAGTTTCGGAAAATACCCCGACCGCAGTCAATAACGGTGGACCGAGATCGGCGACGATGTTTAAGATAACCGACCCCGATGCTCCACCGGGATTTCCATCAAACATAATTGCCAGTTACGGCGAGAATTGCTGGAACTATAATGCACCGGCAGGCATGACGGATATTCAAGGACGAGCCACAAGCAAGAATTGGAGAAAGCTCACTGCTTCACCTAAACCCACTGAAACTCCATTTTTTGGCGATTGCATGTGGCGCGGGGGCGGCCCCGATTGGAATATGAGTCCGCCCGCATTTAACGGGCAATGGACCGGCGCGAGTTCTGACTTCAATCATTTCGCCATGAAGCGTCACGGAAGAGGCACACAACTGGTTTTCTTTGATGGCTCGGCGCGCCGCATCCGAGTGCCGGATCTTTGGCGATTGAAGTGGCACAAGGAATATCCCATTGATTACGCCTATCCCAACGCATTTTTCCCCGCGTGGACGCAGTGAGTTTGGTGGGAAAAGAAGGATTTCTGAAAGCAAACTTTTTGATACGACGCTCCGCGTTTACCCTCATCGAACTGCTTGTGGTCATCGCCATCATCGCGATCCTGGCGGCGATGCTTTTGCCTGCGTTAAGCAAAGCCAAACTCAAGGCGACTCTGGCAGTTTGTCTAAGCAACCAGAAGCAGATCGTCACGGCTTTCACCATGTATTCGGGCGACAGCGACGACCGGTTGATGCCAAGCCCTAGCGGCGGAGGTTGGTATGATCCTCCCAACTTTGCGGGGGTCGCGCCGGACAGAACAGATCTGGCTGAAGGAATTGTTGTCGCGCAAATCCAGAAGTCATTGCTGTTTCCCTATGCCAAGCACGCCGCTGTGTTTCATTGTCCCGGAGATCTCCGCTACAAACTCCGCATGGTGGGCAGCGGTTGGGCTTACGAGAGCTACTCAAAGTCGGATTGCATGAACGGTAAGTCTGGACCGCCATTCACAAAATTTTCCCAGATCAAAACCCCCACGGAGTCCGCAGTGTTCATCGAAGAGGCGGATTCGCGTGGTTATCAAAACGGCACCTGGGTGATGAAGCGAAAAGGATGGACCGATCCGTTCGCCATTTTTCACGGAGTCGTCAGTGACTTTTCTTTTGCCGATGGTCATGCTGAACAACACAAGTGGCTTGACTCCCAAGTGATCAGAGCCGCCACCGATTCAGCGAAGGCAATTGCGAAATTCAACTGGCCCGGCGGTGGAGAAGGCTCTGGCAACCCAGACTTTTATTGGATGTGGAGCAAGTATCGCTACCCTGACTGGACGCCGATCCAATTCTAAATCGAACATATTGATGAAAATCCAAAACCTAGTGCGTCGCGCTGCAAAAGTTTTTCTAGCATCCGCTATTCTTACAGGTCCTGTAGCTAGGGGTGCTAACGTGGATTATTTCGCCGATAATGGATTTGGGAAACCGCTTTCCACATTGCAGCATCCAAGTGGAGAGCATTTCAAAACCACGACTTACATCGCCTACCAAGGCCCGCATGAAGACGCCTATGTAGCGGCATACAACCACTCCACCAAAAAATGGTCCGGGCCGGTGCTCGCCGGAGTTAGCCCGATGGGGAAAACGCCCGATCCCGTTGATAACAACGAAGTGGATAACCACGGCAAGCCCGCCATGATGGTGGACAACAAAGGTTACATTCATCTGGTCTTTGGATCTCATGGAGGAAATCCGAATCTCGGCAAAAACAAATTCGGCACGCCCGCTGGTTTTGGCCATGGGGGGAAACAAACGCATATCGTTTCCAAGAATCCTGAAGACATCACATCGTGGCGGGTTGTGGATAATATCTCTCCCTTCGGCACGTACCCGCAGTTTGTGCAGATGGACGACGGCGACATCTACCTGTTCTACCGGCACGGTTCGCATCAGAGCGATTGGGTGTATCAGAAGTCTTCCGATGACGGCCTAACTTTTTCGTCGCCGGTGTCCGTGATCAAACACAAACTCCAAGCCGAAGGAAAATTGCATGATGCCTGGTATGCATGGTTTGCCAAAGGCAAGGGCGACACGATCACTGCTTCCTACATTTACCATCCCTGCTCGTATCCCAACCATACGAAGGATCGGTTGAACGTCTATTACATGAAGATGAATTGCGCAGACGACTCATGGGAGAATGCTGTCGGAGAAAAGCTGGCCATATCAGTCACCAAGGAATACGCAGATCAAAAGACCCTCGTCTTAAACTCCGGAAAGGGCCGATGCAATCACGGCACGTGCCGCGTGGATCAGGAAGGTCATCCGCACCTCCTGTTCCGTTACGAGGCAGGGCAAGTCCGTTACACACGCTGGACCGGTAACGCTTGGACTGAACCCGTGGCCGTTATTTCTGATGGCTCGGAAAATGGACAAGATGGCGACATGATTGTGGAATCTCCCACCAGTGTGCGGATGATTTTAACTCGAACTATTGACGGAAAAAACGAAGTGGCTTGTTGGAAGACGGAGGACGGCGGGAAGACTTGGGCGAAAGAGCCATCAATCTTTTCCAGACCCGGCGGCGGATTTGACATTGGGGCACTGATCGAAAACCACACAGCCGAGGCCATGGTCGTCGTCAGCGAAGGCCGAGTCCCGGAGCATCTTTATCGCAAGATGGTGCTGTTGGGAAAAGACGGCCCACTCCAGCGCCCGGAAGCCGAGACGTCCTATATTCAGAAGCAATTGGAGATTCTGAAGAAGTCAGGGGTCAAGCCGACGCCGAAAGAGGAACGCAAAGCCAAGAAGGCGAAAACTGGCGATGACGAATAATTGTTTGGTGCATCGCGCAGACCAAAGTTGTTTAATAGTCGTTCCATGAACAAATTCATTTCAACCCTATTTCAATGCGGCTTCGTCATGCTCATCACCGGAGTCAGTTCGGTGAACGCCGCTGAGTTCAAGCTCGCTAGTGTTTTCACCGATCACGCCGTGCTACAGCGCGACGCGAAAATTCCAATCTGGGGTTGGGCTGATGCGGGTGAGAAAGTGACTGTCGAATTCGCAGGTCAAAAGAAAACCGCTATCGCGGATGCAACGGGCAAATGGATGGTGAAACTTGATACGCTCACGGCCAGTGCCGAGCCGCGAACGCTCACGGTGACTGCCGCTCATTCAACAACAACCATCGTGCTTAACGACATCCTTGTTGGTGAAGTGTGGCTGGGCTCGGGGCAATCGAACATGGCGTTCCCGGTAAATAGGTGTAACGACTTTGAAAAGGAAAAGAGCGCGGCGAATCTTCCGGTCGTGCGGATGTTCAAGGAGGAATCCGGTCCTGCCGGCACCGCGCGACCCGATAGCAAAGGCAGCTGGACGGTTTGCACGCCCGAGACGGTGGGCGAATTTTCTGCGACCCTGTTTTTCTTCGGGCGAGAACTTCACAAGTCATTAGGCGTGCCCGTGGGGCTGATCGACTCGTCCGTGGGCGGCACGCCCATCGAGCGATGGATCGCGCCTGACGCTCAACGCGAAACGCCGGCGCTCGCACCATTGTTCAAAGCGCTTGACCAGCCCGCTCATGATCCATCGCTCGTTGCTGAGGATAAGTACGACGAAGCGCTGGCCCGTTGGAAAGAAGCCGCAAAAAAAGCTCGTGCAGAAAATCAACGAGTTCCCACCAAGCCACGGAAGCGATCCGTTGAGGAGGCGAGCAAGGGCAATCTCGGCGCCCTGTTCAACGGAAAGATTGCGCCGCTGATTCCTTATCGCATTCGCGGGGCGATCTGGTATCAGGGCGAGGCCAACACGAAGGGTGCGAAGGCTCAATACTACCAGCATCAATTGCCGCTGCTGGTGAAAGATTGGCGTGCGCGTTGGGGATACGACTTTCCTTTCGCGTGGGCGCAGTTGCCCAACTTCGGCGCCGAAGGCAATGATTGGCCAGCCGTTCGCGAAGCCATGCTTAAGACGCTCGCGTTGCCCAAGACCGGCATGGGCATCAACATTGACATCGGCGAAGAGAAGAACATCCATCCGAAGAACAAGCAGGAGGTGGGTCGCCGCTTGTCGCTATGGGCGCTGGGCACGGTTTACAAACAGAAGGTCGCGAGCACCTCCGGGCCTTTGCCTGCGGGTCACAAAGTTCGCGGCAGCGAGGTGATCTTGAGTTTTTCCCACGCGGACGGCGGACTCGTTGCGAAAGACGGCGAGTTGAAAGGATTCGTCATTGCTGGCAAAGACAAACAATGGCACCCCGCCATAGCGCGTATTGCAGGCGACAAGGTCATCGTCTCAAGTCCCGACGTGACGAAACCTGTCGCCGTTCGCTACGCCTGGGAAAATTTCCCGATCTGCAATCTTTACAACGGCGCTGGTTTGCCGGCGTCACCGTTCCGCACGGATGATTGGAAATGATGCCATCTCTGACAGTTCAAAAAAGATTTTATGAAAACACTCCGCTTTTTGCCGGGCTTGCTGGCACTGTCGCTCTTCGCAACTCAAGCGGTCACCGATTCATTCGCTGCTGACCGCAAGCCGAACGTCCTCGTCATCCTCGCTGACGATCTCGGCTATGGTGAGTTGAGTTGTCAGGGTTACACCAAAGAGATTCCCACGCCGAACATTGACAGCATTGCCAAGAACGGGGTGCGCTTCACGAGCGGCTATGTCACCGGGCCGTATTGCAGTCCGACACGCGCGGGTTTTATGACGGGGCGCTATCAGCAGCGATTCGGACACGAGTTCAATCCTAGCGCGGCGCAAAACACGCCTGACACCCTTGGCCTCTCGCTCAAGGAAAAGACCATCGGCGACCGATTTAAGGAGATCGGTTACGCGACCGGCTGGATCGGCAAATCGCATCTGGGCTACGCACCGCATTTCCATCCGCTCAAGCGCGGCTTTGATGAGTATTTCGGTTTTCTTGGCGGCATGCACAGTTATCTCGACGCCGAGGCGGATCAGAAAAACCTCATCTATCGCGACACGACTCCGATCAAGGAAATTGATTACACCACCGACGCGTTTGGTCGCGAAGCGGTGAAGTTTATCGAAAAACAGAAGGGCAAACCTTGGCTCTGCTATCTGGCATTTAATGCGGTGCACATGCCGCTTGAGTCGCCGGAGAAATACCTCGCACGCTTTCCAAACATCGCGGACAAGAAACGTCGCACTTACGCCGCGATGCAATCCGCCTTGGATGATGCGGTTGGCAGTGTGCTTACTAAAATTCGCGAGCTAGGCCAGGAAGAGAACACGCTGATTTTCTTTTTCACTGACAACGGCGGGCCGACGCCCGGAAATACTTCTGGCAATGGACCATTGCGCGGCTTCAAGTCGCAGACTTGGGAAGGCGGCATCCGCGTGCCGTTCATGATGCAATGGAAGGGGAAAATTCCTGGTGGCAAAGTGGACGACCGGCCCGTGGTCCAACTCGACATTCTCCCCACCGCCCTTGCAGCCGCAGGTGTCGCCGCGAAACCGGAATGGAAACTCGACGGAGTAAATCTGCTGCCCTACCTGACGGGTAAAAAAGCCGGCGCACCACACGAGACGCTTTACTGGCGGTTCGGTCAGCAAATTGCGTTGCGCATGGGCGACTGGAAACTCGTGAAAGCACCCATGAACGAAGAAGAAGCCAAAGTGCGCGGCGGCAAGGGCACGACGGATGGCGCGCACATCTACAATCTCAAAAACGATATCGGCGAACAGAACAACCTCGCGGCCAAGAATCCCGAGATATTGAAAGAGTTGTCTGCTATGTGGAACAAGATCAACAGCGAGATGGTTGAACCTGCATGGGGACACCACGCTGGCGTTCCGACAAAATAAATTTGTTCAGCATGAAATTTCTTCGGCCATGGATTGCTTTGGGTTTGATCACAACTTCGGTGGCGGCTGCCGAGCCAACCACTAAACCAAACATCGTCCTCATTCTCGCGGACGATTATGGTTGGGGCAGCGCGGGGTGTTACGGCGCGATGGGAGTGAAGACCCCAAATATGGATAGGCTCGCGCGAGAAGGGCGACGATTCACCCAAGCGTATGCTCCTGGCTCGGTCTGTTCGCCGTCCCGTTATGGCTTGATGACTGGCCGTTATTACTGGCGCACATCCATCAAGGACGGCGAGGTGCTTTCGCCGAATGCGCCATTGCACATCGAGACCAATCGCCTCACGCTCGCATCGCTTTGTAAAAGCCAAGGCTATCGCACCGCGGCGTTCGGCAAGTGGCATCTCGGCATGACCCGTAGCAACGTGACCGATTGGAGCAAGCCCCTCGCGCCCGGGCCACGGCAGGTTGGCTTTGACCATTACTTCGGCATGGCGGCCAACCTCGGCAACGGACCGCATAGCTTTATTGATGATGAAGAAATCACCGAACGCATCCCGGGCGAACAGGTTTTAGTAGGGGAGGACAAAAAGACTACAGGCATTCGCAACGCATGGAAGCCTGACCGCGTCATGGAAACGCTCACCACGAATGTGACGGGTTGGATCGAAGCGAATCGTGATCAGCGGTTCTTCGTATATTTCGCGCCGAACGCAGTCCACGGACCGATCGTGCCGAGCCCACGTTTCGCCGGCAGTCCCGCTGGCAATTACGGCGATTTCATCAATGAGCTGGACTGGAGTGTCGGCCAGGTGCTAGTGACTTTGGACAAACTGAAGCTGGCGGAAAACACGCTTGTCATTTTCACGAGCGACAACGGCGGGGTCATTGATCCGAAAAGCGAAAGCTCCGCGACCGCCATCAAAGCAGGACTTGCCATCAATGGCACTTTGCGCGGCGGCAAACACAGCGAGTGGGAAGGCGGCTTCCGTGAACCATTCATCGTGCGCTGGCCGGGCAAAGTTCCAGCCAATACGGTGAGCGACCACGTCATCTGTCTCACCGATATGCTAGCAACGTTCGCCAGCGTGCTGAAAGTTCCGCTCTCCAAGGGTAATGCTGAGGATAGTTTCGATGTGCTGCTGGCTTTCACCAAAACCCAAACGGGCTCGCCGGCGCGCGACCACGTCATCCTTCAGGCCTCCGATGCCACGTATGCCATTCGGATGGGCGACTGGAAATTCGTCGAGCGTGCCAAAGCGCCCAAGTTTTCTCCTGATCGAAACAAACGAACCGCGGAAGCAGCAGAGAAGAAGAAAACCGCAGGCCCAAAGCGCGACGAGTTGTTCAATCTCAAACAAGACCCGTCCGAGACGCAGAACTTGTGGACGGCGAACAAGGACAGGGCGGTGAAGATGGAAAAGTTTTTGGACGAATCGCGTGCTCGCGGCTTCACGCGACCGGGCGCGGGAGAATAAACAACGCGATAACGGCTACGGCTTGAGCGGGAAAACTTTCAGTTGGTCATATTCGCAACGGACGGTGTGCGCCATCTGCCGGAGCGCAATCCAGCCGAAGTTTGTCCATACAGAGCCGAATTTCTTGCCATCGTCATCGAACGCCACCGCGACGACGTCATCAACCATCAGCCGAATTTTTCCGCCGCGTTTGTAGAGCCGGACAACTTGAAACTTATCGGCGGGAGCGTCTGCGATGAAGTCCTTGCCGCCAGCCACCATCGTGAATCCTGGGTTCTTGCGAACGTGTGCTGTGCCGCGCTCGCCTGCCCAATATGAAATGTGATAATTGTTCAGATCGCCGCTGTGATACTGCTTGAAATCCCCGTCGCGCGGCTTCAACGCCGGATCGAAAACGCTTTCGCCATGAATGCCGCGCGCGTTGAAGAACATGATGTTAAGACCCTTCTTCCGATCTTGAGGCCGGACTGTAAACTCGATCAGAAAATCTGCGGGCACTTCCGTCTTCAACCAGCACACGAGATGGTTGGTTTCACCATCGCTCTCTAGGATAAGCTTTCCGCTCTCGACGCTCATGCGCTTGCCGCCTTCGAGTTTCCAGTTTTTCAACTCAGCAGGATCGTCGAACGTGGTCTGGTAAACCACATTCGACCAATCCACATCGGTTGCAATGAATCGCTGGCCGACCTCGGGATGCTCCTTGAGTTCGGGTTTGGCAGCTGCAAAACAGGAATGGGAAATCAAGGTCGCTACGACCAAAACAAAAACAACAGACAGAACACGTCGGGGATTTTGCATGGCATTCGGTTGGTTTGCGATTGGGGCTTTTATCCAATCACGGTTTTTTCTTCGCCCTTTTTTTCGTTTTGATAGTCGCGTTCTCGGACTCAGAGCTCATTTCACCTAAACCTCTCAGCACGTCCTGTTGCAGGCGGCTAACATATTCATTAGCGCGGGCTGGGGCTTTTGGATCCTTCGTTGGCATCGTTTCGACGAATTGTCGCAGGCTTGCCGCCTTGGGGCCGAGTGCGTCTATAACATTCATCGCGGCAGTGCTGGCATATGCGCTCGTCTTCGTCGGATCGGCAGCCTTCTTGAGCGCGCTTAGAGCCTTCTCCAAGTCGGCGTCCGTTCCAAACTGTCCAAGCGCCTCGGCAGCGGCCATGCGGACGCTCGGCGAAGCGTCGTTGAGTGCGGCTAACATCTCTGTGCTTGCCGCTGCCACAGTGCTTTTGCCGCGCATGAGGATTCCCATCGCACCCCAGTAACGCACTCCGCTGTCGGCATCCTTCAAATATTTTTTTAGTTCAGGCAACGCCTCGGGTTTCAGCAACGTTGCCAATTCGGCTGCGGCCATGATTCGCGAGAATGGATACGTTTCATCGCCGCTCAAAGCGTCACGTGGCGACAACTTGCCCGATCGCGCATGAACTTCCGCCTCAGGCAGAAATCCGGTGTCACGAATCTTCACGGCCAGTGCTTGTTGCGCCTCACGAAGTTTATTCAGAATCGGCTGATGCTCTGGTGAGTTGGCAAGGTTGTGGACTTCGTCGCGATCGGTTTGCTGATCGTAGAGTTCTTCCGGCGCTTTGGGTGTCTTCCAGAAAATGGATTGCGCTTCGTTGAGTTTGCCTTCATCGAATAGCTTCCGCCAAACGACTGTTGTCGGCGTCACGAACTGATAGTTCACATGCTGGCCTTGCGAGAGATGCGGCATGTAGTTCCGCAGATAAACGTAACGTCCGTCCGTCACGCTGCGCACCATGTCGTAACGCTCGTCCATGCGCCCGCGAAAGCCGTAGATGAACGGCTGTGGTGGCTCGATGAACTTGCCGAGAAACGCATGGCCTTGCATCCACGCGGGCGGCTTCACGCCGGTGAGGCTGCACATCGTCGGTGCAAAATCCACAAAGCTCACGAGCCGTTCGGACTTGCCGCCGGGTCGGTATTCGGGCGGGCGAAGGTCCTTGAACTTTTCCGGGATGTAAACCACGAGCGGCACTTGCAGTCCTGAATTGCACGGCCAACGTTTGTTGCGCGGCATGCCTGAGCCGTGATCGGCCCAATAGAACACAATCGTGTCCTCTGTCAGTCCGGCGTCTTCGAGTTCTTTCAGTCGCTTGCCCGCGAGCGCATCCACTTGGCTGACAATGTCATAATATTGCGCCCAGTCCCGTCGCACTTCAGGCGTGTCGGGATGATATGCGGGGACGCGGACTTTCGCAGGATCATGGATTTGGGTGTGGGGGCGGACGCGGATCTTGCTCTCGTGGCTTTGTTCCTGGTTGAAAACGGAGAAGAATGGTTGACCAGCGGGACGATTCTTCCAATGCGCAGTGCCTGAAGATTCGTCCCAGACCGCGCCGGGTTTTGTGAGGTTGTAATCTTCCTTCGCGTTGTTGCTGCAATAGTAACCCGCTTCGCGCAGTAATTGCGGAAACATCTT
>CAMCWI010000012.1 GCA_945882065.1 Akkermansia muciniphila
CTCAACATTTCTTCCCGACCGGAAGCCAAGTCATACAAACGGATCACACTCTCTTTCTGCGCGCCAAGGGCGAGGAAGCGGCCGCCGGGCGAAATCGAGCCAGCACTGATCGGAGGCGGCGGTCTTGCCCGCAAGTCAAGGGCGTGACCGAGATCGAAAACAACATCACCGCCAAAGAGTGATCGCATGTAGCCAAGTGCCTCTGCCACCCGCCACCCGCGGGCGCCCTTTTGCCGCCACGTTGACGGCGGATGAAAAAACCACAAAATCAAATAAATTATGACCCCACTCGAAATTAAAGGCGGCTGGAACATCACCAAGGGCAAGCTGAAACAGAAATGGGCTACGCTCACGGATGACGATCTCCAATACGACGAAGGCCAGCCGGACGAATTGTTTGGCCGGATACAGAAGCGCACGGGCGAAACCCGCGAAGCCGTCGAAAAGGCGTACAAGGAATTCCGCTCCGACTGGAGTTGTAACTAGCCGGCCACCGCGCGAGCCGGCGCGGGCATTGGGTCAAATTCCAACACCCGCAGCGGAGACTCGCCGGTAAAAATCCAGCCGCCCCTTGAACCGGGCGGCTCTGTTGCCATTTTAACCGGAACCATGCCGAAGACATTTAACGCCAAGGCCCCAAAGGGCAAAGACGCAAAGGAAATAAACCAGCATAGATTCAGAGATTGGCCGTTTGGTGGTACTGGGTGCTTCCGGGTTCGGCGCGAGGGCGCGCCGGACTGCCGCCGGGGCGGCTGTGCTCCCCAAGATTCCAACGGGATGATTCCGGTTTAAGGGAAGGTTGCTCGCCTCACGGCAGGAACACCGCGCGATAGAACCGCTGTGGGAACACCGATGCGTTGGTTTCAACAAAGTTGAACGGGGCTGTATTGGTGAAGAGCGCGAGCCAGTTGGTCGTCGCGAGGTTGGTGGCACCTTGCACGATGTAGTTCGTTCCCGCTGTGCCGGTGACGGTGAATTGAAACTGGTTGTTTGTGGCGTACGACGGCGAACCGAGCGTGGCGGGAATAACCGGAACAACTGGTGGATTGGCTGGCGAGGCGGTGTTGCGCGGCGCGGGTGGCGTGAGCGTGGTGAAGTCATTGGCGTTGTCGTTGGACTCGGTGAAGCCGCCGTTCTTGCGCAGGACGGCCGTGGCGTTTCCGACGGGCCCGCTGGCCGGCCCGGTGCCCTCAAACGCGCTGGCGTTGCCGAAGCCCACGAAGTCAGTAATGGTGATAGCCCCGACGGGATTGGCACCGCTGAGGGGAATCTGATCGGTCACGAGCGCAACTTTGCCGGCGGTGGCACTCATGTTGATGGTGTTGGTGGCGTCGGCGGTTGGAATCATGATGCCGTTCGCGATGCCCGAAAACATTTGCACAAGATAGTAGCCGTAAGGCGCGATGGAGGCGCGCAGGTTGCCGACGCTCCAACTGCTGCTGTTGCCGGCGGCGTATTGAATGGACCAGGCGGCCAGGTTGATGGTGTTCGTGCTGGCATTGAACAATTCAACAAAATCGCTCCGGTAGGTCGCGCCGCTGTTGTTGCCGCCGCCGTAAATCTGGCTGATGACGATGTTGGTGGCCACGCCGGGAACATTGACTGTCAAGGTGGCGACATCGCTCGTCACGCTGCCGAGGTAATTGGTGATTACGACGGTGTAACCCCCCGCGTGAGCGGGTTGCGCGTTGGCTCGTGTGTAACTGTTCGTGGTTGCCCCACCAATGTCGGTGCCGGCGAACCGCCATTGATAACTCAACGACGCGGTCCCGGCGGCGGTCACGTTGAAGGTCGCGTTTTGCCCGACAAAAACGGTTTTGTTCGTCGGCTGCGACGTGATGTACGGCTTGAACAGGATGCGCAAGGTGCCGTCCGTGGTCAGGCTGTTCGTGTCCCACTCCATGCCCGCGCCAGGCGTGGACGGAACCAGCGCGCTGAACGCGCCGCCGTAGCTGGTGGCGGTGAAAAGTTTGTAGGCATCGCCGCCAGCCAGTGTGCCGCTGAGGTTGGTCAGTTGCAACGTGCCGCCATAGGTCACGCTGGTCAGGCTGGTGAGGTTGTCATTCGTCCCGGAACTTTTGTCCAGCTCGAACACGTTGGTGCTGCCGTCGGCGAGGGTGACGTTTCCGTTGACGATGAGTTTGCCAATCGAAGCGCCGGGCGAAAGCGTGCCACCGCTCGCGTTGGTGAAGTTGCCGACGATTGTGCCGCTGCCTTTGAGCAGGGCGTTGTTCGTGATTTGCAGGCCGATGGGAAAGACGTGCGTTCCGTTTCCGACCAGTTCCAGCGTGGCCGGTGATGCGCCGTCGCCGACAGTGAAGGGCGAGCCGTTGCTGTTGACCGTGGACCCGGTCTGCAAGGTGCCGCCGTTAAAGGTGAACTGGCTTTGCGTGCCGTTGGTCAGCAGGAAGATGTTGGCGCGCACGAGGCCGGAATTCAGGGTGAGCGCGCCGCGGCGAACATCGGCAATACCCGTGCTTGTCAAATTCGTGACGATGATGCTGCCGCCGGTGACGATGGTTGTGTTGTTGGAGGACGTGTTCGCATTGCCCAGATAAAAAGTCGGCGTTGAGACGAGGCCGCTGTTTTGCACGGTCAATTGATTGCCCGAACCGGCATTGCCGACGTAAAAGGCGAAGCGGCTGAACCAGCGCGACCCCGGATCGGTGACCACTGCCACATTGTTACTGCTGACGGAGTTTCCCGCCAACTCGCCGGTGTCGGTCTCGACGACGCCACCGTCGCTTACCAGCAGTTGATTAAACGAACTGCCCTGGCCAACAGTCATAGCGCCAAAAGTCCCAAGGTTGGAAAATAATGAATTCGTCCCCGTTACGACCACCGTGTTATTGCCGCCCGCAGGTTGCCAGCCCAGCACCAGGCTGGCGAACGAAGCGGTGTTGCGCATCACCCCTCCGTTGGAGATCGTCAACCGATTGTACTTTCCGAAGTTTCCGACGGACGATGTGCCGGTGTTCGTCCAGGCCGAGCCGGTGTCGGTGATGACCACGGAGTTGCTGGTGCCAGAGCCGCTCTGGGCTTCGTTGCCGCCGACGTAGGCACCGCCGGAGAAAATTTTCCCGCCATTGGTTATGAACAACTGGTTGAAGGCGCTGTTCTCTCCCACCTTGGGTCCTGAAACGCTCGTCCACTGCGACCCCGCGTCCGTAATCACAGCCACGTTGCCTTTGCTGGCGGCCTGGTTGCCCAGCGTGCCACTCACGCTCGACAGGCGGCCGCCGCTGGCGATCAGGAGCTGGTTGGACACGCTGACGTTGCCAATATTGATGATGCTGCCGCTTTCGACCCGGCCGCCGTCGGTCACGACCAACCGGTTGAAGTTGCCGATATTGCCGACGTTCAAACCGTTCCGGTTCGTCCAAACCGAGTTGGCGCCGGTCACGATTGCCAGGTTTCCGCTGCCGGCGTTAAACCCCATGTTTCCGAAGTTGCAATCAACGCGCCCCCCGTTTGTCACGGTCAACCGGCTGTACGAGCCAAGCTGGCCGAAGTTCAAATTCCCGCCGATGCTCCAGATTGAATTCGGGCCTGTCACGATCACCTGGTTGGTCAAGGCGGTTAAGTTTTGTCCGATGATGCCATTGCCGGAATTGGTGACCGCGCCGGCGTTGGCGATGACCAGCGTGGTGAACGCGCCATTCGTGCCGATGATTAAATCACTCGTCAGGTTGGTGCTGGTGGCATTGATGGCGGCGGTGGTGCCGTCCGCGACCAGTTGCGCCGATAACGGCCCGCCGGTGTTCGCCAGCAGCAACGCCGCGAGAACGAGAAGATGGTTTTTGATTTTCATGACGTGCAGGGCTGGGAGGTTTCGCGGTTCATTAACGCCCCTTGGTGATTCTCACTTGTTTAATTATTTGGTCAGGAGTCATTTTCAAAAAAACTTTCACGCCTAAGTCCCACAGGCTGCTAGGGTTAAGGATTTATCAAGCGATAGAACTTGGCGCTACCGCTAATGGTATTGGTGACGACATGGTTGCCGCCTGTGATGGTGGGAGGCGGCGTGACTATGACCCAGTTCGTTCCTGCCAAGTTAGTGTTGGAAAGCAGCGTGTACTGGCGGTCAACCACCGGCCAGAGCAGGCGGACACTGTTATTGTTAATAGTTTGGATGGTCAGGGTGGGCGGGGTCACGGGCGGGGCGGGCAACCGGCTCAGGCGATAAAAGCGACTCGCCCCAAATACGGAGTTGGTGACGACAAAATTTGTACCGCTAAGGAGTGGGGACGCCACGGACGCCGCCCAGTTGGTGGTAGTGAGACTCGTTTTGTATTCCAGATGGAAGTCAGGGTAATTCGTCGCCCAATAGAGTCGAACGCTGCTCGGGGAGATTTTTTCTATGTGCAGCAGCGGCTGATCAGCGGCGAAGACTTCTGTCACGCGGACCACCACTGAATTGGCGGTGTTGCTCAATTGCATCGACACTTCGTTGGAAGGAAAATAAAAATTGGCAAACGTCCCGCTACGCGTGCCTGCCGTCAGCACTGTGAAAGTGTCATTCGTGGTAGGAACAAACCCGTTGGCCAGCCGGATACTCAGTGAGCCGGTATTCGTAACGTTGCCGGAAACTTGGAGTCGGCCGTATCCGCTGCCCGCCCCGCTTCCGCTGAGCGCATAACGGAGCGAGGCGGTCGGAGTAGAATGATAGCCACCTTCCAAGAGCAGCGTGCCGGCCAGCAGGTCCACGGCGCCGTAATTGTTGAACGCGATTCCACTGTTTACAGTGTTGGTGACAGCGGTGGTCTTGCGGAACAGGCCCGCGTTGTCCAATTGCGCCGCTACGCCGCTGGGGTAACTCAACTCGCCCGTGCCTTGGACTTCGAGCAGAGCGCCCGCGCGGTTGGTGATCACCGCCCCGCTCATCTGGATGTTTCCGCCTGTCCAGACCAACGTCCCTCCATTCTCTAAGGTGCGCGTCGTCAAGCTGACGGCGCTAGGGTTGGCCAGGTTGAGCACCCCGCCGGGCGCAATGATGGTCCGGCCACTGCCGGTCATCGATCCTGCTGACCACGTCATCTGCGTCAGCACAGTCAATGATTGCGTGCCGGTCAACGTGCCGTCGCTGAGGGTCAGCAGCGCGGGCGTGACCGCACCCGTGCCGCTGAAGTTGGCCGTTCCGCCGCTCACAATCAGCGTGTTCATCGTGCAAATGGAATTACCCGTCAGATTAGCGGTCCCGCCGCTCACGATGAATTTTCCTGCGCCTGTGAGGCTTGAGCCTGCATTCCCAGTAAATGTCTGGAACGCCAGATGCAAGGTGCCGCTGGCCGCCAAGTCGATCGTGCCGTTGTTCGAGCCGCCACCTTCCAAGAGCAGCGTGCCGGCCAGCAGGTCCACGGCGCCGTAATTGTTGAACGCGATATAACGGGTGACAGTGTTGGTGACAGCGGTGGTCTTGCGGAACAGGCCCGCGTTGTCCAATTGCGACTCCACGCCGCTGGAGTAACTCAACTCGCCCGTGCCTTGGACTTCGAGCAGAGCGCCCGCGCGGTTGGTGATCACCGCCCCGCTCATCTGGATGTTTCCGCCTGTCCAGACCAACGTCCCTCCATTCTCCAACGACCGTCCCCCGCTTAGCGACTTGGTTGCAGTCCCGGTGATATCGAAAGCGACCCCCGGCGGAACAATGATTCGTCCGCTGCCGCTCATCGATCCGCCCGACCAAGAGGAATCTCGCTTCACAGTGAGTGCGCCCGTCCCGGCAAGCGTCGGGCTGGCCCCCGCTCCCAACGTGAGACTGCCAATGTTCACATCGCTGTTGAGCGTCACGCTGATATTGCGGGCTATTGTGACGTTGTCGTTGGGGCCGGGAACTACGTCGGGACTCCAGCTTGAAGACCTGTTCCAATCTCCCCCGCTGGCGTTCGTCCACGTCATGTCGTATGAGCTCAAATAGGCATAAATCGTCTTATTGCCATCCATGACCAAGGTCAGGGGATTCTCGCTGGAGTTGGTCGCTCCTCTCCAGCCATGGAAGGTATTCGGGGCAAATGCCGTCGCGGTGAGGGTGACGACTTCGCCATTGGTGAAGGTGGTCCGGCCCGGGTTTACGGACACCCTGCCGGCGTCGTTGAACACCGTCAGCTGAAAAGTGGTCGATGTGCTGTTTGTTGGGTTTGTTCCATTTTGATATTCGCCCTCGTTGGAGACCCCATCGCCGTCGAAATCGGCACCGGGATTCTGACTCAATCCGCCGAAATAGGATTGCTCCCAGGAATCAGGCAAGCCATCGCCATCGCCATCCAGCAGCAAGGCCGCTGGGGTGCTGGTCACGCTTCCGAAACTATTGGCGAGCACGACGGAATATTGGCCGATGTTTCCCGCGGAGATATTGGTCAGCAGCAGGGCATCACCGGTGGCGCCGCTGAGGTTGTTGCCGTTGAAGCGCCATTGGTAGGTGAGCTCGCGGGTGTTGGCCGCGACGACACTGAAGGAGGCCGCGCCCTCTAGCGTGACCATCTGGTCTGTTGGTTGACCCAGGATTTGCGGCGTGGCGTTGACTGATGCGGTTTGAGCGACAAGGTTGCCGTTGGCATCGAAAGCGAACTGCGAACCTTGCGCCGAGGTAACCCCAGCGGTTGTCACCAATAATCCCAGAGCAAAGACCGAACCAAAGATCGCAGTGCTCGCGCCGAAAGGGCGGCGTGTCCTCAAAACCCTCCGGATGATTTGATTCCAAATTGGCGATGGGAAAAATCTCATAGATCGGTTTCAAGTTGCTTGTACATCCGGTCGGCGTATTTGTTGGCCATCCCGCCTTTGCCTTGTCGGACCAGGGAGAAAATTCCTTCTACGGTATCGCAGTCGGTCATGGTGAGCACGGTGATGCCTGCCCCGATGGCCCAACCAATCGAACTGCTCAACCGACTGGCTGGAGTCGCAAGCCAGCCGGAGCGATTGGGGAGACGCAGGTTGGCGATTCGATACTCATGGCGAATGTAGTAAGCACTAAAGAAGTCCAACCAGAAATTCGAACTGGTATCGGTTATATCCCACGCAGTCTTCTTGAAATCTTCCCAAGTGCCTTTAACGGAGAGTCCAAAAGGGTCGCGCAGGTTGACCGGATCGTTGCCCACATAAGCATAGAGATTGGGACCTTGCTCCAACTCTGCATGCTTGAGGGGATCCCGCGAGAGCCAGCGGCCGAATTGCGGCTCGTAGGCCCGGTAGTGGGTGAGGTTGAGGTTGACCTCGGCGGACCAGAGCATGCCGGCAAAGCCTAAGTCTGCCTCCAAGTCGCCGCTGAGTTTGGTGCGGCGGCCGTAAGGATCATAGGCGTAACGGGCGCGCACCGCGCCGGTGGCATCGAGCAGTTCCCGAATCGACCCGAGATGGTCACGGGTATAAAAATAGTTACCCGCATTAGGGCCGCTTTCCACTTTCATCCCTTGGTCGAAGAACCGTTTCTGGACCACGCCCGCGTCGTCGCGCTCTTCGCAAATTTTGTCCCCGCACCATACGAAGCGCCGCAGGGAAACGTGAGTCCCGTTACTCAACTGCCGGATGCTGGCGAGGCGGCTGAGCCCGTCATAGGTGAATTCTGTGCGCGCCGCGGCAGTCGTGACGGTAACCAGCCGATCCAGGGCATCCCACTCGTTGGTGCGCGCGACAGCCTGCGCAGTGCTGGTGCTGAGCTGATTCAACGCATTGTAGCTGGCGGCGTAGTTTGACGTGCCGGCCTGTTCGGTCAGGCGGTTCCCCGCCGGGTCATAAGCATAGGCGTAGGTGCTGACGCGTGTTCCCCCATTGGTAACCGTCACGGCCAACAGTTGATTGACGGGGTCGTAACCGAAGGTGTTGAGGTTTGGCGATGATACGCCCGCTTGCTGCGACATGGAAGTGATCCGCCCCGCCGGAACATCGCGGCCATAAATGAATTCGGAAACCTTGGTGGCCCCCACTTTGTGAGTGATGCGTTGGAGTTCGCGATCTTGCAGGTTATCGAAATAACTTAACTCCGTGGTCTGGTTCGCAGGGGACGTTTGCGCCACCACGCGGCGGGAGTTGCCGGCGTAGCCGTAGGTAAAACTCCCCAGAGCATTGGTTTCCATTACCGTCCGACCGCGCCCGTCTATGGTCTGCAATGTTGCCACCCCATTTATCGCGGTGGAGACGCGCCGCCCCAGTTCGTCAAAACCAAAGGTGATGGTGTCATCTGGGAGCGGGCCATCAATGCTGGCCAAAGTTCCGGCACCTGGAATCGGCACGGTGGTGATGGGTTTATACGAATATAGCGTGGTTCCCGTGCCGTCCGTCATGGTGAGCAACCGTGGATAATCCGCATCCCACAGGTAACTGACGCCGGGGGTCACCCCCTCCACATTGGCGTAGCCGACGGACTTCAGAGTGTCATCGCGGTTGTAATCGTATATCGTCGCCTGCTCTTTTTCGTCAGTCACCCTGCGCAGCCGACTGGTGGTGTTTTCGTAGAGGTATCTGGTTTTAGTCCCATCCCCGGTTTGCTTGCTGACCTGGCGGCCTTGCACGTCCGTGCGCCATCGGGTCATCCGCCCCATCGGATCAACCAAGCTTTCTAAGCTGCCGCAGGCACACCAGTCAAAGCGGGTGACTCGCCCCAACGGATCGGTTTGTTGGGTCAGTTGCCGCATGTTGTCGTAAGCAAACAAAGTCTGGCGCCCCGCGCTGTCCCGCACGCCAACTAGGTCTAAGCGGTTGTAGGTGTATTGGTCGAAAGTTGTGTCGGGATACGTCACGCGGGCCAGCCGATCCATGGCGTCATAAGCAAACGTCAACGTGTAACCACTCACACTGGTTCTGGCGCGCAACCGACCAAAGTCGTCGTAGGTAGCCGTCACGACGTCGCTTGCCCCCGGCAACGGTCCATCTACCACCGTGAGATACCCATTGGCGTCATAGGTGTAGGTGGTGGTCTCCGCTTTGGGGTTGGTCGTGGTTAGCAGTTGCCCGCGATTGTTGTAAGTATTTGTGGTGGTTTGGCCTGCGGCATCGGTGAGAGTCAACGGCTGATGTTGGGAGTTGTAGGTGGCGCGGGCGAGCAGCACGTTGTTTGTGCCGCGCGTCTGCCGAATCTCCAGAACATCGATTTCGTTGGTTGAATAGACGTAACTCAATTCCCGACCGACGGGATCGATGGAATTCGTCACATGGCCTAACCTATTGTAGCCGAAGGAATACAACTGTGTGACGCCGTCATCAAGCACCCGACCTATCTGAGTGGGACGGTCACTGCTGCCCGGGACAAAATATGGCGAGACTTGCCCCGGATAGGAAAACCACACCCGCCGCTCGAGCGGCTCCTTAATGCTCTCCAAAATCCCGGCCGTGATGGCGGTATTTTGCGAATGCAACCAGTGATAGATCTTTGCTTTGGAATAATCACCAGATCCTTGCGCATACGCGTTGCGACTCCAGTAAAACGTGTTGCGAGCGGAAAGATATGAATTGAACACATTCATTCCGCTTGGCACCACGGCTGACAGATCGGAATGAGCGATCCCGTTGGTATTTTGATTTTGATTGTATTCCACGCGATCGCGGCTTCCGTCCGGATAGATCGTTTCCACAAAACGGGTTGCCTCATATGTGCTGCCGGTTTGTCCCTTGATGAAAGCAGTCGTGCCGTAAGGAGTGGTCATCGAGACGAGGGAGAGATCCGCCGAGTTGTTTGTGCCCGCCACAATCTGATGCGCAAACTGAGAGGAAATGCCAATGACGTCCGTGATTCCCGCCAGTGCATAAACCGGCATTTGCACGGGCGCAGTATTGACGTTGTTGTCCGTGTCTAAGAGAAGTTCAAAGGTCTGGTAGTCAAACGTCGCGAACCGGCCAAACGGGTCGGTGACTTTGGTGATCAAATCCGGCGCGGCAGGATGCTCGTAGGCGATTGTCGTTACTTGCCCGATGGCATCGGTCAGCGCCACCAAGCGATCCCCGCTCCACGTCAATGTGACGGCGTTGCCGGCGGGGTCCACCACTTGGGTTAGGAAAACTTTTGCTCCCTGGCGCAAATTGAATATTTTTTTGGACCCGGTCGGAAAAAGCATTTCATAACTGTTCGCCCCCGTGCGCGTGAGTTGCGTTTGCTCCAACTGCTGTGGGGCGTATGTTTGGGAGTTCGTGTTGAACCCGGTAAATGTTCGCGCGCCCCCTCCTCCAACAAAATACTTCACATCCGCCAAGGGATTGAGCGGAGAGTCAGTAATATATGCCTCCCAATCGTGGGTCCAGCGCGGCCCCAGCTTGCGGGAAATCTGGCTGGGCTGTTGCACATAATCCCTATGGTTGAAGCGCACGGTAAAGTTTACGGGAGGGCCAACCGGCGGCTGGTAGCCCACTGGCGTATCGCGGATCTGCAGGCTGACAATCCCCAAATGAACACCTGTAACGGCCATCCCCACGCCACCGCTGTTGGAACATATTCCACCCTGCTGATCTTCCGGGGTGTAATTGTCCGGATCAATTCCGCTCGTGATTCCTTTGCCCCAAATCGTTCCGCCTTCGGCCCCGGCCACGCTGCGCCAGCCGCGCGGCAAGTCTCCAGGCGGGATCAGAAAGTAACCACTGGTTTCCGCATCTAACGCTTGCCGCGTCGCCCAAACCGTGTTGCCAAACGTCGGATCCTCCAAGAGATACCGATCCCCAACCTGCCGGACCAAGGCCGCATAATGCCCGACTTTCCAATGCACCACCGACGGGACGATGAACTCGCCGCTGCGTTTCCGAAAGGCCATCTGGTAATTTAGACCACTGGACTTGGAGAGTTCGGCCACTTGGGTCAGTGAGAAGCCTTTCTGGGTGGAGGCAGAATTAAAAATCGCCATGCCATCGCCGTTGGACTCAGGTTCGCGCAATCTCTGAATGGACTGTAACGCCAGCGGCCCGCAGCGAAAGGAAACACCGGGCTGATATTGCATCAAAGAAAGCGCCTCGCGGGCCAGGTTGATCCGCTCTGGGCCGCCGCCGAGGAAGACGCGCTGCTCAACCGACTTCAGCAGAGATTCCAATTCCGGCATCCGTCCCAGCCGCGCATACAGTCCCGCGAGTTCGCAAACAGCGCGATCTGCCAGGAATTTGCCTTTGGCATCCGACGCCTGCTGGCCCAAGGCCCAAGCCTCCCGCCAGGCTTCCAGGGCACGCGAGTAGTAGGCGGCCTGATAATACTCCAGGCCAAGACCAGTGAGGAGCGCCGCCCGCCACGGCGACTCCGGATGTTGCGCCAAAAAGCCTGTGAGGTTAGAGAACTGATCTGGACTGGTCCGCTGGGCATGCGCCCCCAGCGCAACAGCCAGAGCCGCGTTTTCGGCTGGTGTTGGTTTGCCCCCGATTGGAACGAGCGGCTCGTCAAAAACTTGCGCCATGAAAATCTCCGCCTCTGACGGATTACTTGAAAAGTGTAATCCTGTCCGGGGCGTTTCAACGTGGGGTAAAGTGCGGTTTGGAGAGCCGGCCGCCTGTGCCGCAGGCGTGAGCGGCGTCACCAGAGCCAGCACCAGATAGGGGAAGATGCTGACCGGCAGAAGCCGTCCATTTAGACTGCGGCATATAAACTTGTTGTAGCTCATTGGTAACGAGGCGCACTGGGCCTGCAAATGACTTAGAAGGAAAAATCAGGGTGGATTACAGGAAATCTTCGGATTCAAACACTGAGACCTTGGACACCGTTTTTAGGGGAGGCTAATCATCAGGCCAACGGGGCGTTTCGCCCTAGAGCCCGAGTTTTGTGTCAGCGGTTCGTATCATCCAACACTTCTAAGGGCGGGGCGTCGAAGAGGTAAACGGAGTTGGTGCGGGTGGTCAGCGCCAGAAAGCGGCCGTCCGGCGAAAAGGTGAGGAAATCGCCCGCATTCGGAAAATCCCAGGAGACAAGCTCGCGCTGCGTTGGGATGTGCCAGAGTTTGACTGAGAGATTCATATTCACCGAGGCCAAAGTCCGCCCATCTGGCGAGAACGCGACGGCTGAAGTTTCTTCCATGTGGCCGGGCAATTCGGCAACGAATGTGCCGGGCCGGGTCTTCCAGAGGCGGATGGTTCCGTCCAGACTGCCACTGGCCAAGGTCGCGTCGTCAGCGGAGAAGGCCAGTCCCCGGATGGTGTCGCGGTGACCCCTCAACATTTCTTCCCGACCGGAAGCCAAGTCATACAAACGGATCACACTCTCTTTCTGCGCGCCAAGGGCGAGGAAGCGGCCGCCGGGCGAAATCGAGCCAGCACTGATCGGCGGCGGCGGACCTTGTAATAAATTCAATAGTTTACCCGAAGTCGCATCCCAAACCGCCACCCGCCCCAGTTGATCCACGAAGAACAGCGTTTTCCCGTCGAGCGTGAAGCCTTGATATTCCACGCCAGTGCTCTTGTCGTCGCAGTATTCCAATGGGATTGAGGTCACATTGGTGGAATTCGGAGTCACGACCGACAATGATTTTGCCCCGCGACCCCAGCGGACGAGCCGCTGACCGTCAGCGGTGAAGCTCATGGTGCGGCGGCCCTTGATTTCTTGCACCGCACTCAGGTCGTTTAACCCGCGCACAGCGGAAGAGGCGGGGGCATTGGTCGTGCCAGTGGTGACTATCTGCTTGCCGTCTGGGGAAAAGAACGGATGCAACGTGCCTTGGTTGGGGATGTAAGAAGTGGCAGGCGGCGCTTCGGGGGACCAAAGTAATACGCGGCGATCTTTGCCGCCGGTGGCGAGTGTTTTCCCATCGGGGCTGAACGCCACGGACCAGACTTCATGCTCGTGCCCTCGCAGGACGGATTTTGTTGTCCCAGTTCGTAGATCGGTGAGGCGGACCGTTTGATCGGAGCTGGTCGTGGCAAGGACGCTGCCGTCCGCCGTGAATGCGGCATCCCAGACCTCCATAGTGTGGCCCAAGATCGCGCCCGGCGGATGGCCGCCGCGCAGGTCGTGTAGCACTGGAGGCATCGCGCGGCCCATGATCACCAATTGTTGGCTGTCGGGGGAAAATTCTAATCCCCGGACGGCATTGGTGGACTCGATGGTGCGGAGTAAAATGCCCGTGGTGACCTCCCACAGATCAACGCCTCGTTCCAATCCGGCAATGGCCAGAACCGATCCATCCGGTGCGAGCGCCGCGGTGCGACCAGGTTTAGGAAACGTTCGGAGTTTTTCGCCGGTCGCATAGTTCCACACAGTCACCGCCCCCGGCGGTTGCCACCAATAAAAGTAGGAGACTTCGACACTCGCGAGCAGCGGAGCGCTTCGCGCCAGCGACGCGGTTTGTCCCGGCAAGTGGCGGACGGGTTGCCACGTTGCACAATCCCAGATCGTCACGCCGCTTTGGCCGGCGGTGACTAATTGTCGTCCCTCTGGAGTGAAGGTGACGGACCATACCGCGCCAGTGGCGGCGGGAAGGGTGGTGACCAACGCGCGGCGCGCCACATCCCAGATTTTTACCGATTGATCCTGGCTGCCGGTGGCCAACCATTGGCTGGTGGGGGAGAAATCCGTGCAGGTCACGATCCACTCATGTTTTCCGAGCTCCGCCAGCTGCTCGCCATGGCAGCGGCTCCAGAGGCAATACCATTCGAAGCCGCGTAAGTCCGACTCGCCCGCTTGCGGCTGCCAGTCCTCCAAGGTCCGGCGTGCGAGTCCGAGGTCGCCGCGTTGTAACGCCCGCGCGGCGAAGCTCACATCGCCCGCATATAAATTCAGCCGCACGCGCGCGGCATAATCTTCCGCGGCCCGCCATTGCCAGAGAATGCCGGCGAGGCCCAGTATGACCACGAGATGCAGCGCCATGGTGAGCGCGGCCAGCACAGGGTGGCGTTTGCCCCAGAGCCAGAGCTTTTCCAGCGCGGAAACCGCGCGCGCTTCGATGGGTTCATGATCGAGAAAACGCCTCAGATCGTCGGCAAGTTCCTGCGCGGAGCGATAACGCCGGCCTGGCTCTTTTTGCAGACACTTCAGGCAGATGGTTTGCAGATCCACCGGCACGCTCGGATTCAACCGACGCGGCGCGACTGGATCAACGTTCTGCACCTGAAGCAAAATGTCCTGCAGGGTTTCACCCTGAAACGGCGGGTTGCCTGTGATGAGGTGGTAAAGAATGGCGCCCAATGAATAGATGTCCGCCGCTGGTCCGACTTCGTGGCGTTTTCCCACCGCCTGCTCCGGCGCGATATAATTCGGCGACCCCAACACTTGCCCGGTGGTGGTCAAATCCGCATCGGTGCCGAGCAGTTTGGCGAGACCAAAGTCGGTGATGTGCAGCTGCGAGAACGCATCCAATAGCACGTTGGAAGGTTTGAGGTCGCGATGCAGCACGCCGCGTTGATGCGCATATGCCACCGTGGCGGCGATGGTCTGGAGATATTCCGCCGCGCGCTGCGTGGGCAAAGGCTTCCCGCGAACCACTTCGGCCAGATTCGGTCCATCGATGTATTCCATCGAGAAAAAGTGCTCCTGCCGTTCTGCGCCGACTTCATAGATGGCGACGATGTTGGGATGCTGCAACGTGGCCATGGCGGCGGTTTCCGTCCGAAATCGTTGGACGAATTCCGGGCTGGAGAAAGGGCCGCGTAAAACCACCTTCACAGCCACGGTGCGATTCAAACTGAGCTGCCGCGCTCTGTAAACCACCCCCATCCCGCCGCGCGCGATCTCCTCCAGCAATTCATAGTCCCCCAAGCGATGGAGCGCTTTTTCATCGGAGACGGGGCGGTTCTCTTCTGGAAACAACGCGGCAGCGAAGCCCAAGGACCCGAGACATTTTGGGCATAAGCCGCCGGCCGCACCGCTTAACAGCGGTGTCCCGCACTGCGGACACATTGATGCCGCGGTCATGAATTGAGGAGGACCACAAACATGCTAAGAAGAAATTTGGGCGTGCGATTTCAGGATATTTGGTTTTGTGGTTAAGCCCTCAGGTATTCAAGGCTGCGAATAAATGTCGCATTTCCTCTTCCACCTCCAGCGGACTGGAAACCGTATCTGCTACTCCGGCACGCACCAGTTCCCGATACCGCTGGCGCAGGCGATGCACTGAGACGGCCACGGATTGGCTGCTCACTTCCAAGCGCTGGGCCACTTGCGCGTATTCGCCAGGGGCGGATTCGTTTGTCAAAAAAGTTTTCAGCACTTCGAACTGGCTCAATTTTCCCGCAGCGACCATCTCTGCGCGTAAGCGCGTCACCGCGTTGGTCAAGAGCGTCATCGCCCACCGTTGGTCATACAACTTGTCCGGGGACAACGCCGTGGCGGGTTCGAATCGCTGCCACTCCTCGGTAGCCATGGCCTCTAGAGAAAGAATGGGGCGGCCACCCCCGCGCTTGGCGGCGTTTGCAAAATCCCGTTCGTTGGACAGAAAATGCCCGAGGCTGGCCAGAAGGAAGGTGCGGAACTTGCCTTTGCGCGCGTCCACGGTCCGCAACGACTTCGATTCCAGCAACCGCGTGAAAAATTGTTGGGTGAGGTCTTGCGCGTCCGCCTCGCGGTGGCCCTTGCGGAGGAGAAACGCAAAGAGCGGATACCAATACGTGCGACACAGCTTCTCTAGCGCCGCCGTGCCAACCGACGATGGTTCGGCACCCGCCTGCACTACCACACTCCAATGCGTGGTGGCAAATACGGGATTGCGCGCTCTACCAAGCCCCTCTCTTGGATCTGCTTCAGTCCTCCCCATGTGTGACCAGCGTAGCACAAGTCCTTGGGCAGGAAAGTAAATATTCTACCGACAAAGCGCTTCGCCGCACGGGGAATAAGCCGACAACGCCTCAAACCCAAGAAAAGCTCTGCTGAGAGCCCTTAGGGTGTTTGCTAGCAGTCTGTCGGGCTTTGGCTTTCTTTGTTCGCACACTTTCACCATCGAACTCCAAGATGGTGGCGTGATGCACCAGCCGGTCAATGGCGGCCATAGTTGGCATCGGGTCTTTGAAGATTTGATCCCACTTCGAGAATACCAGATTGCTGGTGATCATCACGCTGCGCCGCTCGTAGCGCTCGGCCAGGAACGTGAACAACACTTCCATCTCTTCCCGATCCTGCTGCACGTAGCCGATGTCGACCAGGCATACGACCGCATACCGGTCGAGTTTCTTGAGCAGTGCTTCGAGTTTTAACGCTTTCTTGGCGAGCAAAAGTTTTTGCACTAACTTGAAAGTCGGGATGAACAGCACCGTGTGGCCATGCCGCAAGGCGGGAAGTTTAGTTGTCGCTACAGGAACGCTCCCCAAGCGGCTTCGTTCTGTCGGGTGCTTTCGTCGTCAAGGCTGGAGAGGAGGATGTCGGCAAGCACGGCGCGTTCGGCAGGAGTGAGCTTCAACGCTTCTTTTTCCAGAATGGCTTGATCCATGACCCCAGGATAAGGGGTCAATCGCCACGCGCAAGGTCGTTACTGCTTCAAACAAACTTCCCCGGATTCAGGATCGCCTTCGGATCAACGGCGAGTTTGATGGCGCGATGCAGGTCGCGGGCTTCTTGGGAAACGGCCAGAGGCCACCAGCGTTTTTTGGCGATGCCGATGCCGTGTTTGTCCGGCAATTTCTTCGTCGCGTCAATGCCGGGAGTTGGTAGAGGGTTCATGGTTGAGAGTGCAATCAGGGGCGTCGTCGGTTTGCACCGCGTTGCTTTCGTTTCACGGATTGATGGAGTTCGAGGGCGCGGCGGGTTTGTTCGAGTTCGGCGGTCAGGGTTTTTTCCGACGGCAACGCGAGGCGGTATTCGGCAGAGAGGATTTTGTTATCGAGGCCGGCCAGCGCGTAGCGGGCGACGGCGTGGTCTTGCTCGGAGCAGAGGATCAGGCCGATGGGCGGATTTTCGCCGGGGCGCGTCCAGTGTTCGCGGGCATAGTTCAAATACAGATGCATCTGGCCGGCGTCGGCGTGAATGAGCGGTTTGGTCTTGAGGTCAATCACCAGCAGGCAACGGAGAGTGCGATGAAAGAACAGGAGGTCCACGCGATACCATTGTCCGCCGATGCGCAGCCGCCGCTGGCGTCCGATGAAGGCGAGGTCGCCCCCGAGTTCGAGAAGGAAGGTTTCGAGGTGGCGGATGAGGGCGTCTTCGAGTTCGGTTTCTGAGTATTCGTCCTTGAGGCCGAGGAATTCGAGGACGAGCGGGTGTTTGATTTCTTCCTCCGGGGTGACGCGGTCGGACGGGCGAGGGCGAGCGCCTTTGCGGAGCATGGCGGCTTTGTTGCGCGAAAGGGCGGTGCGTTCGTAGAAGAGCGTGGACATCTGGCGATCCAACTGGCGCACGGACCAGCCGCCGCGCAGAGCTTCGGTCTCGTAGAAGGCGCGCGCTTCTGGCGAACGAGAGCGGCGCAACAGGTGAACATAGTGCGTCCAGGAGAGCGGAAAAACTTTTGACCATTCCATGAAGGTGAATTTCCGAATCACTGATTCGGAATTCATGGGGACGAGTGCGGCGGAAGATTTCCGAATCACTGATTCGGAAATGTCGGCAGCGGCGGCGGGCGGCAAATTCCGAGTCGCCGTCTCGAAAATTTGCGCGGGCGAATAGCTGGTGTAAAACAGTCGCATCAATTCGAGGTGGTCCACCGAGAAACCGCGTCCGAAGCGTTTGTTCGGATCGGAGGAGAGTTTGTCGAGCAGTTGCTGACCGTAACCGGCGCGGTACTGGCCCGCCTGCTCGAACTCGACGATGTGCCGCCCGACTTGCCAGTAGGTCGCGGTCATGATGACGTTGACGGTGCGGGCGGAAGCGCGTCGGGACTCGTCCAGCAGAGTGACGAGAGTGTGGAGCAGCGATGGATAAGAGTCTGCTTTGCCTGACTTTGATTTTGCGCGTGCGGCTTTCATGCGGAAATGGTTCAACGATGACTACCAAACGGAGAATTGATTTTCGTCTTCACGTTTTCGTCTATCTTGATCAGTAGCCGCCTAAACAAACTTCCCCGGATTCAGGATCGCCTTCGGATCAACGGCGAGTTTGATGGCGCGATGCAGGTCGCGGGCTTCTTGGGAAACGGCCAGAGGCCACCAGCGTTTTTTGGCAATGCCGATGCCGTGTTCGCCGGTGATCGAGCCGCCCCACGCGAGCACTTGCCGGAACAATTCATCCAGCGCGGCTTCGCTGCGTCGTTTCGCGCCCGGTAACGTGAAGTCCACCATGATGTTCGTGTGGATGTTGCCATCGCCCGCGTGACCGAAGCAGGCGAGTTGCAGTTGGTGTTTCTTTTGCAACCGCGCGGCGAAGTCGAACAAATCCTCCAGTCGGCTGCGCGGCACGACGATGTCTTGGTTCAACTTAGTCAGGCCGGTGTCGCGCAGTGAATAGGAGAATTCACGTCGGATTTTCCAGACGGCTTCGCATTGTTTGTCGCCGAGACCGGTCTCAATGAACAGCGGTTTCTGCGCGCGGATGATGCGACGCAACGTCTCGATTTCGCTGCGAACGGAAGAGCGTTGCCCGTCTACCTCCACGATCAGGTGTGCGCGGCAGCCGCGCAGGCGTTCGCTCTTGGTGCGTTTGTAGGCGGCGGCGAGAGTGAATGAATCCGCCAGTTCGAGTGCTGCGGGAAGGAAGCCTGCGGCAAGAATCGCGTGCAGCGTGCGCACGGCTGATTTCATCGAGCTGAAACCGATGGCGAGGTTCGCCCGGTACGGCGGGAGCGGCAGCAGCTTGAGCGTCGCCTCGGTAACGACGCCCAGCAAACCTTCCGAGCCGACGAACAGCCGATGCAGATCGAAGCCGGTTTTGTTTTTGTGCGTGCGACTGCCGAGGCGGACAATCGTGCCGTCTGCGAGAACGACTTCGAGGCCGAGGACGTAATCACGCGTCACGCCGTATTTCAGACAGCGCGGGCCGCCAGCATTGGTGATGATGTTGCCGCCGATGGAACTTTCGCCACGGCTCGCTGGATCAGGTGGATAATAGCGGTTCTGTTTTTCCACTTCGGTCTGGAGCGTGGCGGTGATGACACCGGGTTGCGTGACAACGACGAAATCGCCCGCATTGATCTCCTTGATGCGGTTCATTCGTTCCAACGAAATCACGATGCCGCCGCGCAACGGTACGCAGCCGCCGACGTAACCATGACCCGCGCCGCGTGCCGTGACGGGGATGCTGTGCTGGTTGGCGAAGCGCAGAATGATGGAGACGGATTTGGTGGAGCGGGGCAGGGCGACAGCGTCGGGCAGATGCGTGGCGAACCATTTGTCCCCGGCGTATTGCGCGAGCGTCGCGGGTGCGAGTGTGACTTCGCCGGGTAGAAGTTTTTTGAGTGCGGCGAGATGGCGGGCGTATTGACTGTTCATTCAAGCGGCTTGTCGAGCGTGACTGTGCCGTCGAGGAACTCTTTCGCTTCGGCGGCTTCGTCCTCGGGCACTTGCACGCGGATGCCCCCGGAGGCGATGGCAGTTCCTCCCCAAATAGCCGAAGCCACCTGGCTGATGAATGGATGGAAGCCAGCAGCCTCCAAGCGGGAAAACTTCATGTCCGCTTCAGTGGCGTTTAATTCGTTCGAGACAGTTATCATTTCCATAAGTGATCTCCGGTTAGTTAGTTCTGGCACGGGCTTCCGCAAACACCATCACGCCCGCGCCTGTCTGCACTACGTTCTGCACCTGAACTTCAATCTGATGACCGACGTGCGCAAGGCCGTTGTTCACGACCACCATCGTGCCGTCCGGCATGTAGGCGACACCTTGCGCCTTGTCTTTGCCTTCGCGCACGATCTTGAGCGTGAGCAAATCTCCCGCAAGCAGCACGGGTTTCAACACGCGCGCCAAGTCGTGCAAGCTCACGCAACTGACGTTTTGCAGGGCAGCAACTCTGCCGAGGTTGTGGTCGTTGGTGAATAATTTCGCGCTGAGATTTCGCGCTAACCGGATGAGCTTGGCGTCCACGTCTTTTTCGTCGGGGAAATCTCCGTCATGGATCGTGACCTCGTTCTTCGGATTCTGCTGGATGGTGTTCAACATGTCCAAACCGCGCCGACCGCGTGCGCGTTTGATTTCATCTGCTGAGTCCGCGAGTTGTTGAAGCTCTTTGAGGACAAAGCCCGGGACGAGAACCGTGCCTTCGACGAATTTTGCTTCGAGCAATTCCGCGATGCGCCCGTCAATCACCGCGCTTGTGTCCAGCAGGATCAATGTGTCCGCCTTGTCGCGGCGCGTGAAACGCACGTAGGGGATGATGAGCGAGAAATCTTCCTTGTTGCTGCGCATGGCCAGCACCATGCCGATGTAGCTGAACGCGAGAAACAATCCAAGACGCACCAGCCAGCGGGTGTCGTCGCTCACGCCGTTGAACAAGCCGGAACTGTCAATTAACTTGGCGACGACGATGCCGAGCAACAGTCCTAGCGTCGTGGCGGAAAAGGCGCGGAGCGAAAATCCTTTGAGCATCTCGTCGAGCGCGATAAGCAACCCGCCGAAACCGAAACCGATGGCGACGCCGATGAGTCCTGTGTTGCCTCCAGGGATCAAGTCGGGGCGAAGCTCACTCAGCGAGAAGCCCGCGATGGTGCAAAGCGCGAGGAACAGAATCCGGATAGCCCAGAGTGAAGCGATCATTTTAGGGTGTTGGTTTTGGCGGGCGCGGGAACTTTTTGTTTCCACATGATGCCCCAGAGTCCGCGCGTGTTCAGATTGCTGGTGGTAACGGAAAGATTGTAGGCGATGTCGCCGAGGTTGGCAGCCAGTTGTTCATCGCGCAACAAACGTCCTGCCACCCCGTGACCATTTTGCAGATCGAACATCAGGTTCGTGAGCGTGATAGAGGCGATCTCCAGATTTTTGATGGCCGTGGAGAGTTCCGCGCCGTTGCTGGCCACGAGAGAATTGACGTGGCTGGCGAGCGGCGGGAGTTGCGCTGTGAACACATTAAGGTTGCTCACTGCCGTGGAGACGGGCGTGGCGTTGTTGGAAACAATGGCGCTCAATTGTGTCATCGTGCCCTGCACATCGGCGCTCAATCGGGTCATCATGCTCTGCGCTTCGGCGGTGATGGTGTCAACCCGATCCAGCGAGTCGCCGAGCTTGCTGAGTTTTTGCTCGGTCAACACCATGCGGCGCACATCGCTCACGGCGGCGTTCAAGTTCGTGGTCGTCTCGCTGATCTTCATGATCATCTCGGTGGCCACGGCCACGGCCTCCTGCATGTTGAACGGCTCGCGCGCCAGGACTTCGGATTGATTTGCCAACAACTCGCCGAGGTCTTTGGTCGGGTAGATCGCGATGAATTGATCGCCGAGAAATCCGGAGGTCTCGATCTCGAACTTCGCATCGCTGTAAAGTTTGTATTGGGATTCGACCTTGAAAAAGATCGTCACGTTTTTGCCGCCCTCGTTGAGCTTGGTGGAGGAAACGCTGCCGACTTGCACGCCGCGCATGAGGACTTTCGCACCGGGTTTGATGCCGCCGACGTTGGCAGAGATGAGCCGGAGTTCGTAATAACTTTTGTAGAACGCCGTGCTGCGGCTGAAGAGCAGGGTGAGTCCGCCTAGCATCAAGAGTCCGAGGAGGACGAAGATGCCGACTTTGATTTCGATTCGAGTTTGGCTCATGGTTTTTCAGTTTGGACTAGCACCGTGACAAAGAAGTTTCGATATAATTACGAGAGACGGGTAGGGAGCGTCACTCCGTGCGCGCCGCTTGGGACAAAGCGGAATCTCAACGACGTTCGCGGCGCGCAGAGGACTGCGCGTCCTACCACTCATGTCGTAACAGTTGTTTCTCACAATGCTAGGGATCGGCGACACCGTTGATGAATTGCTGCACCACTGGATCGGCGGACGCAAAAATATCTTCCGGCGTTCCGGTGACGTAAATCTTTTTGTTGTGCAACATCACGATGCGATGCCCCACGCGCCGCGCGCTCCGCATGTCATGAGTGACGACGATAGTGGTGACCTTCATCCGGTCGGTCACGCGCATGATGAGTTTATCAATGCTGTCGGACACGATGGGGTCAAGCCCCGTGGTCGGCTCGTCGTAAAGGACGATGCTTGGATGATAGATGATCGCGCGGGCCAGGCCGACGCGTTTCCTCATGCCGCCGGAAAGCTCTGAGGGCTTTTTCTTTTCCACGCCTGGCAACTCCACCATGTCCAGCGCTTCAGCGACTTTGATGGCGATCTCTTTCTCCGTGAACTTCCGTTCGCGCCGGAACGAGAACCCGACATTCTCTGCCACGTTCATCGAGTCGAACAACGCCGCACCCTGGAACACCATGCCGAACTTGCTGCGCACCCGGATCAGGTTGCGCTCGTCCATGTGAGTGATGTCCTCGCCGTCAATGGTCACTGCGCCAGAATCAGGTTGGAGCAAGCCAATGATGTGTTTGAGCAGAACACTCTTGCCACCGCCGCTGCGGCCGATGATGACGAGAGATTCACCTTCCTCGATCTTGAAGGTCACGCCATCAAGGATGGGCTGCGGGCCGAAACTTTTTTTAAGATCGCGTACTTCGATCATATGATGTGAAAGAGCCGCCCCAGCAGCAGCGTGAGGAAAAAATTGCAGATGAGGATCGTGATCGAGGAATATACGACCGCCTCCGTGGTGGCGTGGCCCACGCCTTCTGCACCGTCGCGACAGGTCATGCCTTTGTAGCAACCGATGACCGCGATGATCGCACCGAAGACGATTGATTTGATCTGGCCTATGGAGAAGTCGGGAATCGTCGTGTAACGAAGCATGTTGTGCCACGAGTAAGTCGGGTCAACTCCCAGCAGATGAACCGCCACAGTGTAGCCGCCCGCGATGCCGACGGTGATGGCTTCCGCTGTCAGAATGGGCATGACGATGATCGCCGCGAGCAATCGCGGCACGACGAGATAATCCACGGGATGTGTGGCGAGGGTTCGCAGGGCATCAATCTGTTCTGTCACGCGCATCGTGCCGATTTCCGCCGCAATGGATGCTCCGACGCGTCCTGCCACCATCAACGCCGTCAGCACCGGGCCGAGTTCGCTGCACATGGAAACGCCCACGAGTGCGAGTGTGGCGGTGTCCATCTTCACCTGATGGAATTGATAGTAAGCCTGCGCTGCGAGAACCATTCCCGTGAACGCGCCGGTGACAAGGACGACGGTCTGGGATTTCACGCCGATGTAATAGAGTTGGTACACCAGATCGCGCCCACGGACTTTGAACGTGAACAAAGAGGCAAGCGATTCCGCGACCAGTAACCCGAAACGTCCGAGTCCACTGAGCCAGTCGGAGATAAACTTTTGCGCGAACGAAGTCATCCGCGCAAAACCTAGCAAGCGCGTGAGGACATGGCGAGAGTTTGATTAAGGAGTTTGATTAAGGATTTGTGGCGAAACGCCCACCAACCCGTCCTGTTGTTCGGGCTTACTGCGACTGTTCTCCGCGATACGGACGCGCTCCGGGGGATGTCGTGGCATTGTCGGAATGCGTTATTTCCCAATTCACTCCGGGAAACAAGTTTGACTCGCCTATGTGCCAAACCTAAATTGAGCGTGCATGTTGGCAGTTGAGTCAAAAATCACCCCGGCGCACTCTGTCGCCCCCACGCCCATCGGATCGTCTTCTTCTTGGAAGCAACTCGTTGAGCCGGTGGAGCCGTTTCTGGATGCGGTGACGAAGCGTCTGGCGGAACAGGTGAATGCTTTTGACCCCGCACTTTCTCAATACGCCGAGTACGCACTTACCGGGAACGGCAAACATCTGCGCCCCACTTTGGTCGCACTTGCGGCAAATTCCATCGGGAAGATGAATGATTCCCACGTCACGGTCGCCGCTATCATCGAGATGGTTCACCTAGCCACGCTCGTTCACGACGATGTCATGGATGAGGCGGAGATGCGGCGCGGCAAGCTGACGCTCGCGGCGAACTGGGGCAACGAGATCGCGGTTTTGTTTGGTGATTGTTTGTTTGCTCAAGCGTTGAAGCTGGCCGCCAGTTTCCCGACCCCGGAGATTTGCCGCGCTGTCGCTTCGGCCACGAACACCGTTTGTTCCGGCGAAATTCTTCAGACTCGGCATCGGAAGAACTTTGAGTTGTCGCAGAAGGAATACTTTCGCGTGTTGCAAATGAAGACGGGTGAACTGTTCGCGTTGTCATGCGACATGGCTGCGTTTCTCGGCAACGCCACACCGTCGCATCGGACTGTGCTGCGCGAGTTCGGCATGGCGTTCGGCACGGCTTATCAGATTTACGACGATTGCGTGGATTTGTTTGGAACGGAGAAGCAGGCTGGCAAATCTCTGGGGACAGACCTCGCCAAAGGCAAGCTGACATATCCGGTGTTGCTAGCGTGGGAACGTGCGACGCCGGAGGATCGCGCCGCGCTGGAAGCACTGGTGCAAGACTGGCAGCCGGGGTCTTTCGCGACGGTGAACAAGTATTTGGCCAGGTATAAAACACTGGGGACGACGCTGGATTTGATTGAACGACATCTGGGGCAGGCCCGTCAATACCTGTGGTCGTTGCCAGAGTCGGTTGGACGCGCGGGTTTGCTGGGCGTGACAGACTTTCTGGCACAGCAAACGGCCGCGTTGTCAGAATGATCTCTATACTAGTGAGCACGACTGGATCGGAACCTGAACGGGAGGCAAAGTCGGCGGTGTCTTCGGACGCGCCGAAATCTGCCACCACCACCAACCGCGTCGAAGAAGACGCCATTGTGCAGCGCGCCCAACAGGGCGATCTCGCCGCTTACGACGAACTTGTGCGTCGGTATCAGGAGCGAATCTACGCCACGCTTTACCACATGACGTCCAATCACGAGGACGCGAACGATCTCGCGCAGGAGGCGTTCATCAAAGGTTATCAGGCACTCAAGTCGTTCAAAGGTGGATCAAGCTTCTATACTTGGGTCTATCGCATTGGCGTCAACAAGACGCTCAACTTCCTCAAGTCCCGCAAAAATCGCTCGATGATGAGTCTGAACGATCTGGATTTCGATGCGGAGAAAGACCCGGACCTACTGGCGTTGATCTCGGATAAAACACCACGTCGCGATGCGGTGCTGGCCGAGCTGCAAAAAAAAATGAACGAGGCCATGCTCAAGCTGTCAGAACAACACAGACTCGTGGTGACCATGCATGATGTTCAAGGATTGGCTCACGAGGAGATCGCCGAGATCATGGAATGCAACGTCGGGACGGTGCGGTCGCGGTTGTTCTACGCGAGGCAGCAGTTGCAGGGATACCTAGCGGATTATCTGAAGTAACAAAGAGACGTAATATGAGTGCTGAAAACCAAGATCAAGATTTTGAAAAGTTGCAGCAGTTGCTCAAGCTCAAGCGCCATGAGTCGCCGCCGCCTCGCTTCTTCAACGACTTCTCCTTTCAAGTCACCGCCCGCATCCGCGCCGGTGAAGGCGTGCGCAAGATTGAAGACTTCGAGGACGTCGTCGCGCAAGCACCGTGGTTGTATCGCATCTGGAAAGCCATCGAGGGCAAGCCAGCCGTCTCCGGGTTGTTCGCGGCGGCGGTATGTGGAGTATTGATTGCGGGAATTTTCTACGTGGACAACACCGCTCCGACCATGCCGTCCCTCGTCACAAACCAGCCAGAAGCACCCGCAGCGGATCCTGAAGCCGGAGTTTCTGGCGGTCTGCTCGCTGGGTCATCGCAGTCTGGCAACAGCATGAGTCCCACGGCTGTGATGCCGGGATCGCAACCGTCGCTGTTCAACAATGTTCTCGCATTGCCGACTACGGCAATAAACTTGATCAACTTCAAGCCTCACAATCTGACAAACGGCTTCAAATAATTTCACTCACAACCAAAACAGGCGCGGCAAGATTTGCCGCGCCTGTTTTGTTGAAGCCAAGCTCAACCGGATTCCGAAGAGGAGCCGCTAATCTGCGCTGATCATCCCTAATTCCGGTTACGTCCTCAATCTTCCTTCGTGAACGCGATGGCCGCTCCCTCACCTTGAATCATGAGACGATTGCCTTCAAACTTGGCGGTGCGCTTGTCCGTGCCGCCTTCGAGGGTGAATTCGTAACTCGTTGTCCCGTCCGCCTTCCATTCGCCCTTCAGATCTTTCAGTTCAGCGGCAGATGGAAAACCGGGAAGCAATTTTCCCGGCGCAAAACTTTTTATCGCGAGTGTCTTGTCCGGCGCAGCGACGACGACGCATTTGGCAAAACGCTCGTGCATCCAGGCTCTGATGCGCGCGGCTTCGCCGCCGCCGATGTTGGGCTTGATGCGACGATACGCGAGCATTGTCCCGCTAGAATCAAACCGCCAACGGCCCAGGATCGGATCGGAGTAAGCGGGATTTTGTGAAACGCCGTTGGTCAGGAAGTAGCCGATGTCTTTCAAGTCCGGCTTCAACGTGGACAAGGTCAGGCGGATCAATTCACCGTTGTTGAAGATAACTTTGGCGGAAGGATTTTGCAGCACTTCGCTGATGGTGCCGCCTTTGAGCCGGGTTTCGGCAAAGGTCGTGTCTTGGCCGAGTGCTTGAAATTCCGCCCGCTCGCCTAGCGAGAGAAGTCCTGGATAACGAATGAGCCGCGCTTCGAGCAGTGAATTCTGGAAGATCAATCCCGCAAAGTCTGCGGTGTCGTAGTAGGTGTCGCTGATCGAGGATGCGGCGCGACCGACGCGAGCCATGCCGGTGCTTTGGAGGTCGCGCCCCAGCTTGTTGATCAGGCGTAGGGCCTTGGAATCGCCTTCGGGTGACTTCAACTGATAAGTCCAATAACTCAAGGCGTGAACGCACATGGAAAAAACCACGATGTAAGCGACGCCGTTCAACAACCCGAGGCAACCGCCGAGGCGCGAGTTCAAGCGTTCCCACAAGGCGAGCCGCAGGTCGCCCGCCTTGTATTTGTAATGAACATCCACCTTTTGATGTGTCAAGAAACCGCCGACCTTCACGAGCGTGAGCACGAGGAGAAATCCGAGCACGGGCGGCAACGCCCACAACAGGAGCGGGCTGGTGACGCCGAAGATGCCGAGCAGCGGGTTGAAAATATTTCCCGCGAGCGCGGCGAACATCACACCGAGGACGATGCCGATGAATGAGAAGCCCGCGCGGATGGATCCCTGTTGATAGCCGATGGCGGCGATGGACGGCAGCAATACGAGTATGATCAACCAGATTGTCATGCGGGTAACTTAGGAATCGCCACGGTTAAAGGCACGAAGAAAATGTTTCAAGCTCGCCGCTGTTGCCACTGAAAGCAGCCACGAACCATAATTCCTGCGTGATTCCCTCCAGAGGTTTTCCACACTCAACACATGAGTTTGAAGATGAGAGTTGCCGTTGTTGCTGTCGCGCTTGTGACGCAGTTTTCCCCCGCTCACGCGCAGCCCACCAACGCCGACGCACCGGTTTATCTCTTCAGCACGTTCAAAGAAGGCGAGCAGGACGGACTTCGCTTTGCGTTTAGTTACGACGGTTATCACTGGAGCAATGTGCCCGGACTTTTTCTCAAGGCGCATGTGGATGGCAAGATAATTCGCGATCCGAGCATCACGCGCGGGCCGGACGGGACATGGCATCTGGTCTGGACTTCGGCATAGAAGGGCAACAACGGAATCGGCTACGCGCACAGCAAAGACCTCGTGCATTGGTTACGAACAGAACTTTATCCCCGTGATGGCGCATGAGCCGATGGAGCGCGGATTTCTGCCCGCGCTTTTTGTTTATCGCAATATCAGCGGTGAGAATTTTCGTTCCATAGAACTCCACAGGCAGCGAATGAATGGATTTTGGCAAAATACGGTTAGCCGTGCCGGTTGCCTTCCTGAAACGCTCCACCTAGCGTTTAATCGCGCAGGTTTGTCACGTATCCATCCGTCGGAGCGAAAACAATGCCCGGTCTGGTGAGTTCCGTTGTCTCAATCGCGCGACTGTGTTTCCAAAAACGGTCAGATCATTTTGAAAAATCCATTGATCATACAGGGCGGCATGGGTGCTGGCGTTTCTGATTGGCGACTCGCGCGTGCTGTTTCGTTGACGGGTCAGCTAGGGGTGGTTTCCGGCACGGCGGTCGCGTGCATCCTGGCCCGGCGGCTGCAACTCGGCGATCTCGATGCCCGGATGCGGCATGCATTGGAACATTTTCCCGTGTCCGGCGTGGCGGAGAAAATTCTCGCGGACTACTACATTCCCGGCGGTAAATCGCCGGGCACGCCATTCAAACTGACGCCTCTGCCAAGCCTGCAATCGGGACATGACTACGAAGCATTGACCGTCGCAGCAAATTTCGTGGAAGTGTTCCTCGCCAAGGAAGGTCACGACGGATTGGTGGGCATCAACTTCCTAGAGAAAATTCAGTTCCCGACCTTGCCTTCGATCTTTGGAGCGATGTTTGCGGGTGTGGATTATGTCCTGATGGGTGCGGGCATTCCTCGCAGCATTCCTGGCGTGCTCGACTTGTTGGCGAAGGGGCAAGCGGTGGAATTGAAGATTGATGTGGAAGGCGCTTTGCCGGGAGAAGAATTTCTTTCCAAGTTCGCCCCAGCGGTTTTCTGTGATGGGAACGCTCCGACTTTGAAGCGTCCGCTCTTTCTCGGCATCGTCGCTTCGGCAACGCTCGCCATGACACTCGCGCGGAAATCCAACGGCAAGGTGGATGGATTCATCGTCGAAGGCGAAACTGCTGGAGGACACAACGCCCCTCCGCGTGGCGCGCTGCAATTGAGTGCCGAGGGCGAGCCTGTTTACGGCGCACGCGATGTGTGCGACTTGGACAAAGTTCGCGAACTAGAACTCCCGTTCTGGCTGGCGGGTTCGTATGGAGACCCGGACAAACTTGCTGAAGCACTGAGCCTCGGTGCGGCTGGAATCCAGGTCGGCACGGCGTTCGCGTTCTGCGAAGAATCCGGCATCCGCTCTGACATCAAACAGCAAACGCTTCAGCTCAGTCGCGAAGGCAAAGTCCGTGTGTTCACCGATCCGCTCGCTTCGCCCACCGGTTTTCCGTTCAAGGTTGTTCAACTCCCGGGCACACTTTCGGATGATGTAGCAAATGGTCCACGGACGCGTCTCTGTGATCTTGGCTATCTCCGACACGCCTATCGAAAAGAAGACGGCACGCTCGGCTATCGCTGCCCTGCAGAGCCGGCGGAAGATTTTATTCACAAAGGCGGCGAACCAGATGAAACCAAAGGTCGTCTCTGCGTCTGCAACGGACTCGTTTCCACCATCGGTCTCGCACAAATTCGATCTGCGACCGCGCGTGATTTGCCATTAGTCACAGCCGGGAATGACGTGGCGCAAGTCGCCCGTTATCTGCAACCGGGCTGTGATTCCTATACTGCTGCTGAAGTCGTGGATTATCTTTTGGCAAAGACCCGCTGAACCGTCAGTGGATATTTGATCGCAGGGGAGACAGCACTTCTGATCTATCGAATGATCAACCAAGCCGAGAAGCCCGGTTACGGTTATCAGATCAACAAAGGCGCGACGAGTTTGACGGAGGCGTGGGACGCGACGTCAGTGAACCCTGTCACGGAATGCGGCAAACCACTGGAGCAGACGAGCGGCGTGAAGCTGTTGCTGCTCCGCAGCTAAAACCACGGTGGAAACACTCTGAACTCACTTCGCCGCCGCGGTCTTGGCTTCCTGCTTCGCTTCCCACTCCTTGATGGACTTGCTTACGTTGTGTCCAGCGGCGTCGAGCACCGGTTGATCTTGTCTTTGTAGGTCTGGAAGCAAGTGTCGAGAACATCGTGTCGAGCGCTTCATCGCGGGCGCGCAACGAACGATACTGCGCCTTGATCGCGTCCTGCACGCGGCCCGCTTTGGTGGCGTCATTCAAGCCAGCGAGCCGAGGATGTTTGTGGCGCGCTTCTCGATGGTCTGGGAATAAACCTCCTCGCGCTCGGCAGCGGTGAACGGCTCGGTGACTTGTACGGAGGCGGGATGGACTACCAAGCTCGTCGCAGAAATGATGAACGCTAGCGCGATGTGCTTTGTGGTTTTCATGGCCGAATTCTAGCACCTCGGATTTTGCCGTCCATATCAAAGCCGGGCGTCAAATCCTCTCACGTCCGCCGTAGCCGGTTTCCAGATCGTGCCAGAACTCGATGTTGTCCTCGCCGAGTTCCCAACACAGAAAAACCTCCCGGCCACCGATAATCGCCGGAAAATCCAGAAGTCCACGTTCGATGTCTTTGATGTGGATGTCGCGTTTCTGAAATTCTCCCAGCAACACCTGCATGTCCGCGAGCGTGCGGATCGAGCGGTTCACGAGATCGCCGCCGATGTCGTTGCCCGGTAACATGAGCGACGTGAGGCGTTTGTCCGCGTGTTCGAGGGTGGAACGCATTTCGTTCAAGCGCGCCAGCCATGTCCGCACTTGCGGCAACAAGGCTTCAGCTTCTTCGCGTGTGTAATGTTTTTCAAAACGATGATTCATCGGCTTAATTCTTTGATGGCGGCATCCAGTTTCTTTTGCACAGCTTCGTTGGGTTCAATGGACACGGACTTTGCCCAGGCATCACGGGCTTTGTCCAATGCTTTCGCCGCAGCATAAGCATCGCCGAGATGGTCATACACCGTGGCGTCAGGGTTATCCAGCTTCGCGATGGCTTTGAGCAGATACTCCATCGCACCCGGAAAATCGCCGAGCTTGAACAACACCCAACCCATGCTGTCGAGGAACGCGTCGTTGTCCGGCTCGATCTTCAACGCCGCCTCGATCAGGTCGTAGGCGCGCCTGAGATTTTCCCCGCGCTCGGCCCACATGTAGCCTAGATAGTTCATGGCCTCGGCATTGTTCGGAGCGAGGGCGATGGAGCGCTCAAAGTATTTTTCCGCGTCGGCAAATTTCCCCCCGCGTTCGCTTGCTGCGCCGAATTGGAAATAGAATCCTGCGTTCAACCGGTTCGTCTTGGCGCTGAGCGCTAACTTTTCTGCTGCGGAAAACGAGGCGAGTGCTTTGTCATACTGTTTTTGCTCATGCCATGCCAGAGCGGTCAAAAACTCCATCGGGAACTTCGTCTCAAACTTTTTGCGCGCTTCTTCCATGACTTTTACTGCCGTATCTCCGTGTCCGGCGGCGATGTGCGCGCTGGCGAGATCATAGTGCGCCTGCTCAATGGCTGGGTTCGCCCCGATGGCCTGCGTGAAACTGTCTATCGCGTCACTCCAGCGTTTCTCATCAAATGCAAAGCTTCCGAGAAAGTAGTGTGCCGCCGCATTTTTTGGATTTTCGCGCAGGATCGCTTTGAGTTGTTCCTGCGCCCGGGCGTGGTCGCCGCCGCGCAAAAATATGTCCACGAGTTTCGAGCGCAGGATTTCCTGAAGGGGAGAGGCCGGTGCGACGTGATCCAGCACTTCAAGATACATTTTTGACGCGCTGTTCTTATCGCCGAGAAGATTGAAGCCATCACCGATCTTGAGTTGAACGGGGACGGGTAGGGGAGATTGCGTCGAGGCGCGATTGAGGATTTCGAGAGCCTTGCCGCGAGCTGCGAGGCGTTGATCTTGGAATTGCCGGGCGAGATTCGCGTAAAGCTCCGCGAGATTGGCGAGGAATTCCGCGTCCGTGTCCGGCTCGGCGGCGGCTTCGTTCAAGACCGAGAGCGCGGCCTCAGGTTGTTTGGCGGTGATATGGTTGAGGTAAAGATTTTGCCGGAGCGCGAGCATCTTTGGCATCCTGCGGATGGCTTCGCGATTGGCTTCGATGGATTTCGCGTTGTCGCCGAGTTGTGAATAAACAAAGCCGAGCCGCACGAACAGCATGTCGTCGGCGTCGGGCAATTCCGCCGCCCACTTCAACACTTGCAACGCTCGCTCGAACTGTCGCCCTCCGATGAGACGATTCGCCACCTCGTCAAGCAAGTCGGCATCAGACTGATTCAGTTTGGCAGCGAGAAAAAATTCGTTAAAAGCAGCGGCGGACTCCTCGTTGACCTCGTGAACAATTGCTGCGGCGAAGTGGGCGTGTGATTCAGCAAGTGCTTGAAGATTGCGCCTGTCTTCGGGATTTGTTTCTGCGGTGGAATCGGAATGATGCTTGGTGGTTCGTGGAGTGATGCAAGCGGTCATGCAGGAAAGGCAAACCAGCGAAATCGCCATTGAAGAGGCGAATGGCAGTCGAGTAATCCTTTTCATTCGGGCAAGAAAAAAAACACGCTGGCGGCCCGTTGAACGAACCGCCAGCGTGGGTGTAAAGAATCGGGAGCGCGGCTTACTTCTGCCAAGTACGCTTCTTGTGGCGATTCAGACGCAGCTTCTTGCGCCGTTTGTGTTTATTGATTTTGGCCTTACGGCGCTTTTTCAGTGAACCCATAGTGCGCTAATTTATTAGCTGAATTGAAACGCGGGGTCAATACGACACTTTTGTTCGGGTGTGACTGGAAGTGCCGCTCAGTTTTTTGACCAGTAGGAGTTCCAGAGGTTATTGGAGCGAGCGACGCGCAGGTTGAGCATGGCTTGGGCGTGGGTTTCCTTCCACCAAGCACCCGCCAGTTTGAGGCGTTGTTGGATGACGTGA
>CAMCWI010000013.1 GCA_945882065.1 Akkermansia muciniphila
CCCGGCGCGACGAATGTGATTCCGGGCGAAGCGAAATTGAGCCTCGATGTGCGGCACCCAGACGATGAGACGCGCAATCGTGCCTGCAAAGAATTGCAGCAACGCGCGCAGGAGATCGCCACGGCGCGCGGCGTGTTTGCGAACTGGCAGACGACGCATCAAGGCAACGCGGTGATCTGCAACCGGAGTTTCACGGCGCTGATGGAAACCGCAGTGAAGCGGCATCAGAAAGACGCACCCTTGCTCGCGAGCGGCGCGGGACATGACGCGGCGACGATGGCGGCGATCTGTCCTGTGGCGATATTGTTCGTGCGCTGCAAAGGCGGCATCAGCCACAACCCGGCGGAGTCGGCCACGGAAGCGGACGTGGGCGTGGCGATTGGGGTGATGAAGGAGTTTTTGAAATTGTTGTCCTAAATTATGAAAAGGATTCCATCAATACTGATACAGATTGGAGCGTTCGCAGGTTTGGTCATAATCGTTCTCGTTCCAATGTTGGTTGCCGAGAATTGGCTTGGCTTAAAAAAGCCGTGGCCAATGATAATTGGATTGGTTTTTTTGATCGCGACCTTAGGAGCTTTATTTTCTCGGATAATCCGTTCCCAACGCAAAGAGAACGCAATAACAAAGAGCAGTCATCATCTTGTTTTTGGAGATGTGCGACATTTCAAAAAACGTTGGGAGTGTTCTGTGTCAGGTATTCAAGGCTTTAATAAAATAGACATCGGGGGCGACTCGGATTCGCCAACCGCTGACCAAGCCTCAACTATGCTATCAGTGCGTGACCGACTTCACGAATTTGTCTCTCGTGCTATTGAAAACGCCAATGAAGGTTTTGGGTCTGAGAAGTTTTCACTGAAACGCGAAGACGTTCAGATTGAAAGTATTTATTTGCCCGCAACTGGAATCGGTTCATTCGATTTGGATTTTGCAGTTCCACTATACCAAAAGAATTTTCCTTGGGGTTTTAGCGCTAGTTTTATTGATTTCGAAATAGATGAAATTTCAGACAACCACTGATGCAAAGATTGATACATGGGGTCACGCTCGCCCTCACCCTAACCCTCTCCCCCGGGGAGAGGGAACAGTAGCGATGCGTTTCTTTGCTATCGAAAGCAACCATATCAAATCCAGCGATAAGAATGTTCGTGAGGCGGGAAACGGTTCTCGACCGGAGTGCGCCCGTCACCGGGCGCAGCGACTACCGCCAACCAAGCCGCAGACAATTTGCACGCTGCGTGATCCGCCACATTGCTGTGCCCGAGGACGGGCACACTCCGGCGCGTTTCGTTGCATCGGCAAGCGGCGGTCAAATATTCTTCCAGCAATCCATCAATGAAAGAACTCGATTTGATTTTACGCGACGGAACGGTGGTGACGCACGAGGGCGAAAGCGTTGCAGACATCGGCATTGCTGACGGACGGATTGTCGCTGTTGGAAACATTCCTGGCGGCAAGGCGCGTGAGGAGATCAAGGCTGATGGGCTGCACATTTTTCCGGGGCTGATTGATTCGCATGTTCACTTCAATGAGCCGGGGCGCGCGGATTGGGAGGGGATTGAAACCGGTTCACGCGCGCTGGCGGCTGGCGGCGGCACGATGTTCTTCGATATGCCGCTCAACGCGCATCCACCGACGTGCGATGCGGCGAGCTTTGATGAGAAGGCCGGTCTGGCGGCGGAAAAATCTTTCACGGACTTCGCGCTGTGGGGCGGGCTTGTGCCGGGGAATCTGCATTGTCTCGAGCAATTGGCCGAGCGCGGGGTGATCGGGTTCAAGGCGTTCATGTCGAACAGCGGCATCGAGGATTTTTCCTGCGTGGATGAAACGACGTTGCGCGAGGGGATGAAGCGCGCGGCAAAGCTGGGCAAGTTGGTGGCGGTTCATGCAGAGAGCGAGATCACCACGAGCGAATTGTCGAAACGCGCGCAGGACAAAGGCAAGACTTCCATCCGCGATTATCTGGATTCGCGCCCGATCTACGCGGAGTTGGATGCGATCCATCGCGCGATCCAACTGGCGGGTGAGACGAAGTGCGCGTTGCACATCGTGCATGTGAGTTCAGGCGCGGGTGTGGCGTTGGTAGCGAGCGCGCAGAAGCAAGGCGTGGATGTGACGTGCGAGACGTGTCCGCATTATCTCGTGCTTACTGAGGATGACGTGGAGAAGCTCGGCGCAGTGGCGAAGTGCGCGCCGCCGTTGCGCCCGAAGTCGGCACAGGATGTTTTGTGGCGTTACGTGGAGAATGGTTACGTGAGCACGATCGGATCGGATCACTCGCCGTCGATGCCGGAGATGAAGCGGGATAAAAAATTTTTCAAGGTGTGGGGCGGGATTTCAGGAGTGCAGCATACGTTGCCGCTGCTCTTATCTCGTAGCAGCCGACGTGAGTCGGCTCAAACTGAAAACGGAGCAGGAAGTCAGAGCCGACTCACGTCGGCTGCTACGAGTAATGAAGTGGAGTTGGTGCTCTCACACATCGCGCGGCTCACGTCGTTCAATGTTGCTGAACGTTTTAATCTACCGAAGACAAAGGGGCGCATCGCGGTCGGGGCGGATGCGGACTTGGCGCTGGTGGACTTGAAGGCGCAATTCACCGTGCGCGCGGAGGATTTATTGTATCGCCATCGGCAGAGTCCGTATGTGGGGCGCGCGTTGACAGGGCGCGTGGTTCGCAGCATCCTGCGCGGGAAGACGGTGTTTCACGATGGAAAGATTGTTTCGCAGCCGATGGGTCAGTTGGTAAAACCGAACCCTTAATCAAACAGAGGACGACTCCTTACGTCGTCGCAGCAAAACGAAAAATCATGTCAGACCTATTTGGATTCACTCGCACGGTGGTGAAGCCGCGTTACGCGCTCATCACACCGGATGGTTTTGTGAACAGTCACCTGCCCGGCTGGAAAAACGCCGTGTGCGTGGTGAATATTTCTCCGGCGATGACCGGCCCGCGCTTTACACAGCTTCACATCTCGTTGGAGAAAGATGGCGTCGGCGAAGGGAACACAGGTGTCAATCAGTACGTCATATACGTGATCGAAGGCGCAGGCACGATTGATCTCGCGGAGAAGCGGCATCGGCTGGAGCGTGGCAGTTACATCTATCTGCCGCCAGGCAAGGACATGGTGATCAAGAACGGTCACGCAGCAGCGATGAAATTGTTGATCTTTCAGAAGCGCTACGTGGTGCTCAAAGGCGTGCCCGCTCCGGCGACAATCGTCGGTCACGAACGCGACGTGAAAGGTCAACCGTTCCTCGGCAATGAAGACGCACGCTTACAGGTGTTATTGCCCGATCATCAGTCGTTCGACATGGCGGTGAATATTTTTACTTATCAGCCGGGCGCTACGTTGCCGTTCGTGGAGACGCACATCATGGAGCACGGATTGTTGATGCTCAAAGGTCAGGGTGTTTATCGCCTGGATGAAGATTATCATCCCGTGAAAGCTGGTGATATGATCTGGATGGCGGCGTATTGTCCGCAGTGGTTTGTGGCGATGGGAAAAACTCCCGCGAGCTATATCTATTATAAAGACGTGAACCGCGACCCGATGTAAAACCATGAAACCCCCAACACCAAAAAACGAAGCCAAACGCCTCAACGTCCTCTGGCAATACGATGTTCTCGACACCGTGCCGGAGCAGGTGTTTGACGAACTGGCAGAACTGGCGGGGCATATTTGCGAAGCACCCATCGCGCTCATCACGCTGGTGGATGAAAAGCGGCAGTGGTTCAAGGCGCGCGTAGGCACAAGCGTCAGGGAAACCACTCGCAACATTTCATTTTGCGCTCACGCCATCTTGCAGGATGAATTGTTCGTCGTATCCGATGCGAGCAAGGATCCACGTTTTAAGAAAAACCCGTTGGTAACGGGACAACCGAAGATTCGTTTTTACGCGGGCGCACCATTGAAGTCGCCGGATGGTTACGCGTTGGGAACGCTCTGCGTGGTGGACAGCAAACCGCGCATCCTGCGAGAGGAACAGAAAAAATCTCTGCGCATCCTAGCGCGGCATGTAGAGACACAACTGGAACTCCGCCGCCACGCGAAGGAACTCGCCGAGGCCCGTTTACATGGTGACCGGCAACACGCCGAACTCGCGCGGGCGAATGTGGAAATCGCCAAGTTGCGCGGACAACTGGCCTCACAAAAATCCAGGTCATCGGCCAAGCGCAAATCCGCGAAGTGATGTCCATGCAATCTCTCGTCATCGAGGAGCAGGCACTCCAGCGGGAGATTGACGAGCTTGCACTCATCACCGAAGCCGCTCCGCCCGTCGTGACGCGCGTCCTGTTTTCGGAAGCTGATCTTCAAGGTCGCGAGTTCGTAAGAAATCTTTATCGCGAGGCGGGACTGATTTTGCGTGAGGACGCGGTCGGAAACATTTTCGGGCGCTGGGATGGCGCGGACAAAAAACTTCCTGCTGTCGCAACAGGCTCGCACATTGACGCCATCCCCAATGCTGGCAAGTACGACGGCGTGGTGGGCGTGCTCGGTGCGCTCGAAGCCATTCGCGCATTGAAGGCCGCTGGTTTCCAACCCCGCCGCAGCATCGAACTGATCATCTTCACCTCGGAAGAACCCACGCGCTTTGGCATCGGCTGTCTCGGCAGCCGCTTGCTGGTTGGCCTGCTGTCACTCGAACGTGTCGCAGCGTTACGTGATCGTGACGGGAAGGATTTGGAGTTCTGGCGTAAGCAAGGTGGCTGTGTTGGGACGCTTACTTCCGTGAAGTTACCCAAGGATTGCTACGCTGCATTTGTCGAGTTGCATATCGAGCAAGGGCCGGTTCTCGAAGCCGAGAACATCGCCATCGGTGTTGTGGAGAAAATTGCCGCGCCCAGCACGCTGCGGATTCAACTCACCGGCGTAGGTGGACACGCGGGTGCAACGCTGATGCCCGGTCGCAAAGACGCATTGCTCGCGGGTGCAGAGATTGCGCTCGCGGTTGAACGCGCCGCTTCAACCACCGCCAGTTCTGACACGGTGGGCACGACCGGATTTTTCCGCATCGAACCCGGTGCGGTGAACAGTGTTCCCTGCCGCGCTTGGCTGGAGATTGATTTACGAGACACGCTCCTGAAGACGCGCGATGCGGCGTTGCAACAGATTGAAACCGCCGTGCAGGAGATTTGCACACGCCGCAAGATCGAGTGTGCGATGGAGCGGTTGAACGTTGACCCGCCCGCGATCTGCGATGCGCGTCTCGTCGAGACTGTGGCGACCGTCTGCGATGACTTGGATCTTTCCGTGAAGCGAATGATCAGCCGCGCCTATCACGACTCACTTTTTATGGCGCAGGTTTGCCCTACCACGATGATCTTCATCCCCTGTTTCAAAGGTTACAGCCATCGTCCGGATGAGTATTCCTCACCCGCACAGATCAAGAATGGCGTTGCGGTGCTTGCTCAAACGCTGGCAAAGTTGGCAGCGTAACAGTTATTCCATGACCGAACACATCATGCTCGCACACGGTATTGAACTTAAATCGCCCGTTCAGCCGGAAGCATCACACATCCTGAGCGAAGGCGCACTGCACTTTGTCGCGAAGCTCGCGCGGGAATTTCAGCCCACTCGTGAAAAGCTGCTCGCACGCCGCGCCGAACGACAACTGGAGATTGATGGCGGCTCGTTCCCCGATTTCCTGTTCACCACACATCACATCCGCGAGGACAATTCATGGAAGGTCGCGTCCATCCCGGCGGACTTACAGGATCGCCGCACAGAAATCACCGGGCCGGTGGATCGTAAGATGGTCATCAACGCGCTGAACTCCGGCGCAAAGGTTTTCATGGCGGACTTCGAGGACGCCACCTCGCCGACATGGAAGAACTTGATCGAAGGTCAGGCAAATCTTTTCGATGCCGTGCGGCGCACGATCTCGTTCAACACGCCGGAGAAGGAATATAAACTCAACGACCAAACCGCGACGTTGATGGTGCGTCCGCGCGGCTGGCATCTGCCGGAGAAGCATATGCTCGTGGACGGAAAGCCAGTTTCCGCCAGCTTGTTTGATTTTGGATTGTTCTTCTATCACAACGCCCGCGAGTTGTTGCAACGCGGCAGCGGCCCGTATTTCTATCTCCCGAAACTAGAGAGCCATCTCGAAGCGCGGCTCTGGAACGACATCTTCAACTTCGCCCAAGACACGCTCGCCATCCCGCGCGGCTCGATTCGCGCGACGGTGTTGATCGAGACGATTCTGGCGTCGTTCGAGGTGGAAGAGATCCTCTACGAACTGCGCGATCACTCGGCGGGGTTGAATTGCGGGCGCTGGGATTACATCTTCAGCTTCATCAAAAAATTCCGCGCGCACTACCAGTTCCTTTTGCCAGATCGCGCGCAGATCACAATGACGTCGCCGATGATGCGGGCTTACTGCCTGAACGTGATCAAGATTTGTCACAAGCGCGGCGCACACGCAATGGGCGGGATGGCGGCGCAGATTCCAATCAAGAACGACGCGACCGCGAACGACGACGCGCTGGACAAGGTGTTCGCAGACAAGGAACGCGAAGCCACGGACGGACACGATGGGACGTGGGTGGCGCATCCGGGCTTGGTGCCGGTGGCGTTGCGGGCGTTCAATCGTCACATGCCGGGCGCGAACCAGATTGCCCGTCAGCGTGATGATGTGAACGTGACGGCGGAGGATTTTTTGAGCGTGCCCAAGGGCACGATCACTACGGATGGATTGCGCTCCAACATCCGCGTGGGCGTGCAATATCTTGAAGCGTGGCTCGGCGGGAACGGATGCGTGCCGCTCTACAATCTGATGGAAGACGCGGCCACGGCGGAAATCTCGCGCTCGCAAGTGTGGCAATGGCTGCGCTACGGGCCGATGATCACGGATGGGGCTTTGCGCGGACGGGAAGTAGAGCTTGGCCTCTACCATGAATTGCTTGAGAAAGAAATGACCCGCATGGAAAACGAGATCGGAGCGGAGCGCTTTGCTAAAAGCCATTTCGTCCGCGCGGCGAAACTGTTCAGCGATATGTCCAAGGCGCGGCAGTTCCCGGAGTTTCTGACATTGCCAGCGTATGAGTTGATTGATTAGCTGCGGAGTGCTCCGAACGCTTTCGGGGCAGCGACTTCCGCAAACACCGTGGTCAGGAATTCAGGAAAGCCGCTCTCCCCGCCGTGAATTGCTGTGGCCGAGGACGGCCACACTCCGCACAAAAAAAGACCGACTCTTGCGAGCCGGTCTTTTGTATTCGTTTAGGGGTTATTTGCGTGAACGACGCAAGGCGACTAAAGCACTGATACCAAGACCAAGAATCGCGCCTGTGGCGGGTTCGGGGACTGTGGCCGTGAAAGCTTGAATCCCTTGGTTGGAACTCATGGCGTAGAGTTTGACAGAAGTTGTGCCATCACCGTTATCGGTCTGCGCACCAAACGCAACGTCACCAGTTCCATTGATATTGGATGTGAGCGCCCCCAATGTGTTATTCCCTGAACCAAGCAACACCAAGGCTAACGGGTTGGACGCGTCATACACGCGGACGAATGAGTCGCCAGTACTGATCGTGGCGAGGACATTGAGTCCGTTGACGGTGGCAAACGCCATCGCCCTTTCGGCAACTGAGATCAACCCGGTTGCAGTTCCGAGCAATGTACCAGCAGCACCAGAGAATGTTGTCTCGCGCAAGGTCAAGCTGCCTTGATTGCCCCAAACCTGGCCGCCCGGCCCAATGGTCAGGCTAAGACGGAAATCGCCAGCGAGCGGAGGGGTTCCAACAAAACCGACGGTCGTGGAAGTTCCCGTCGTCGGATCAATGACTGCATAGCCGTTGTTTCCCGCGATGGCAGGTGACGCAGCAAAGCCCGAAACCAGACGTGTCGAACTCCCGATGCCTGTCACGGCCAAGGTGCTGTCACCCAGACGTGCGCCAGTCAGTGCATTCCCGGAAAACGCAACAACAGGTGCTGACGCATTGTTCGCGTAGCTATACACCTTGAATGAAGCAGCAGCCCCCATGGCTCCTTGAAGATTCCCGACATAGATTCTTCCGTCGCCAGCAACTGCAACCTTGTTGACAGCAAATGTGCCGCCCGTGATTCCCGTGTTGTTCAATGCGCCGACATCGGCACCTGTTGATGAATTCAATCGGCGAATGTTATTTCCACCAAGGCGACTGACGAGCAACAGCTCGGAGTTAAAAGGGTCATACGCAAGGCCGCGCTCAAGACTGCCCGTGCCGAGGAATGTGTAGCCACCCTCACCCGGCGCAAGCCAGCCATCCGCACTCGGGCTGAACGTGGTCAACGGAGACATGCCGAATTGAGCACTCGAGTTAGTCGCGGCGGAGATAGCCGCTGCGGTCATCGCTAGTAAAAAAAACTTCTTCATAGATTTTTCTGATTGGGTTGTGAATTGAACGTGTTCTTTATATCCCTCTTTTCAAAAGCGTGAACCTGCATAAACATGTGAAATCCAAATCGTCATCCGTGTTTCACCCGATGAAGCCAGCAGGACAGACTCATTTAATTTTCTGATTAACACAGTAGCTTTAGCCCGGTGTAAGCAGATTAAAATGGAGTTTCCAGCCGTTTCAACGGCGTAGGGAATAGAGAGAAACCGTTGAAACGGTTCTCACAAGGTTTTGCGCGCAGTGACACCGGGCTAAAGCCGCGGTGTCAATGAAATCACCAACCCCAATGCAGAATTAGATGCGTCTGCCCTGGATGCATTCATTCGCAGGATTGAATTGTCACGCACCAACCGCTTTACTCTCCGCGCCATGCTCGACAATCGAACCTCGTTCAAGCGAATCCATTTCGTTTCCAGCCGCGATACTGCGCATCTCCCAGCCGCCTTGTATGACGCACTCGCCGTCAGCACGGCGAATGGCGTCGCGCATGGAAAACTGATCGCGCCCCCGCAGGTCTTGCTCGCTGAATCCCTGCGACTGCTGCGTCCGGGTGGTTTACTGTTCATTTACGGATGCCCGGCGGAACTGCCGCACTGGGGCCAACACATCCTCGCCACAGCGGAACTTTCTGTACAAGCCATCTTCAAATACTGGCTCGCTCTGGACATTAGCGAAGAGTCTCGCGGTGCGTTTCTGCAACCGAACCATCGCGGGATGTTGATGTTCATGAAGATCGATCCCGCGTTGAAGAAGCCTGCCAAGTTCGTCCTGCACACCAGCGAGACTCGCGTGCCGCATCGCAACTGCACCGCCTGCGGACAAAACGTGAAGGATTGGGGCGGCAAGAAACATTTGTTGAATCCATCTGGCGCAGCATTGTCGGACGTGTGGCGCGATCTGCCCCGGCGCAAACTGCGCGACGAGAAGATTCCTGACGATGTTCTGGAACGCATCGCCAAACTCTCCGGCGCGAACGCCGGGAACAGCCTGCATCTCGTGGCGGCATTTCCAGCGAGCCAACAAGCTGACGTTGACGAAATCAAACGCGTCACCTTCGAGTCGCCAAAAACCATCGCCAAACTTTCCGCCATCAAGCCTGACTCCGTTCATGCGGGCGATTGCATCTCGTTCCTCAAACGCGTGGAAGTGCTGCATCCAGAAGGCGCGTTCGATCTCGCGTTCGCCGATCCCCCTTACAACCTCGAAAAGAAATATAGCCAGTGGAACGATGCGATGGCCAACCAGCACTATCTCGATTGGTGCAATGCTTGGCTCGATGGCATGGTTGCCACGCTCAAACCCGGCGGCAGTCTCTTCGTGCTGAACCTCCCCAAGTGGGCGACCCATCACGCAGCGTTTTTGAATCGACGACTCGATTTCCGTCACTGGATCGCGTGGGACGCGCTCTCTGATCCGCGCGGCAAACTCATGCCCGCTCACTACGCGTTGCTCTGGTACACCAAGCCCGGCGGGAAGACCGTTTGCAATTATTCCCCCGTCAGCGAGAAATTGCGCGATGGATTTGTGTCGCCGCCGGACTCACTTCAATATTGTCTCCGCGCCAAATGCGTGAGAGATCGCAAGACCCTTGGCGACGACGTGAAGGTTGAACTCTCCGATCTCTGGTACGACATCCATCGCATCCGCCACAAGCGCGACCGCGACGCGCATCCGTGTCAGTTGCCGGACAAACTCATGGAACGCATCATCAAACTCGCCACGCGTCCCGGCGATGTAGTGTTCGATCCGTTCTGCGGCGCCGGCACGACCGCCATCGCCGCGATGAAGCTTGGTCGGAAGTTCGTCGTCATCGATGTGGATGAGAAATACGTGGAGATCACGAAGCGCAAACTCGCCGACATGCGCGAACACGCCGACATGTTCGGCGAATTCATCGTGCCGCGCGAATCCACCAAGGTTCTTCACCGCGAAGTCACCAAGCGCGAGGTTGAATCCTACCTACAAGAATTCGCCAAACGATTGAAACGTGTGCCGACGGAGGAAGAAGTCGCCACCGACAGGCCGGGAATGCTGGAAGAGATTGACCACATCTACGCCACGCGTAGTGCCGCATTCAAGCGAGCGAAGATTGGTCTAAAGGCTACCGATTAAAACGAAGTATTGCAGCGGTTCTATCATTGCAATGCATTAGTCTAATTACTCAAGATTGACCCCTTTTTTCTCTACACGAGCGACTGAACCGCTTTCATTGCATATCCCAAGCTGTGACGGGCAGCGTTTCGGACATGCCCCAACCTTTAACGTATATTTTGTTCGTGAACGTGTCGTTGGTTGGGTTGAAATAACGTCCGCAATCGTAGGCTAGAATGGTCTTCTTTGATCCGTTGACGCTGACGTATTGGTTTCGTCCGCACACAACGGAAATTTTACGAACAATGCTTCCGTCTACCTTGGCAGTTTGGGTGGAGTCATTCTTGAGCAGCACTGTCGACGTTGAATCTTCTAAGCTCACCAGAGTCCGTCGTCAGTGACCTGTAAGACCTCGCTTCTGACAATCCAGTGGCTAAATCGCCCATTGGCAGATCCTTCACCGTAACTATTTTGCGAGATGAATAATTAATTCCTCAGATTTCGCCTCGCAATCGTCTCAGCGTCCCTCCCAAAGACCACTAGAACCGGATTTGCATAACCGAGAAGCCCAATCTGCTGTTGGAGTTTTTGGATGTTTTCTCGTTCAAAGTCTTTGTTGGTTCGCAGAAAGCTCATCATCTTTCCCGAAGACTTTTCTTCAAAGTCCTTGATGATGTCTGTCATGTAGTATCCCCAATAGTTTGTATGCTTGAGGGCGTGCCGAATCTTGAAGTCTGTAGCCATTGGTCTGGGATCATGGAAATTGCCGAAGGGCCGTTCGATCCTACGAGAAATATTCAGCCCGAGAAGAATCGCATTTCCATGTAACGTTCCGAGAAGCGTTCGGTTCTTGACCGGGTCATATACCGAAAGGTCGTGAATATTGTCCTTTGGTTTCTCACCTTCTTCTGCCCACACGGCCCAGCTTGCAAAATGGCCAAAGCGCTTGAGAACCTCGATAAAGGTCTCAATGCTGATCATTGGGCAATACCTGTGCACCTTTTTCGGCCAGACCGCGGGGTTTTTCTTTCGCGCCCGCCGCTCTACACAAACACAATCTCCGTGGTCGCCGCCTTCTCATCCCAACCACGCGTTGGGTCGGCGGTGACGGAGGAGATGTCTTTGATGGAAATTTGCCGACCACGCGTCTTCGGTGATTTGATTTCGATCTTAGCGGGATCGCACGTCTGTTGATTGATCTTCTGGTGCGGCGCGGGTTTATAGCGGACGTAGAGCACCTTTGGCGTTTCCGGCGCGAAGAACAGGATGCGCGATTTGTCCGGGATGCAGAGATACGCCTTGTTCATGATCGTGCCGCCGAACGTGAAGCGCTTCAGGTAGCTCGCCTTGCGATCCGTATAGGCGCAAGTGAACACCGCCTCGCGATCCGGCAATCCGCAATAGTACAGCTCCGGCCCGACGAATAATTTCTCCGGCAGCTCCGCGACCTTGTACGTGCCGTCCTTGAACACGAGCAAAATCTTGTCGAACTTCGTACACTCCAGCTTGAATTCCTCGCCGCTCACCTTGTAGCCCACGTAACCGCTCTCGCGATCATAGGCGACCTTGAACGACTTGAACGCCACCGCCTTCACGTCCACTTCCTCGTGGCGCGCGGACTTGGTGGTCAGGCGCGGATACATCGGGCCGTATTTCTCCAGCAACGCCTCCAGATGCCCGATGACATACTTGGTCAGGTTCTTGAGATTCTTCAACGTCTCGGCAAGTTCCGCCTTCGTCTTCTCCATCTCCTCGCGATGCTTGTTGATGTCGAAGAGCGAAATCCGGCGAATGCGAACTTGCAACAACCGCTCCACATCCGCATCCACGATGTCGCGCACGAGTTCCTTCTTGAACGGCTTGAACCCGTCATAAACCGCTTCCATCACGGCCTCGTTCGTCTTGCACTTCTCAATCGCCTTGTAGATGCGTTCCTCGATGAAGATGCGTTCCAGCGTGCGATAATGCAGTTCATCGAGCAGGTTCTTCTCCCGCAACTCCAGTTCGCGCTTGAGGATGCGGACGAGTTGATCGGTGTTCTCGCGCAACACCTCGCTCACGGTCAGTTCCACCGGGCGATTGTCCTTGATGACGATGATGCGGCTGGAAATGGAAACTTCGCAATCGGTGAACGCATACAGCGCATCAATCATCTTTTCTGCCTCGACCCCCGCGTGGCAGCGGATTTCAATCTCCACATTCTCCGACGTGAAATCGTTGATGGACTTCACCTTCAACTTGCCCTTTTGCACCGCGTCTTCGATGGACGATATGAGCGACTCGGTCGTGGTCGTGGGCGGAATCTCTTTGATGACGACGGTGGATTCGTCCTTAGTCTTGATCTTGGCGCGGACTTTGACCGTGCCTTTGCCGTCCTGATAATCGCGCGCGTCCATCAAGCCGCCGGTGGTGAAATCAGGCAGACACTTGAACGGCTGCTTCTTGAGAATCGCGATCTGCGCTTCGAGCAACTCGGGGAAATTGTGCGACAAAATCCGCGCGCTCAATCCGACCGCGATGCCTTCCGTGCCGAGCATAAGCGTGAGCGGCAATTTGCAGGGCAACGTCACTGGCTCTCTGTTGCGCCCGTCGTAGCTGGGAATGAAATCCGTGATGGAATCGTTGAAAACCTCAGTACGCGCGAGTTCCGTCAGCCGGCACTCGATGTAACGCGAGGCCGCCGCCGGATCGCCGGTGAAGATGTTGCCGAAGTTTCCCTGACCTTCGATGAGATAGCGTTTGTTCGCCAGCACCACGAGCGCATCGCCGATGGACGCGTCGCCGTGCGGATGATACTGCATCGTGTGACCGACGACGTTGGCAACCTTGATGAAGCGACCATCATCCTTCTCGTGCAACGCCCACATGATGCGCCGCTGCACCGGCTTCAAGCCGTCCGCGAGATTCGGAATCGCGCGATCGCGGATGACGTAGCTGGCGTAATCCAGAAACCCGCGATCCACGCGCGTGTGCAAGCCGACGCCAAGTTGCTTCGGATCAAACGGCTTGTGGACGACGGCCTCGACGACTTCGGCAACGACGTGGTCCGCACCGTTACCATTCGCGTCGGCGGGTTTATTCGCGGGCGCGGGTTTCGCGCCTTCGATGGCCAATTCTGGCTGATCCGAATCTTTTTTCTTCTTTCCTGAACTCATGAGCGGCGCGCATTAAGCAACAGAACGCCCGCGATGGCAAGATTTCAACCCACGTTTGCAGCGGCGGGCATCTCTGCCTGCCGTAGAGCCGTGGCTCTCCCAGCCCGGCGGAAAGAACCTCACGCAGAATCAAATCGCTTAGAATTTTCGTGAGCCGCAGCAAATCCGCATGCCATTTCCGGGCGGCAGGGATGCCCGCCCTCTACGTCAGGCAAGATGCCCGTCGCTACATTCGCGCCATTCGCGTCAAACAATTTTCCGTTTCACACGGTCTGCGTCGTTTGTGGTTCATGGTTTCTGCCGTCACACGCATGCTTGCCTCGCGGTGGCGGGAATGTTATTCACCACACACGTTGCGGGATAAGCCGAGGCGTTTCCGACACCTCTTTCATGAGCACTGTAAAAAAGAAAATCAAAATTCTGATCGTGGATGATCATCCGGTCGTCCGCAAAGGGTTGTTGTCGTGCCTTGCCGCCAAGGATCATCTCAAGATCGTAGGCGAGGCTGGCAACGGCAAGGATGCCATCAAGCTGGTGAAGGAACTCGCGCCGGACATCGTGCTCATGGACGTCTCCATGCCGGGCATGGATGGCTTGGAAGTTACCGAAGCGTTGAAGAAAGATTCTCCCCAGACCAAGGTGCTCATTCTCTCGATGGAATCAGGTCGCGGCCCGGTGTTACGCATCATCAAGGCGGGCGCGCGCGGATATGTTTTGAAAGACGCGCCTACAGATGAACTCGTGAAGGCGATTGAAACTGTTCACGCAGGCGAGGCTTATTTCAGCGGCCTGGTCGCGCAGATCGCGTTGAACCAATATGTCTCTGACGCGGATGACACCAAGCCCGTCGCCAAATTGAGCGAACGCGAACGCGAAGTCCTCGCGCTTATCGCCGAAGGCAAGAGCAACAAGGAAATTTCCCAACACCTCGGCATCGGCGTGCGAACCACGGAGACGCATCGCGAACGCATCATGCGGAAGCTGGACATCCACAGCGTCGCCGGGCTGACCAAGTTCGCCATCGCCAACGGCATCTCCGCGCTCGAAGAGAAGCCCAAAGCCTAAGCTGGCTGCCGCATGTCACCGGCATTGATCCTCGGTTGCGTGGGCGGATACTTCGCGTTCCTGCTGCTCATCGCTTGGTACACGAGCCGCAACGCCGGCAACGACGCCTACTTCCTTGGAAACAAATCCTCACCGTGGTACGCCGTGGCGTTTGGCTTGATCGGTGATTCACTTTCCGGAGTCACCTTCATCTCCGTTCCGGGGAAAGTTGCAGCAGATAAATTTTCTTACCTGCAAATCGTTTTTGGCTACGTGATAGGCTACGTCGTCATCGCGGAAATCCTGTTGCCGCTTTACTACAAGCTGAACCTCACCTCCATCTACGGCTATCTGCGACAACGCTTCGGGCCGAACTCACAAAAGATCGGCTCAGTGTTCTTTCTGTTGTCGCGATTGCTCGGCGCGGCGGCGCGGCTGTTCCTCGCAGCAAGCGTGTTTCAATTGTTCGTGTTCGATCAATGGAAGATTCCGTTCTGGCTGACGGTCAGCGTGACCATTGCTTTGATTTTGCTCTACACGTATCGCGGCGGCATCAAGACGCTCGTGTGGACGGACACGTTTCAATCCACATTCCTTCTGCTGGGCGTGATTTTTTCCATCGTCGCCATCGCCCGCTCGCTGGATTTGAACTTCAGTGACTTGATCTCCACCGTGAAAAACAGCGAGATGTCGCAGACATTCTTTTGGGAGTGGCGCGAGACAAATTATTTCTGGAAACAATTTTGCGCGGGCGCGTTCATCGCCATCGCTATGACGGGACTGGATCAAAACATGATGCAGAAGAATCTGAGCTGCCGCTCGCTCGCCGCTGCGAAGAAAAACATCTACGCCTTCACCAGTGTGATGGTGCTGGTGAACCTGCTCTTTGTTTCGCTCGGTGTGTTGTTGTTCCACTACGCCGCGAGCAAAGGCATCGCGATTCCCAGATCGACGGACAAACTCTTCCCCATGCTCGCGCTGGATCACTTGGGAACATTCGCCGCGATAGTCTTCGTCATCGGTCTGACAGCAGCCACGTTCTCTAGCGCGGACTCGGTGCTGACCACGCTGACCACGTCGTTCTGCATGGATATTCTCGGCACAGAGGAGCGAAAAGATTTGACCGACGCGCAGCGCACTTCGATGCGTCATAAAGTCCATATCGGTTTCGCTGTATTGCTCTGGCTGGTGATCCTCGGATTCCCAGCATTGCAAAAAAAATACGCCATCATTGACGCCATCTTCACGCTCGCCAGTTACACGTACGGCCCGCTGCTGGGATTGTTCGCGTTCGGTTTATTTGCGAAAGCAAAAGCTAATGACCGCTGGGTGCCGCTGGTTTGCCTCGTGTCCCCGCTTATTTGTTACGTGTTGCAACGAAACTCCGCCGCATGGTTTCACGGCTACAAGATCGGCTTTGAACTGCTGATCCTGAACGGGCTTCTGACGTTCATCGGGCTTTGGGTGATTCGTAAAGTGGACGCATCCTGACGGGGTGTGACCCGTGTGTGTGTGTGACCGAAACTGCCGAGCAAACGCTCCGGCTCTTGATCTTATCTTTCTTAATCTCTATCCGGAGAGATTAAGATTAAGAAAAAGATCATGAGCAAGAACTCAAACTACGCGCCACCTCCGTTTCAGAAGTTCGTGATCTTGTCCTGTTCTGAAAACAGGTTGCTGTAAAAACCCACGATGCGCCACCCGATCAGCAGCGCGATGCCGAGGTAGATGAAGCGCGGCACCCATTGCGAAACGGCGTGAATCTTTCGAGTCCCTTCCTCCTGATAATATTGGCGCATCCGCTTGAGCGTCTCGTCAAGTTTGCCGCTGATTTCGCCGGAGTGATATTGGTTGTCGAACATGTCGGGGAATTTGCCCGATGCACCAATCGCTTCCGACGGCGTTTGACCGGCCAGCACGGCGGGTTTCCACGCATACACGGCTCGGCGCAATTCAGGCGAGCCACTCACGGTCGCCGCGAGTTCCCAAGCTTCCACGATGGAAACCCCGGCGTTGATGAGTGCTTCGAGAGCCATCGAGAGTCGAGCGAGCGCGAGTTCGCGCCGGCCTGTGCCGAGAATGGGAATGGAATGCAGGACGCGTTCGACGAAGGAGCGCCACGCTTCGCCGTGTTTACCTTGCCCAGCGTAGATCAACAGCACGCCGAGGACATACACGGGGATCAGAACGCCGAATGTCTTAAGCGCGTAAATGAGCAAACTAATTTTCCCGGTGAAAACATCTGCGAACGGCAGAATAAAAACTGCGAAGTGGAACAGGAACACCGGATACGCTAGGTCGGAGATCATCTGTCGCGCCATGCGCGCTCGGTCGGTGTAGTAATCCGCTAGCACGCGGAAGCACGCATCGAGTCTGCCGCTGCGCTCTCCGGCCTTTAGCAAGGCGATGTCGAAGGAGGGAATCCAATTGCCTGTTTGCGCGAGTGCTTCGGTGAACGTGCTGCCGTTGGTGATCTCCTGAATGGCGATGCGGAGTGGAGCGCGGAACGAACGCGAGGGCGGATGACGCCCGATCTGTTCGAGCGACCGCAGAATGGGCAGGCCAGCGACGGTGAGTTGGGCGAGTTGATGGTAAAGTTCTGCCCGGCGGGTCAACTGCCCCGGTGTGATGACGATGGCACTGGGTGACATTTTTTGTTTTGTCCCGAACAAAAGTTAAAGCGCCGGATTTTCACCCGGCGCTTTGCGAAACTTGAATCAGTCTTGCCGACCTTGCGGCTTAGAGCGCGCCATCAATCAGCGACTTCAACTTGGGCTTGCCGCCCGCGATACCAACTTGTTGGGCGACAATCTGGCCGCCTTTGAACACGAGAAACATCGGGATGGATTGCACGCGATAGGTGGCAGCCAGTTGCTGGTTCGCACCTTCATCAATGTTGAGCTTCGCGATCTTGGCTTTGCCCGTGTATTCCTCGGCCATTTCGTTCAGGACGGGCGCGACCTGTTTGCAAGGTCCACACCATTCCGCCCAGAAATCAACGAGGACAGGTGTGGCGGATTTGAGAACTTCAGCTTCAAAGTTTTCAGCGGTCAACGTAACGATAGCGGGTGATGCCATATTAAAAATAAATTGGATTGTGAATCGGTGAAACGTCCGGACTTTCAGACAGGAGGAATGTCATACAGGAATGCGAGATAGACTGCGCCAGCGACGGCGATGATTCCGGCAATCATTGCAGCGATTGCGAGAGCTTTGTCCATTCCACTCACGGTCGCGCCAGCAGCGGCAGCGGGACGGCTGACAGGACGTTGTGCGGCAGGTGCCGCAGCGGCGCCGGGCTTTTGCGCGACGGGTGCGGATGAAGCGCGCGGAGCAAGGGCGGGCGCGGACGATGCAACTGTCGGCGCGGCAGGAGCAATGGGCGCACCGGCTGCACCCGTCGGACCGCCGGGCGGCAGCGTGGGCAATTTGATTGTCGGAGCAGCAGACGGCTTCGGCGGAAGATTGATGCGGACGGTTTCCTTCTTGGGTTGAACCTTGCCGGTTTCTTTTTTCGGTGGCATCGCGCCCGCTGGGACGTTTGGAATGTTCTCAGACATAAAATTAGTTGAGCAAAGATTAGAATCCTCTCCGGGTGTGTCAAACTCTTATTCGGGCGTGTGTCAGGAACGGGCGCAACTTGACACTGCCCCGATTAGGAAGTGATCCAGAGATCATCCCAGTGGTGATTGTGCCGGGCTTCGGTCAGCGCGCCGAGGTTGCGCATTCCTTTGGAGGTCCAAAATTGTCCGGAACGTTTGAACCGGCATTGGCGTTGCCGACAGGTGGACTCGATTGGTCCCCAGCCACGGCGGTGCAGGTTCTGATAGTTCATGCGGCTGGCGTGTGTGGCAAAATAGTTCTGCTCACGTTTGACCACTTCGGCTGCGGGGCCGCGCGGAACTTTCAGCCTGGCGATCTCCTGGAGCAATTGTTTCTCCCGTCCATGCCGCAGTTGGTGGCGACGCGGCTCAACCCACTTGGCGGTCAGTGCCTCATCCTCGCCATGCAACGCCCGTCCCAGTTCCCAGAGGTGTTGGCTGGCATGATAAAAGTCCAACACTTCGGTCGCACCAGCCCAGCGGTCTTGCACCAAATTCCAGATCCAGGGCGCGCCATCGCCAGCGACCAACTTGGCCTGCGCGCGTCCCAGTCCCCCGCGCAAGGCTTCCCAATTCAAGCGGCGTCCAAACTCCACGGGGTCGCCTTGCCACCCGATCACGACCCTCTCGTTGATCACCCCGCGTCCCCCTGAGGTGACTCCGGATTGTTCCAATGGATAAGCGATGCCTGTCTTCCATTCATGCCATTCCACGCGGTTTTCCTTCGTCTTCTTCTTTCCCCAACCCAGCCGGCGTTGACGCACTTGCCAGCCGTCGAGCATCAGCACAGCTAGTTTTGTTGGGGCTCGTTGGGGCTCACGTTCCTGAGGTGCTGTTTTGAATTGCTCCACTGTCCGCGCCTCGGCCCGCTCTCCCAAACGTTGCGTCAAGGCGTGCAACGTCGAGTCATCCACGTTGACTCCCCACTTGTGCGCCACCGCCGCAGCCTCTTCGTAGGTAGATGTGGCCGTCACCGTAAAGGCCAACTTGTCTTCCAGAGCCAGACTGAGTTGTTGATGGCAGGTTAGTCCCCAATGTTCACACACAGGACAACCCCAGTGCTTGTCGCTGGAATCCTGACCGTAGAGCACCTCAAGTTGTATCACCCCCACAACGGTGTGCAGTTGCATCAATCGGATGCGCCGATGCACGAGCCGCTGGCCGCTCAGGGGGGAAACTTCGCCGTGCTGTCCGGCTTCTGCTTGCAGTCGTTGTTGGAGTCGTTGACGTGTCCACTCGCGTCCCTCGGCTTGACGGCTCAAACCAGTACCGTCAACACGATCTCGACAAGAATCCCCAGCACTGCCAGCGTTTTCATCAAGTCTGTTCGTTCCCCGAAGAACAGCAGCCCGCTAGCAAACGCCACCACCAAAGCCAGCGCGACTCCTGGAACGCTCCAACGCCAGTGGAATTCATTGCGCGACCACCAGCGGCGTTGCCAGCCGATCATGAATGGCGTGATGTGAATCACCCAACTCTCGGACGTATTCCGTGTCGGTGTGGTAGATGCCCCAGAGTTCACTATCCGTCTTTGGAGTCACAGTGGTACTCATGCTTGGCAGTTCATCACAGGAGGCGACTCCGAAGATGTATTAGCTACAAAAAATGCGCGAACAGCCCGTGTAATGTCCGGGGCGTGGTCGCGGCATATTCAAGAAACCGTCTTGAAAAGAGCTTACCCCCTGGCGATTGTTTTTGAGTGACGGCCAGTAGTCAGGTGAGGATTCTCCAGTGCCTTGGTCTGTCGCTTGCCTGCTTTGCTAACAATCCTGTTTGCCGAACGATTTTTGACTCGTGATTGTTATCACGGCGGGGTGATTGATCCGGCGTTCGGCGGTGATGGCGTGGAACTGCACTCGACATTTTTCGGTTTGGCCAACGGTGTGGAAACCGTGGTGTTTCAGTGCGGCGACGGCAGCCACGGTGGGCAGCGCAATAAACCCCAGTCCCTCGGCGGCCATCACTTTCATCAGTGCCAGATCTTCAAACTCCGCCACGACGCGCGGCTGAATGGCTTGTCCGCGAAACCAGGTTTCCAAAGCGCGCCGCAAGACTGTGTTCTCCGACGGCAGCAGCGCGGGTGCGTTGTGAAGTGATTTTGGAAAACCGCGTTTCAATCTCGTGGCCAGCTTCTTCTCAGCACAGAAGGTTGTTCCGCTTTCGCCCAGCGTGTGGGTGAACGTCTTGAAGCTCGTGCTGCTCGATGCCGGTTCGTCGGAGAGGACAAGGTCGAGACGATGCGCGGCGAGCTGGGCGAGCAAATCCTCCATCTTACCTTCGCGACAGATGACATGCACGGGTTGTGACAATGCAAAGGCTGGTTTGAGAATTTCGTTCGTGACCAGTTTGGGAAAGGAATCTGTCACGCCCACGTAGAGACGCAAGGCGCGCGTGCCTGGACGCTGTTTGACGGCGTTCATCAACTCACGACCCAACGAGAAAATATCCTCCGCGTAACCAAAGACGACGCGGCCGGCGGCGGTGAGCTTGTTGTTCCGGCCTTCGCGCTGAAAAAGTTTTTCACCGAACGCCGATTCCAGTTCGCGGATCTGTTCTGAGATGGACGGCTGGGAAACGCCGAGCTTCTCTGCGGCGCGCGCGAGGCTGCCTTCCTTCGCCACAACGTAAAAGTATCGCAGGTGATGATAATTGAGCCATTCCACAGCGCGGGCAGGATGTGACACGACGACCACCCGTGCAATCGGAAATGCGCGGAGGCGGCACTTCCTTCGTCCGTGCTATTTCAACGTGCCGGATTTGCTGCTTTCGCTCCACCGGTATGCGACCAGTGCATTCAACTCGCGCACGAATAGTTCGTCCCCGGCAACAGCCAGATGCGCCCACGTTTCGGCACTGGTGAGCTTGCGTTGATCAAGCAGGTCAAACTTTTCCCGGTTCGCGCGGAACAGAAACAATTTTCCGCCCTGATCCAGCGCGAGGATGCGGTCACCCTGGGCCACGAGGTTCATGTACTTACCGAAGGATTGCTCGCTGGTCCACAGTTCGCGCCCCGTCGCGACTTCAATGGCCATCACGCGCTGGCTTTTGAGATGCGTGTAGGCCACGCCGTCAATGACGACGGGCGTGCTCATGTAACCTTGCGCCTTGTGCCGCCACGCTTCGGTGACGGTGAACTTGCCGTCGGCCTGCGCGATCTTGAATCCAATGGTCTTGCCCCCGTAGGCGCTGGTGAAGAGCATGTCTTTGTCGGCGACCGGAGTGAGAATGTTCATGCCGCGAAAGGCTTCGATCGGCTGCTCCCAGAGCACCTTGCCGTCCGCCGGATCCACGCCCGCAAGTTTTTCGCGCGTCTGCACGACGAGTTGTTTTTTTCCTGCGAGGGTGGCGAACATCGGTGAGGAGAACGCGCTACCCATCATGCCACCTTTGTCTTGCATCGCCTGCCATAAAATCTTGCCGGTGAGCTTGTCGAGTTTCGCGAGTGATCCACCCGCTTGGACGTAAACCGCGTCCCCCTCCACCAACGGGGAACAGACAAAGCCGAAGTCCGGTAGCGCTGTGCCGAGTTCCTTGACAAAATCTTTGCGCCACCGTTCCGCGCCGGTCGCGGTGTCGAGACAAACCAAAACATCGCGCATCCCCGCCACGTAGAGTCGTACCCCATCCAACGCGGGCGTGGAACGGATCCAATCGCCATTCGACTTGGCGAAGAACGGCACGGTCATCGCGCCTTCCCACTGGACGCGCCAAAGCTCCTTGCCGGTCTTGCGATCCAAGGCGAGAACGGTCTCAAACTTCTTGCCCTTTGATTCGGTGGTGAAAACCCGGTCGCCCGCGACGATAGGGCCGGAATAGCTGGGCCCTAATTCCACGCGCCACACTTGGCCGAGGTGATTCGCATCGAGCTTCGCGGGCCAGGTCGGACCAGTGAACTGCCCGTCGCGGGTCGGCCCGCGCCACTGTGGCCAACTCGTGTCGGCGGCGAAAGTTGAGCCAGCGATGAAGATCGTGACCACAAGCGTGGCGAGCGGAAGTTGAAGTGGGTTCATGGTATCGCGCTGAAAGAATGATTATTTGCAGTCGGAAACAAAGTTTTTTTTCTGGGGGTGGATGCAATCAAAATCAGGGATTGGAAGTCAGGCGCGCGCTTGCACACTGCTCAAGCCGCCATCCACGGCGAGCACTTGACCGGTCACCCAGCCGTTCTCCGGCGACAAAAACCAGCGAATGGCGTTGGCTACTTCATCGGGTTCGCCGATGCGGCCCAGCGGATGCAGGGCGGCGGACATTTTGAGCGAGGTTTCGTTTTTCGTGAGCGACTGCGTCAGCGGCGTGCGTGTGAGGCCGGGCGCGACGCAGTTGACTCGGATGTTATACCGCGCGTAGGTGGCCGCCGCGGACAGCGCGAGGCCAGCGACTCCGGCTTTGGCAGCGGCTATGGCTTCATGGTTGATCATGCCGCGCTGGGCAACTGCGGAGGACATGAGGACAATCGAGCCGCCGCCGGTCTTCATCATCCGCGCCGTGGCGGACCGCAAAATGTGGAAGGCCGAAGTTAGGTTAGCCCCCAGCACCGCCGCCCACTCCGCGTCGCTCGTCAAGTGCGCGGGCTTGAGCAGGAGCGACCCAGCGCAATTCACCACGCCATCCACGCGGCCATATTTTTCACTGACTCCGGCCACGCAACGCTCGACCGCCGCGGAATCAGTCGCATCCAAACTAAAGGCTTCGGCGTGCAACTCATCGGCGAGGGCGTCCAGCCGACCCTGATCACGCGCCACGAGGATTAATTGACAACCGTGCGCTGCCAATTGCCGCGCCAGCACCGAGCCGATGCCGCCCGTCGCACCAAAAATAATCACCCGCCGATTTTCAAAAGCATTGTTCATAGTCGCAATTGGCCGTTCAACATTTGCCGCACTTTCGGTGCTTGTCAAAGCTGCCACGGTGAAATTCTTATCCGGCGACCGCCTGCAGCGGAAAGACGGTCACATCCACACCGCGCGACATGAGGATGTGATCGGGCGGCCGGCCGGTGGGCGAAAAGCCGTTGAGAGTCAGCAAGTGTTCATCCCACGCCGTCACCTCGGCCCGGCACAGCGGATACGGCTGATGGAAAACCGCGCCGCGTCGGAGACCGCTGGGCGCACTGGAATAAAGCCGGTAGCGCTCGACGAGAAAGAACTCCAATGATACGGGCGGCGGCTCAAGCAACGCGGCGCCCGGGGCATACTCAAAGAAACACCGGCGGCCCGACTCGCCCGGGCGCACGGACTCGTAGCGAATGACACCGGCTGAAGTGCGGCTCGATGCCATCTTTGCGTGCTCGTAGGGCAGATGGAAAAAGCGGCGGGCAATGGCCACGGCCAATGGTTGATTCGCATCCAGCGAGTAGAACCAGACACCCGGCACGCCCGCCCGGTCATAGACGTAGGTGCGCAAATTCATTTCCATGAAGTTCGAGATGCTAGGCACGGCAGGCAGGAAGCGCGGGCGGATGTTGCGCATGAAGAAAGGCACGACGCCGAGATACGCTTTGCCGCCGAAATTATCCACAAACAATCCGTCCGGCAGCGTCGCCTGAATCGCAGCGACCGAATACTCCCAGTGCAGGAAGAGTAAATCGCGCCACTCCTGATACATGACGGGATTCCCCACTGGCAGCAACCGCGCCGCCAGACGCTGAGGCAGGTCGGGAGAGCGCGGGTTAATCTCACTGGATGTCATGCTTGGCAACATTAGCTGAGAAGGCAGGCGCGAACAAATGATCAAAGATTTCAGCACAAGTCGCGGGCCTGAGTTGCGCCCTGCATGATTTGCAGCAAACATGAGCCTTGTCATGAACCTACCGGAGCAGAACACGGACGTCCTGGTCATCGGCGCGGGAATGGCCGGTTTGAGCGCGGCGGCGGAATTGCAACGCGCCGGGCGCCGCGTGCGCGTGCTCGATAAAGGCCGCGGCGTGGGCGGACGGCTGGCGAGCCGACGCATTGGTGAGGCCAGCTTCGATCATGGGGCGCAATTCATCACGACGCGCGACCCGCGCTTCGCCGCCGCGCTGGCGAGTTGGCGGCAGACCGGCGTGGTCGAGGAATGGTGTCGTGGTTTCGCGGAAAAGGCCGACGGTCATCCGCGCTGGCGGGGAAAACCCAGCATGAACTCAGTGGCGAAACATCTCGCGCACGGCCTCGAGGTCTTCGTGGAGAAGCAGGTCGTTGCGTTGCATTGCCTGCAAGATCAATGGCGTGCGGAAACCAATACGGGAGAAGTTTACTCAGCGAGCGCCGTGGTGCTGACGCCTCCGGTGCCGCAGTCGTTGGCCCTGATGGCAGCGGGCGGATTTGTGCTTCCGCCGGAAATGCACGCCCGCCTGGCCGCCATTGATTACGAGCGTTGCCTCGCGGTCATGGCCGTGCTCGACGGGCCGTCGCACCTGCCACCGCCCGGCGGTCTCGCGCCCGCCGAGGGACCGATCGCCTGGATCGCGGACAATCAGTTGAAGGGCATTTCGGCCGAGCCTGCCGTCACGATCCACGCCACGCACGCCTTCAGCCTGGAGCATTGGGATGGCGACCGGCCGGTGAGTGGTCGGCTGCTGCTCGAAGCGGCGGCGGAATGGTTGGGCGCGGGCATCAAGACTTTTCAAGTCCATGGCTGGCGTTACAGCAAACCGATGCGGGTGCATGAGCAAGCCTGCGTGATTTTGAATCAGTTTCCGCCGCTGGTGTTGGCCGGCGATGCCTTTGCCGGACCAAAAGTTGAGGGTGCGGCGCTCTCGGGTTGGGCAGCCGCCGAAGCCATTTTGAAATCCACGACATGACGCCCAAAGCCAGCAAAACTTTTCCAACGCAACTGGTGACACCGACAAGTATGAAGGCACAATCTCATTCACGGCTTGATTCTGCGGGGTCGCCGCCCCACGGTGAAATCAAGCAATTCAAACCGTTGCCCGCATGACCACGACTTCGTCACCCGACCCGCGCTCCAGCCCAACCGGCAACGGCCGGCTGGTGTTGGAGGTTTGCGGCGTTTCGAAATCCTATGCTGGCCGCCCGGTGCTGCAGGACGCATCGTTTCAACTGCACGCGGGTCAGCGGCTGGCGCTCACCGGCCCTTCCGGCAGCGGCAAGACCACGTTGCTCAATTGCCTGGGCGGGGTGGATCGGCCTGACTCCGGCTCGATTGTGTTGCACGGCGACGCGCTGGAAAAACTTACCAGCGATCAACTCGCCCGGGTTCGCCGCCAACGGGTCGGCACGGTGTTTCAATTCTTTCATCTGCTGCCCACGCTGACGGCGTTTGAGAATGTCGAGTTTCCCCTGCAATTGATCGGCGTGCCGCCGGACCAGCGGCGGTTGCGCGTGGAATCGTTGCTCGAACGCGTCCATCTTACCGCGCGCGCCCAGGCATTTCCCGCGCAGCTTTCCGGCGGCGAAATGCAGCGGGTGGCCATCGCGCGGGCGCTCATCCATCAACCCGACCTCATTCTCGCGGACGAACCGACCGGCAATTTGGATTCGGCCAACGGCGAGAACATCCTCGCACTCCTGCACGATCTCACCGAAGAAACGCACACGGCGTTGGTGCTCGTCACCCACAGCCTGGAAGCGACCCGCATTTGTCATCGCACGATCCATTTGCGCGACGGCGCGGTGGTCTCGGAGACGGTGCGTTCCTGATTGCATGGATGCTCTGTCTGCCAGCGGCTTGACGGCCACCCTGCTGCGAAAGTTCGCGCTGCGGCATTGGCGGGCCGCGCCCCGGCAGTCCGCGCTGTTGGTTCTTATCCTGGCGCTCGGCATCGCGGTCTTCTTTTCCATCCGCCTGGCGAATCGCGCGGCGCTGGCCAGTTTTCAAAACTTCACCGACCTGATCACGCAAGAGAGCGATTGGTTGATTACCGCGCCAGCGGGTCTGCTGCCGGAATCATTGTTGCCGGAATTGCGGGAGCGATTGAACCCGCAGCCGGTCAGTATCATCCCTGTCTTCGAGACCACGGCGGCCCGCCCGCAAACCGACCCGGACGAAGCCATCGGGTCACGCGAGACTTTCCAATTGCTCGGGGTGGACCTGATTGGCGTACAAAATCTCGCGGCCCGACGCGTTCAGGATCGTTCGTGGTTTGGGCAGGCCGACGCTGCCGCATCGACGGCGGGCAGCGCGGAAAGTTTTTGGCAAATCTTCCGCAACCCGCACGCGGTTTTCATCAGCGCGGCTCTGGCGGCGCGTGACCAACTCAAACTGGGCGACTCGTTGACCCTGGTGGTGAACGAAAAAATCGTGACGCTCGAAGTGGCGGGCATTATTCCGGCCACCGCGGAAGGCCCGCGTGCTCCGGCCACGCTGCTGGTCATGGACCTGCCGGCGCTCCAGAAGCTTACCGGTCAGGCAGGCTCGCTCAGCCGGATTGAATTTGTCGTGGAAGAAGGCCCGGAGGTCGAAGCGCAGCGCGCCCGGCTACGCGCACAATTGGAGAGCTGGAGCGAGGAGCGCTGGCTCGTCTCCTCGCCCGCAGATCGTCGGGCGAGCGCGGCCACGATGACCCGGGCCTTTCGGGTCAACCTCACCATTCTCTCGCTGATCGCCTTGCTGGTGGGCCTCTATCTCATCTTTCAGGCGCTGGACGGCGCGGTCGTCCGGCGGCGGGAAGAGATCGGAATTCTGCGGTCATTGGGTGTCGAGGAATATCTGATCCGGCGCGTGTGGTTGCTGGAGGCGGCGTTGTTGGGGCTGGCGGGTGGAGCGCTCGGTGCGGTGCTCGGTTGGGCCGGCGCGCAGTTTTCGGTGCGACTGGTGGGCCGCACGGTGAACGCGCTTTATTACTCAACCAGCGTTGACGCCGCGCGACTTGAATGGGGCGAACTGGTGGCGGCGCTTTTACTGGCGGTGGCCACCAGTCTCCTGGCCGGTTGGCTTCCGGCGCGCGCCGCCGCGCGAACGCCGCCGGCGCAGATTCTCGTCCGCCATGCGCTCGCGCCGCCGGGCCTGCAATTCTGGCGCAAGGAATGGCTGGGCGCGCTGCTGGTCCTGGCGGGATTTGCTCTGGTGTGGCTGCCGCCCCTGCGTTTTGCAGGTGGGGTGCGCTTCCCGTTGGCGGGCTATTTCGCCGGGCTGGGTTGGATCATCGGCGGCGGCATCCTGAGCGGGGCGACCCTGCGCGCGCTGGCTCGGTTGGCCCGGCCGTTGGGGCGCTGGTTGATTCCGGTGAAGATCGCCGCCGGTCACCTGGTTCAACCATCGGGTCGGCATCGGCTCGCGGTGGCAGGATTGGTCTGCGCCATCGCCATGACGGCGGGCATGACGATTCTGGTCGCGAGCTTTGATACCACCATGCGCGGTTGGGTCGAACGGACCTTCCAGGCGGACCTCTACATTTCCAGCAGCGGCGCGCATAGTGCCGCGACGGAAAACCGCATTTCACCGGACACCTGGAAAAGCATTCTCGCGCACCCCGCCGTCGCCGACGTGAACCTGGTGCAGACGTGCGATGTGCAACTCCCGGCAGGGAAGACGATGCTGTCCGGCGCGGAGCTGGAGGTGATGCAGCGGCGAACGGCCGTGCCCTGGATGCAACCGCCGCTTGCGGACGACGTTTTCGTTTTCGAAAAAAATGCCACGCTCGCGCTGGTCAGCGAAAGTTTCAGCGAACGGTTTTCGCTGCGGCGAGGGGACGCATTCACGCTGCCGACACCGCAGGGCAAAAAGGAACTCACGATTGCCGGCGTCTTCTCCGATTACGGAAACGAACGCGGCTCGATTCTGGTGGAGCGACGGCATTTCGCGGCGTGGTTTCAAAACGAACAGGTGTCGGGCCTGATGGTTTTTCTCCAAGCTGGCTTCGCGGCGGAGTCGCTGCGGGCGGAATGGTTGGCGCGCCATCCCGGACTGCGGGTCTTCAGCAACGCCCAATTGCGCGTGGAGATTCTCCGCATCTTCCGGCAAACCTTCGCGATCACTTACGCGCTCGAAGTCATCGGCGTGCTGGTGGCCGTGATCGGACTGGGCCTGACCCTGGTGAGCGTGCTGCTGGAACGGCGGGCGGAACTGACGACGCTCCGCGCCCTCGGTCTGAATCGCGGCGAGATCGCCCAGGCCACTGCCTGCGAAGGGCTGGTCCTGGCCGTCGCGGGAGTCGCCGTGGGCGTGGCCGTGAGTCTGGCGCTGGGGTGGATGCTCATTTTTGTGATCAACAAACAAACCTTCGGCTGGACGCTGGGTTTCGACGTGCCGTGGCTGCAAATCGCAGGGCTCGCGTTCCTAGTGATCAGCGCCGGTACCGGCGTGGCCTACGGTGTGGGCCGGTGGGGCGCGACGCTCCCGGCGGATCAGGAGGAATAGACCATGAGATCGACTCCAACATTCCGGCGATGGAGACGGATGCATTTTTGCCGCGCGCCGATTCTGGCAGCGGCGGTTTTAAGCGTGGTCATGCTATTGCCCGCCGCCGAATTTCAGCCCCCGTTAAAAACAACCGATGGCTTCGCAGTGCCGCAACCGGGGCGGCGCTTTGAGTTCCCGCGCGATCACGGCAGCCATCCCGAGTTCAAGATCGAGTGGTGGTACGTGACGGGACATTTGTTCGGCGAACAAGATCGTCGCTTCGGTTTTCAGGCAACCTTCTTCCGCCGCGCCGGTCCACCGCCAACCAATGAAAGCGCGATCACAGCCACTTCCGCAGCCTTCGGCAATGACGAGTTGCATCTCGCGCACATGGCGCTGCTGGATGTGCAGGGCGGGCGGTTCATCCACGAAGAGCGGCTGAACCGTGCGGGCTGGGATGCCGGGTCGAGCACGAACACGCTGGCGGTGTGGAACGGCAATTGGTTTTTGCGCTTGGGCACGAACGCCAACGGCGCTTTGTCCATGCAGGGTTCGATTCGCGGTGAAGCCAACTTTTCGCTCGCGCTCACCCCGACCAAGCCACTCGTCGTCTTTGGTGAGAATGGCGTTTCCCGGAAAGGCGCTTCCCCGACGGCCTCGAGTCACTACCTGACGTTCTCGCGACTGGCGGTGGCCGGCGAGGTGACGCTGGAGGGCCGGAAGCAATCGGTCCGCGGGGCGGCGTGGATGGATCACGAGATCAGCAGCAGTCAACTGGATGACGATCAGGCGGGTTGGGATTGGGCCAGTCTGCAACTCAACGATGGCCGGGAAATCATGGCGTATCGGTTGCGCAAAAAGGACGGACGCACCGACCCGTTCTCTCAACTGGCCTGGGTAAATACGCAGGGGGTCGTCACGAATTTCAACAGCACGCAATTCTCCTGGACGACGGTGCGGACGTGGAAAAGCCCCGTCACGGGCGGCATTTATCCGGTGACTGTGAAGCTGGCCACGACCGATCCCGCCAGCGGACGACCCGTAACGTTCACGCTGGAGCCGATTGTTTTGCGGCAGGAGTTGACTGGCGGGCTGGGGGGCATTCCGTATTGGGAAGGTGCCTGCCATGTGCTCAACGAGCAGGGCGCAAACGTCGGCTCCGCTTACCTGGAACTGACGGGCTACGTCGGGAGTCTGGCGGATCGTTTCAAATAAAAGCGGTGAGGCGACCTTGAAACCCATCCCGAAGATGCGCAGTGGAAAAAAAACAACAATTGCCGGCGAAGCTCTATGCCCACTGCAGTCGTCCAGTCATCCGCCTCGCTCTGATCGATCGTCCCGAGGATCTCCGCGTTCGCCCGTTCGCCACCGGCGGGTTCTTTCAGTTCTGGGAGCGACTCCGTAAGACACTCGTTGCAAATTCAACCGGAAACGGTTTCGCGGAACAACAAACTCTGATTGAATTTCGCCCATGAGCGCGGTGGAGAAAAAAGTGCTGATCTTGGGCGGCGGACTGGCCGGTCTGGCTTGTGCCCTCCGCCTGCAGGCAGCCGGCGCCCGGCCCCTCATCTTCGAGCGAAGCGACGGCGTTGGCGGCCGGGTGAGGACCGATCAGCTGGATGGATTTCTGCTGGACCGTGGTTTTCAGGTGTTTCTCGATGCCTACCCTGAAGCGGGCGATCTCCTGGATAAGGAAAGCCTCGATCTGCGGGCCTTCAGACCCGGTGCGCTGATCTACCGGACTTCCGGCAGGGTGCGGATGATGGATGTTTTCCGCGAACCGCGTCACCTCCTGGAAAGCGCCCTCGCGCCGGTTGGCTCGTTGGCGGACAAACTGCGAGTGGCCAGACTGAGGTGGCGCTTGATGCGTCTGACCACCGAAGAAATCGCCGGGCATGAAGACATGACCACGGAGAGTTATCTCAGGTACGCGGGATTTTCTCCAGCGATGATTGATGGGTTTTTCCGCTCGTTCTACGGGGGTATTTTTCTCGAACGGGAACTCCAGACCTCGAGCCGGATGTTCGAATTCACCTTCAAGATGTTTTCGCAGGGAAGCGCCACTCTGCCGTCGAGAGGGATGGGGGAAATTCCCCGCCAGTTGGCTTCCCGCCTCCCTCCGGGCACGATCCGCCTCGGCGCGCAGGTCACGCGAATCCAGCCGGGAAGCATCACCCTTGAATCCGGCGAGCAATTCCGAGGCGATGCCGTGGTCGTTGCCACGGATGCGACGACTGCGGCAGGATTGGTATCTGCCGGAGGGATTGACGGGCCCGTTTGGCGGTCAGTGACCTGTTTGTATTTCGCCGCCGCTCGCTCGCCCCTTTGCGAGTCGATCATCGCTCTCAATGGCACGGGCTGCGGCTTGGTGAACAACGTATGCGTTCCGTCCGATCTCGCGCCGGCCTATGCGCCGCCCGGCCGGGCGCTCGTCTCCGTTAGCGTTCTGGGAACAGTGGATTCAGCCGACCTGGAATCGCGGGTCTTGGCCGAGCTTGAGGCCTGGTTCGGCGGCGCGGTGCGCGAATGGCGACACCTCCGCACCTATCGGATCGAGCGGGCGCTTCCCCGGCAGGAGCCCGGCAACGGATTCACCGGGCCGGGTTTTCGCCAGGCAGCGGGCGTTTACGTCTGCGGCGATCATCTTTGGAGCGCATCCATCGAAGGCGCAATTATCTCGGGCCTGAGGACAGCGGATGCGATCCTGAAGCCATCATGAAACTCCCAATGCCATCGATCTTCCATGCCAGCACCCCGCTCCGCGCCAGCGTGGAGACCATGTTTGAATTCCACAGCAATCCGCGCAATTTACCCGAGGTCATGCCCCCGACCTTGAAACTGGTGAGCCTCAAAACGGATGGTCCGGCCCAGGAGGGGCGCATGATCGAACTGCATTGCCGTGATTGGTGGATTATCCCGATGCACTGGACCTGTCGCTGGAAGACCGTGCAAGCACCCGATCTGCTGGTGGATGAGATCGTGGAAGGTCCATTCACCTTGTTCATTCACGAGCACCGCTTCGAGCGACGAGGGCCCGCCGAATGCATCATGCATGACAGAGTCACCTATCAGTGGGGACGCGCCTGGTGGGGCCGACTCGTTTCCGAGACCGGCGTGAGGGTCTATCTGAAATTGCTTTTCAAATACCGCCATCATCGCACCCGGAAATGGGCGATGACGAAGTGACGGCGGCAGTAACCCACCCTGACCGAATACCGGGTGGTCAGAATGCTGCCAGACAGAGGTAGGCATTCAGCACCAGATAGAACAGTGCCGGGGTCGTTTGCAGGAAAGTATCTTTGATTTTAATCCGGACGCCCACCGCGACCAGCATCATCAGGGCGAGGCCAGCCGCCGCCGCGCGCCCCAGCCACGGTTGGCCCAGGCCAGCCAGCAAACCCAGCGCTGCGCAAAACTGCAATCCTCCGATCAGTGCGCGCTGCGAACCAAAGCCATAGCGTGCGAACTCCCGTTTTAGGGAGTCGGAGAGAAAGCACGCCGCGCCGTATCCAAGGAAGGAAATGGCCGAGCAAAGAATCAGAGCGACGTTCAAGAGTGAAAGTATAGAGCGTGAATCCGACTGCGCAAACTTCGTTCGTCAGAACTACCTGCTGCTAAGGGTGAAACTTGCATTTTTTACAGTCACGTCCTGTCACCACACCCGCCAAAAACCATTCAATTTTCAGCACAATTCGGCACAAACTTCGGCACAGACTTGTCGAGACGCTTTATAGCGGCGGCGTTTGCCTGACGCAAGTCCTAACCTGTCGCAATGCCTTGATAACACAGGCTCTTCTTCGTGTGGAGACCC
>CAMCWI010000014.1 GCA_945882065.1 Akkermansia muciniphila
TTCAAAGTTGTTTCCGAAAAAAGCACGGAGTTGACCGAATCTCAACGCCGCGAGATCGCCCGCGTCATCGGCTTGGGCGCGGTGAAATATGCCGACCAGCTGCCGAATCGCCAGAGCGATTACATTTTCAGCTGGGACAAGATGCTCGCGTTTAGCGGCAATACCGCGCCGTACCTGCAATACGCCTACGCGCGAATCAAAAGCATTTTTCGAAAGGCGGGAGATGTAAGCTTACAGCCGTCAGCCATCAGCCTTCAGCAACCGCAGGAACTCGCGCTCGCCAAACATCTGCTCAACTTCGGCCTCGTCCTGGACGCAGCGGCGGAAGAATACCGCCCCAACTTCATCTGCACCTATCTCTACGAACTGGCCGGACACTTCACCACGTTCTACGAGAATTGTCCTGTGCTGAAACCCGAAGCCGCCGAGTTCCGCGCCAGCCGCCTGCAACTCTGCGATCTCACCGCGCGCGTGTTGAAGCAAGGGTTGGAAGTCCTCGGCATCGAAGTCGTGGAGCAGATGTGAGCTTTGGAGTGTGGCCGTCCCCGGCCACAGCAACGTTCAAGCAGCCAAGCGTTCACTGTCTTCGAAAGGCTCTCTCATGTTCACATTGCTACGCGCGGTCACCGGTCGAAGTCGGAAATCAATCTCTCCCACTTGGGCAGGTCTGCGGGTGTGGCGGTAACTTCAAACTTGTTGGTTTCTGGGAAATTGTAATCACACCAATGACTCGCATCAAACGTGTTGGTGAGCTGTCTTTGGAGGGTCGGCCAGACGTTGCTCCATCCTGAAAAAATTCGATTAGTTAACCAGAATTCCCGCTTTTCAAAATAGCCAAGTTTAAGCAATGCCTCCTGATGTTGAAACATCGCTTCTCGCTCTGTCCGCTCAGACATCCTGAACAAAAGTATCTTCAATCCATCCACCTTCGGGATTACTGTCCTTCCCGGCTTATGCCCCAGCAGAACCCAATATTCCGCCGCCGCCCACATCCGGTTGCGATGATAGGCAATGCGAATCTCCTTCTGATAGAAAGCTCCAACCACCAAGCACACAAACGCGAAGCAGCCAATCACCACAAATATTTTCGCTCGGCGGGTCATAGATTCCGAATCCATCAGGCTTCAACCCACGCGTAAATCGTAAATTCACAGCAAGTGTCCCATCTTCTGCTGCTTGGTCTTGAGATATTTTGCGTTGTGCGGATTAGGCTTCACGCGGATGGGCACTTGCTCCACCACTTCTAAACCGTAGCCCGCGAGTCCGACCAGCTTCTTCGGATTATTCGTGAGAAGCCGGATGGTTTTCAAACCGAGATCGGCGATGATCTGCGCGCCCAGACCGTATTCGCGCAGATCCATTTTGAATCCAAGCTTCTCGTTTGCTTCCACCGTGTCGTAACCCTGCTCCTGCAACTTGTAAGCCTTGATCTTTGGCGCGAGTCCAATGCCGCGTCCCTCCTGCCGCATATAGACAATTACCCCGCAGCCCGCCTCCGCGATCTGCCGCATGGCTTGATGGAGTTGCGGCCCGCAATCACAGCGGCGCGAGCCGAACACATCGCCCGTCAGACATTCGCTGTGAACGCGCACAAGCACATTTTTCTTTCCCGCCACAGTGCCGCGCACGAGGGCGAGATGGTTCAACTCGTCCACTTTGGAGCGATACAACACCAGATCAAACTCGCCGTAATCCGTCGGCATCTTCACCGTCTCGATGCGTTCCACCAATTTCTCGCGCGTGCGCCGGTACTCGATGAGGTCGGCGATGGTGCAAAGTTTGAGCCGATGTTTCTTGGCGAACTTCTGCAGCGCAGGCAATCGCGCCATCGTGCCGTCATCGTTCATGATCTCGCAGATCACGCCGATGGGTCGCGCGCCCGCAAGTGTGACCAAATCAACCGCCGCCTCCGTGTGGCCCGCGCGCTGGAGAACTCCGCCGGGTTTGGCGCGCAACGGAAAGACGTGTCCCGGTTGTACGAGATCGTCCGGCACCGCCGTCGGCGACGCCATCACCGCGATGGTTTTCGCACGATCCGCCGCGCTGATGCCGCTGCCAATGCCTTTTGCTGCGTCCACACTCACTTGGAAATCCGTGCGGAACACCTCGCGATTTTGTTTCACCATCCGCTCAATGCCGAGCTGTTGCAGTCGTTCGCTGGAGGTCGGAACACAAATCAACCCGCGCCCGTGCTTGGCCATGAAGTTGATCGCGGTGGGCGTGACAAATTGCCCGGCCATGATGAGGTCGCCCTCGTTCTCGCGGTCGGCGTCGTCTACGACGATGACCATTTTCCCTTTGAGGATGTCGGCGATGACGGACTCGATTGAATCAAAACTGCTTTTCATAAGGCAGGACAAGGCTAGGTGAAGACTGCTTGAAATCCAACCGCAAAAACTCACGGCGCTATCGGCAGAGCGCTTTGCAGAGGAATTTCTTTTCGTAACATTTTCCCCGCTTCGTTCGCAAGACGCAGATACCAGTCACTTGGCAGATTTACGCCGTCGGAATTCAGCGGCACGAATGTCCCCTGCCCTGGCAACTGTGCCGCCGTCGGTGTGAGTTTGAACATCGCCGTGCCTTCATCCACCTCGTCGAACATCGCGCCGTAGATCATCGTGCAACCTGACGCGACCGCATTGTAAGCCTGTCGCCAGTAAAACGGGCCGCCGCTGCGGAGAATCTGATTGAGCGGCCCCTTGTTCAAGTTGTACCAAGAGAAACCGGGGAAGATCACGGGCATGTATTCGCGCCCGGATTTTTTGCTTCGATCAAGTCTGGGCCGATGAGCTTCACGCAAAAACCATCTGCGCCCGCATCGTTACTGTACTGTCCGACTGACCACGGACTGATGATATCGAACGAACGAAACACCGCCGCCCACGCCGCGTTGGTTTGCGCATCCCGGTTCAGCGTCCGCCACCAAGTCGGACGCCACCCATCAGGGTGCAACCGGCGGATTTGAAATAGTTGATCACTTGCCTGGCTTGTTCGGGTGTGTCGTGCCGTCCGGCAAAACCAAAACTCTAGATGGCCACGACCGGTTTGCCGTTGTGCTTCAAGTAACGCGGACTGTCGGTGACGCGCATCGTGCGGGTGAGAAAACCCCAGTCGTTCGTAAGCGTCTGGACTAGCGTATTGGTCGGTTGACCGGAGATGTCGTACATGATGGCGAACGCGCGCCGGCAAGTTTCCGCGCCGAGTTGCACGTTGGTCGTGACTTGATTGCGCATCGCGAAGAAAGCCGGATCGGAAAGCTCTGAGGTGAAGCGTTGAAGGAACACGCCATCGAGATCGTGTTCTTGCATCCACTTAAAATAGCGCAGCACCGTCTTCTGCTTGAACCCGGAATAGGCTTTGGCGGACGCACCGTTGGACAACGTCAGGCCCGTGGTGAACAATTCGTCCCCCTCCAGTTCGGAGACATCCGGCCAGAAATCTACCGTGACATTCGTGACTGTTGGCGTCTGATTCCGAAACCAATGCACCCAGCGATCGGGTTGCGAACCATCGCCGGGACAAGCGAACCAACCTTGATAACTCATCAGGAGCTTCTGGTGCATCGTGGTCGGATCAACCACTCGTTCGGAGTGCGCGCCAAGAGAGGTGATGCAGAACACCAGCGTAAAGATAACGAAACTCGGTCGCATGATTTGCTACCGCGCCGCAACTATCGCTTGCGAGGTGAGCTTCCGATCACAACACGATTCGCCGCTTCATAAACTTCTTTGAGCGAAACTTTCTTTTGCGCGGCCAGCTTTTTGCATGATTCAAACTCTGGCGCGGCTTGCACGACCTGGCCGTTCAGTTTGCCAAGTTTTACCGTCACCTTGCCGAATTTGGTTTTCACCGTGGCAAACTCGCGTCGCAACTTGCGGCGCTCGGCAATCGTTCGTCGCACCCCGAACGCCGTCGTCTCGCGCAACATCATCTCGCTGAACTTGTCGGCGTCCGTCTCGGCGCACAGCACGGTGAGCAACACGCCTGGACGATTTTTCTTCATCTGGATCGGCGTGTGGAAAACATCCAGCGCGCCCTCAGCCAGCCCTGCTTCCACAAAGCTGCCGAGAATTTCGGCGTTGATGTCGTCGAGATTCGTTTCCAATACCGCGATGCGATCAATCTCCCAATCGAGGTGAGTTGATGGGTTGCTCGCGCTCGCGTCAGCGACTTTAGACTTTAGTCCTGAGATTTTAGACTGCGTCCCCAAGACTGCCCGCAGCACATTCGGACGCGTCTTGTTCTCACGCGTACCAAGGCCGAAGCCGATCTTCTCCGCCACGATGCCGCTCATCACTTCAAAGCTTTCAGCAAATTCCGCCAGCAACGCCGCACCCGTGGGCGTGATGAGTTCGTTCGGCTCGTCGCATTGCGTGATGCCGATGCGGCGCGCGCCAAGAATGGCGAGCGTCGCCGGTGCGGGAATGGGAAACCGTCCATGCGCGCAACGAATCCAACCTGTGCCTTCGACGACTGGCGAGGCGATGACTCGCGGCTTGCCTAGCATTTCCAAAGCGATGCAACCACCCACGATGTCCACGATGGAATCCACCGCGCCGACTTCGTGGAAGTGAACTTGGCTCGCGGGTTTGCCGTGAATCTTCCCCTCCGCATCGGCGATGCGCTGGAAGACCGCAATGGATTTCTTCTTTACCCACGGCGACAGCTTGCTCTTGGTGATGAGCTTCTTGATTGCGGTGAAATCCCGGCTGTCATCATGGGAATGATCGTGATCGTGCGCTTCGTGACTATGTTCGCCGTGTGCATGGTGCGTGTGGTCATGCGCATCGTGATGGTGGTCGTGTGCGCCTTTATGCTCGTGCGGATGCGCGTGTTCTTCATGCTCATGGTCGCAACCTTCTCCGTGGTGATGATCGTGGTCGTGCTCATGCGCGAGGTGGACATCGAACTTGATCCCCGCGATGCCTTGCCGTTCGTCCTGGGCAACGTGCAGATGGAAGCCATCGAGTTTTAGTTTTTCGATTTGGTGCGCGAGTTTGTGTGCGTCCACGCCGAGATCAAGCATCGCGCCGATGAACATGTCACCGCTGATGCCGCTGAAGATGTCGAGATAAAGAGTTTTCATTTTTCTCCCAAAGCATTGATCTGGCTGGCCGCGTAACCTGCGCCGAAGCCATTGTCTATATTCACCACCGTCACGCCGCTGCCGCAACTGTTCAACATGCCGAGCAACGCAGCCACACCGCCGAAACTTGCGCCGTAACCTACACTCGTCGGCACGGCAATCACAGGCTTGCTCACGAGTCCCGCAACAACGCTCGGCAGCGCGCCCTCCATTCCCGCAACGACGATCAGCACGTTCGCCTTCTGCAAATCTTCCATTCGCGCGAGAATCCGATGCAGCCCCGCTACGCCGACATCGGTGATGCGGACGACGTTGTTGCCCATGATCTCGGCGGTCACTGCGGCTTCGTCGGCCACGGGCAGATCGCTCGTGCCGGCGCAGATGACGGCGATATGACCCGCGCGCTTCGGCAAGGGTTTCTTCTCAATGGTCACGCAGCGCGCGCTCTCATGGTGAACCGCGTGCTTGAATTTTTTCCGCAACGCCTTGGCGTGTTCGGATGTGACCCGCGTGACGAGCACATTTTGTTCGCGTTCGACGAGCTTGCCCGAGATGGCGACGACCTGGGTCGGAGTTTTGCCCGCGCCGAAGATGACTTCGGGGAATCCCTTCCGCAGCGCGCGATGTGTGTCCACCTGCGCGAAGCCAAGGTCTGCTACGGGCGCAGCTTGAAACGCGCGCAACACTTCATCGCGCCCAGCTTTTCCAGCGCGGAAATTTTCCAGCAATCTTGTGGCTTCAACAGTCGTCACCCGGTCAGCATGTCAGGAGGGAGAGTCGGGGTCACGCGGGAAAACCCTTGCGAACGGAGTGGAGTTTGAATACTTTTTCGCCCCTCGCTTTAACCGGGCGAGTGCCGTTTCTGGCTTCGGCTCTTGATTCCCGTCAGGACAATTAGTGCCGTTTTGTGGGTTGGTAGCTCAGTTGGTAGAGCAGCCCCGAAAGCTTTCGGGGTTGGTCCGGGGGGGGCGAGATATAGCGTCTGCAATCGTGGGTTGGTAGCTCAGTTGGTAGAGCAGTGCCCTTTTAAGGCATTGGTCCGGGGTTCGAGTCCCCGCCAACCCACCACTTCTTTTCTTGGTTTTATCTCGTTTTGTTAGGAAATATGCAGATAATCCCATTCCATGTCCGGCAGGTAAATGCACGCGGCGGCAGCCGACGGCAGCATTTTTCGTCTTAAAGGCAAATTTAAAGGCAAACTAAAATGGTCGGATTAGCCTGTGTTGCCGATGTGTGGCGAATGGTCGCGAGGGTGCATGGTCGGCGCTGGCGCGACCGATAGAGAAATTGTTCCGAGCGCGGTTGAAGCTCGGAACGGTTTTGGCGTTCGGGAAGGGGAATTATTTCGGGCGGTCGCGCTGATGTGATCAACGTGAAGCGCATCGTGTCGAGCGGGGGAAAAGCGGTGACGTGTCACCGCAGTCCATGGCGGGGTTATGGATTTGAGAGGCGGAAGAACATGCGGCCGGATGGCGTGGTCAGTGTGACGGTCCGGTTCGTGCCGCTCGTGGTCACTGTGCCGACGTAGTTTGTCCAAGCGGAGGGATTCAGCGCGGCGGTTTGTTGCAGGTTGTAGCCGACTGCGTTGGTCGGCCATGAGAGGACGACGTTCGCTCCGGAGAGTGCGATGGACAGAGTCGGTTGCGGCACGACGAGCGAGTTGACGGTGAAATTGCTCGTGGTGGTGGAGATGCCGCCTGCGGCGATGACGGAGAGCGGGCCAGTGGTCGCGCCCGGCGGCACGGTAGCGGTGATCTGATTCGCCGAGTTCACGGTGAACGATGCGGCTTGGCCGTTGAACCATACCGTCGTTGTGCCGGTGAAGTTCGTTCCTCGTATCACCACGGAACCGCTCACATTGCCGCTGGTGGGCGTGATGTTCGTTATTCCCGTCTTTGCAGAGCCGTCCACCCTGGCGCGGAGAATCGTGGCGAGGTTGGTGTTTAGCGTAGTGAAGAATGTGAAACCTGTATTTGTCTGCAAAAAATTAACAGAAGTCAGATAGTTCTGCCACGGATCAGTGCGGATGCCTTGGATGTTGGGGATGTTCACTGCGATGACGCGAGTGTTGTTCGTGATGCGGCTCAGTGTGCTTCCACCGCCGAGCGGCACGGCGACGATGATTTTCCAGACGTTGCTGGCGATGGGTATCTGGCCGGATGATGCTGTGACCGCGCTGCCGAACCCTTCCGGGCCGCAGATGACGAGCACCTCATTGCTTGCGGCAATGGCGCGGGAATAGTTTTCGAGATCAGCCCAAAGCCCCTGATTGTTGTCGGGTGCTTGGGGAATGATGTTAGACATCAGGAACGTGGCGTCGTTGTTGGTGCGTGTGTTGGTGCGGTCTGCGGACGGGCACATGTGGCCTCGGTCATAGCCAGAGCCGCTGTAATCGCTGGTCAACACCTGATAGAAAGCAGGCGGCAGAGATGTATCCATGAAAAAGATGCTCGAACGTGTCACTGACCCGTTGTCACTGGAAATGAAATTCCAACTGGCCCAATTCGGTTGGCGTTTGGAGTTGTTGTAGCTGATGGCCTCGACCTCGCGTTGGATGAGGTAGTTGTTCTGGTTGGTAGGATCAGTCGTCGCGCCGGATGGATTGCCGAGCAGGAGTTGGAGCGAGACACCGATGGTGGCGTGAGCAGGAAAAACGGAAAACAGCAAACAACCAATAACGAACGCGCGCGACACAAAGTGGCGCGCGAGCATTACTAAAACGAATCTGAATCCAATCAAGTGAATGATTTATCGGTCATGTGCATGAGGAAATCAAGTGTGAGCGATAATGATGCGCTTCTCTGAGGAGATGCTCTTCTCTGCTGGGTTCGGGGGGAGCGAGGCGGCGTGACAACCTCCCAGAAATCACGCCAGCCTCGTCTCGCACTCCCTTCTGACTCCGCTAAGAACTGAAGATCAACTGCACCAACCGCGAGGAAAGAATACAACACGCAATCAATGTCACAACCCGGCGGCAACCTGCGCGCGGGGACAGGGAGTTGTCCCGGTGTGAAGATGCAATTTGCTACGATGGGTCAAGACCCGGGACCTTTGACTGAACATTTCTCGATGTCGTGGATGACGCGGATGGGAGTGAAGCAACTGAAGACGGTGGCCCGACACTTGGGACAGGTCTTGGGCTGGGCCTTTTGGAAGCTGATGATGTCTTTGGCTTCTGCCGCCGTGATGGTGCGGTTGATTTCTTTTGAGAGGAGTTCGGTGTAGCGGTCGTGAGAAAACATAGCAAAGAAAGTCAGTGCTTTGAAAACTTGGGGCGGAAGATGCTGAGTTGGCCTTTGCAGGCGCGGAATGGCAAGCGGTGCTGCTTGGTGAGGACGTAGCCAAATCCGCCGGGTTCAAACCATTTGGAGCGGTGCTTTTCCACGCAGTCCACAACTTCCACGATGCCGACGATGCCGCCGGTTTGTAAATCTGGCGGAATAGTTACCCCGAATCGTTTTTGGATCCATGCGAGATTTTCGTCGGAGCAAGCGGCGCGACTGAGTCCGGCGTGGATGAGCAGCGGGCCGCGATATTTCATCCGGCGCGGGCGGTTTTCAATGTCCTTGTAACCGTTCACGATCAGCCACGCCCACGGCTGCCGGACGGATAGCGTCGGCAATTTTGCGAGCGCCGGAGTCCATCGCGCGAATGGTGACTTGGATTTGGTGGCGCGAGGAGGCATGAGGCAAAATCAAGATGGTTTCATTTCCTGCTAATCAGTCGTGCATCACTTGACAGCGAACTGCTTGGCCAAGCCTTCGAGCGTCATGTTGTCCGCAATCATGTCGTGCGGGATGAGCAGATATTTCCACGGCTTGCCTTTGTAGGTCTGCGCGTGGTCGCTGGCCTGCTTGCACCATTTGACGGCGACTTCTTTTTTTGCGAGCACGTCGTCTGCGGTCATCTGGTTGGCGGCTTTGGGTTCGAGCATGTAGATGACTGATTCCGTTTCGGCGACGAAGTCGGGCTGGTATTCGGGATGATCCGCGCCGGATTTGTAGTAAATCTGGAACTGACCTTTCGCGGGTTTGAACCACTTGGCCTTCTCGCGTTCCAAAATTACAGCCAGCTTGCGTTCGCCGTCGGCCTGGAATTTCTGGACTGGGTAGAGGCAATATTTGAAACCGCCGAAAAGATACTTGGCCATGTTGCTTTTGTCGGCGGGAGGTATCCGGTAATCGAGCACCGGCTCGGAGGCCGATGCGGTGTAGGCGCTCGGTTTCAATTCCGTGAATCCCTGACTGATGCGGACCTCGTAGGCGGTGGCTTTTTCCCAGTAATGCTCCTGCATCTGGACGTGGACGAACTTCGCGATGTCGCGCTGATAACAGCCGAGGACTTTGCGGACTTCATGTTCGTCCGGCAGATAGCCGCGCAGATGTTTCACCACCTGGCCGGCCAGATCGTAAAGCAGGTCGGAATGGCCGTCGTACGAGATGTCGTCAAAATCCACGAGGCCGCTGACGACATAATCCTCAAGGCGCAATTCCTGGATGCCGCCTTTGCCCATGGCGATGACGTCCACCTGATCGGTGCGCAGGTGTTTGACCCAAAGTTCCTCCGACACCGGTGGATAATTGAGCGTGTCCAGTTTGAGCGTGAACGGATTGAAGCCCGACTGAACCTTGCCGGTCGGTACAACAAGGATGCGGGGAATATCAATGGTTTGCTGAATCACCAACGCCGTGGTCTGGGCGACAATCGCCGCGATGTCGGGCTTGGCAGTGACCCCTTCGAGCTCGAGTTGGGACGGGCGATATTGGGCGGCAACCTCCTTCATCACCGCCGCCTGCATGTCTTTCTTGGCGAGATGGGCGACACTGGGCAACAAGTCGGGCTGATTTTCCATCCGGCGAATCACCTGATAGGTGATCTGCGCGACTTTTTGGTCTTCCGGCGTGGTGAACACCGGGGCCTCGGCGGATGGGGGGATCAGGGTGCTCGCGGTCGTCTGCTCGGGCTGTAAACCCAGCTTGCTCGCGAGTTGGGACTGCGAGACGACAGTGACGGTCTTCACGCCCAACTGTTCCGGTTCCAAAATCACCTGCTGCAAGCGAATGGCAGAGTCCGGTTTCTTCGCTTCGTCCACGATCTCTTGAAACTTGTCGTGGGCGATGATGTTCAAGCGGTCCACGGTATTGACGCCGGTGCGTTTGCCGTAAGGCAGACGCAGGCCGCGCCCGATGGATTGCTCGATCAGGATGCGCGCGTTAGCGGCGCGAAGGGGAATGATGGTGTAGAGGTTCGTCACGTCCCAACCTTCCTTAAGCATGTTGACGTGAATGACGATTTCGGTCGGTTCTTCGTTGTGCTCCACCTTCAGCAAGCGTTCGACCATCTCGTCTTCTTCCGCGCCGGTCTTGCTGGAGTCCACCTGAATGACCTTGGTCTTGTAGCGACCCTCAAAGAACGAATCAGACTGGATCAAGTCCACCAATTGTTTTGCGTGAGTCGTGTCGCGGGCGATGACGAGGACGAACGGTTTGACGATCACGTTGCCGGTTTCGCGGGCGTAGGTTTCAAGCTCGACCTTGACCTGTTCATGCAAGCGCACGCCGTCCTGAAGTTTCATCAACTCGATGGCTTCCGGCGTCATGCCAGCGGGATTGAAATTTTTGCGCGTGACGACGGCAGGCTCTTTGACGAAGCCATCCGCCATCGCTTTGCCCAACGGGTAATCGAGGATGACGTTCTTGAACGGCACGGCACCCTTGGCGGTTTCCACCATGGGCGTGGCGGTGAGTTCCAGACCGAGAACGGGCTTTAACTCATTGATCGCCCGTACCCCGGCGCTGGCGCGGTAACGGTGCGACTCGTCCATGATGAGGACGAGGTCGGGTAAGGCGGCAAGGTATTCAAAGTAACTCTCGCCGATGTATTCCGAGAGGCGTTTGATGCGGGGTGATTTGCCGCCGCGCACTTCCGAGTTGATCTTGGAAATGTTGAAGATGTTAATTTTGCACCGCAACATTTGGTCAAAGAGCGTGCCAGCCTTGGCCTCATAGTTGTCCCCGGTAATGATCTCTGGCGGGTCGGTGGCAAACTCGGAGATGCCTTTGAACACATACTTGGACGTGTTCGGTGTAAAGTCCGTGATGAGCTTGTTGTAGATCGTCAAGTTGGGAGCCATGACGAAGAAATTATTGATGCCGTACGCCTGATAGAGATAGGTGATGAACGCGCCCATGAGCCGCGTCTTGCCGACACCGGTGGCCAGCGCGAAACAGACGGACGGAAACTCGCGTTCAAAATCGCTGACGGTGGGATATTCACTCTTAATGACCTCCAACGCAGCGGCGATGTCGTTGCCTTTGTGGGGCGGGACGATTTCCGCAAGGCGATCAAGGATTTCAAGTGACCGGCGCTGCGGAGGACGCAGACTCAACCGACCGGAGATGGAGTGGACTTGGGGTTTCACTTACCCACCTCCGCACCGAAGAGAGATTGCTGACCGCGCTTATCCGTGGTTGGCGGAGCGGCGGGGGCTTGGGGCAGATTTTCCACCTTGAGACTGTAATCATCATGGCCCCACTCGCAGCGGGAGAGGACCTGTTTGGGAATCTTTTTCACAGTGAGATTAGGAAACCGTTCGTGGCCGCTGCCGCGCGGCGAACGGAAGGCGGCGCAGAGCACGAGCAAGCTGCGCTCCGGGCCGACTTCATCGCTCAACTGCGCCAACTGATCGGCGCTCAGGTTTTGAGTGGTGACGTAAATGAAATCCCGCTCGGTGGAATGGCCGTGTTGCCAATAGACCGTGTCGCTCGGCGCATAATTGAAACCTTCCAACTTGCACGCCGCTTCGGCGAGCATGGCAGCATTGAATTGCTTACTGATGACCCATTGTCCCCACTTGTCTTTTTCGAGCAACGAAGGCGCAAGCTTGTAGTAGCGAAAGCCGCCGCCGCCTTTCCAACCGACGGCTTCCGTGATGCCGCCAGAGTCCGTGCCGTCAACTACCTTTGTGAGTCGGGGAATGATGTGAGTGTGACAATGCTCGCCCAACTCCACCATGATCCATCGCCGACCCATCTTGTGCGCCACTGCGCCCGTCGTGCCTGAACCGCCAAATGAGTCCAGAACCAAATCGTTTGGGTTTGTGCTGATATGGAGGATGCGGCTAAGCAGTTCTTCGGGCTTAGGACTGTCAAAGCCATTTCCGTCAAAAAGAATGTTGGAATGGCGTTTTGCCGTGTCATTTGTCCCTACGTCATCTGCATACCAGATAGTTTCAGGCGTCAATCCGGCATCTTCGCTTTCCCGCAAAAACTTTTTTTGACGCGGGACATTATTGCCAGTCGCTCCAAAATAAATCCGATTGTCGGCTATGAGTTCCTTTAGTCTTGGTTCGGTAAATCTCCAACAGTTTCCAGCGGGCGGATCTAACTCTCTGCCACTCGGAGTTACAATCTTGTAAAATTGCGACTGAGTACCGTGGCCTGCCTGTGCTGTAATCGCGACAGACTGCCATACCCCTCTCTGGTCATCATCAGGGTTTCGATAGCGATCCATCACTTCCTGATTGAGCGGAATAGGATTTCGAATCTCTTCAAAGCTTGGGCGGTGCTTGGCAAAAACAAGCACATAGTCGTGTTTGAATGAAAACACCCGGCGGTTCTCGCGGCTCTTCCTTTTTTCCCAAATAATTGTCGTTACGAAATTCTCGCGCCCGAACACTTCATCACAAAGCACGCGCAAATAGGCGTATTCGTTATCATCAATGCTTATCCAAATTGATCCATCATTACTCAGAAGGGTCTTTAGGAGTTCAAGGCGAGACCGCATCAAAGACAACCACAAGGAATGTTCAATCCCGTCATCGTAATGCTCAAACGCGCTACCAGTGTTGTAAGGCGGGTCAATTGAGATGCACTTGATCTTGCCGGTGAACTTCTGTTCAAGCGCTTTGAGCGCGAGCAGATTGTCGCCAAAGATGAGTCGGTTATCAAAATGGTCGTGGTCCGTGACGCGGTGTTTGGCGTGATAGGACTTGGTCGGGTCTTCCAAAAGGATGCGCGGCTCCAATCGGGGACGGTTTTCCTTCCCGATCCACGTCAGTTCAAGTTTTTGTTTCTTTATCATGACAACCCTGCAATCTGTGGCGCTTTGGAAATCAAATAGTCAAACAACTCTTTCTGATACGGCTGGTCATATTGTTGTCGCCCTTGCTTGGCGATGACCGCCGGGTCGGCCGCCAAACCATAGTGCGCAATCAAGACCGCTGACAGCAAGGGCACAGCGTATTTCTGGTTACGAAAAAGTTGAATGGGACTTTTGCCACCCAAGGCCAATTGAGTTTGGTTCCAAAGCACCTGTCGCAACGAGTCCGATGCGAGGCTTAATTGAGCTTCGAGTTTTATTGCGTCAAAGAGTTTGGAGGCCTTGCGTTCAACTCGAACTTGCTTGGCGAGTAGCCAACCAAACGCATGGCTGCCGTGCTTGTAAGTCAGCTTTTCCTGGCCGTAACCGCGCGATTCAATGTTCATCCGCGCGACGACATATCTGGCGAAGCGGACAGCGTTGGCCAATTCGTAGGCGGAAAGGTCTGGAGTAAACAGGTTCTTGTAGCGGTCGGAAGAAGGGTCGAGCAAAGAGGATGGGTCGTTTTTCAACCAAACGACGTAGCGAGGGTCCGCATGGAACAAGGCCAAAGCCTGCGCCGCATCCTCCGCGCGAAAGCGATCCGGCTCATTGCCGTCGGGGGTGCCTGCTTTGTAGGCGTAATGAATCCCCAGATGTGCGAGGTCACGCCGCAACCGTTCTTGTTCCTCGTCCAAGGCGACAAAATTAGCGAACAAAACCGGATTTTGATGATTGCGCGCCCGGGTGACAGATTTGCCGAACTCCCCGTCGGCGTTGGCTTGGATGAGCGTGATCGAGACGCGGGCCATCTCAAGGTTGGCGGCAGGGTTGTCGGCAACGAATTGCGCGGAAGACGCGATCGTCTGGGCTCCATTGATAACGGAAAAGCCCTCAATCGAAAACAACTTGCCCGTACTGCTGCTGGATCTGGGCTCGATCTGCTCGCAGAGGACTGTAACCCCGTTATTCAGATAGACGAAGTGCGACGGATTTGTGGCGAGGGTTTTTTGGATCGAGACATTGACCTCGGTGGCATGCCCGAGAAAGGTTCGGATATTTTTATCATATAATGATTTGCCGTACTTGTTGTGCAATGCGACCAGGTCGCTGATCTGGGCGAGCCCGAAATAGGTGTTACGGGGCTCGGTGACTTGAGAGCATTTCTGAACGCGAATGCGGGCATCCACGCGGGCGTAGGCCTGGCTGGATTGAAGCCCTTTAATGACCTTGCCAGAATCAAAGTCTGCAACCGTTGGTTTAAGACGCTCCTCGCCGTGAGTGTTGTCCCGAAGCAATTCTTCCACGGCGGTTTTGGCGTGATAGCTAATGCCGGATCCGGTGTGGGCAACCACCAACTGAATGGCGTTGCAGTTATCAAGCGCATCTTCAATCTCCGTCTGCCGACGGATGATAACGGGGTTGAAGCCGGTGAAGTCTTGCCGCAGCAGCTTGCGGATTCCCTGACAAAACGCCAAAGCCTCTGGGAGCTTGAATTCCTCGGAAGCCTTCAATTTGGCCTGCACAAGAAAGAGCGTCTCGGTTGGCGCAAAGTAATATATGGCGTCTAGGCCAAAGTCATCGGAATCGTCCACTACCGATTCAGCCGCCTCTTTTTCAGTGATACCGGTCAGGTGGCGGATGGCAAAAGCGCTAAAGGCGCGGGAAAGATTTTTGGTCGCTTGTTCGGCGGCGGGTTTGTTCTGGACCAATAAGGCAGGCAAATGCGCAACGAATTTTTCTGCGAGGTGGGTTTTGAGCAGAGTGAGATAATACTCTGAGATGGCGCTCATAGGATCAATTCTGTCCGTCCACGGGTTGAATCATCTTTATGAGATCGAGGCGTTGGCCCAAGACCTTCTGGCCATCCGGCGTCTGGCCTTCTTCAAAAATCTCTTTCCAGAAATCATTGTTGCGTTTGCCTCCGAAGACCGACGTGGCCATGTCACGATTGACCCAAACCGGCAGGCGTTTCAACGCAGCGACAAAATTGCGCAGGTTATTCCAAGCGTTGGTCGGGAGCGGTTTTTGGAGCGGCGCGTTTTCATCGAACGGAACGCCAGCGTTGACGAACGCCATCTGGATCACCTGTTTGATGTAGCGCAGCCAGTTGTAAACAATTTCCTCTTTCGCCATACGATAGGCGATGAGGTGGGGTTCGGGAATATCTTCGCCCTTGGAGACTTTGTTTTCGATACGGCTGGTGCCGATGGCAGGCTCAAATTTGCCAACGAAAATCTCCTCGGCGATGATGTTCATCAAATTGACGATTTGATCAATCTCCAACTGACGCGGATTCAAGCCTTCTTCGGCGCGATGATTAAACCGAGTGGACAACAGGTCTGAGCCAATGAAAAAGGAGTAAAAGGTTTTCTCGATGGTGCTGTAACTGAGCGGGAATTCCGAACCACGTCCGCCGTACTCGATGAAGTCACGCAGCTTGTTGTCTTTGTGATGCGTGATGCTGCTGCGAATCCAGTCTAGGATGTATTTCTTCATCTCCCGGCTCTCGCCTTTGAAATGGCGCTGGAGGTCCTGTTCCGAAAACGCCTCGCTGTCTTCGGCCAAATTACGGTCGGTGCGGTAGCGCTGCATCCGGTCAGCAAGCAGGGCGCTGCCCAAATTACGCTGCACGGATTTATCGAAGGCGACTTGACGTAGCGTGGTGCCAGCGACGGTGTTAGCGGTGAGCAGCGTATCCAGATCAGGGTTCACGAAAATGCGTACCGGAAGTTCTTTCGTGCCCAAGAGAATCTGGGCTGCGGCTTTATGTTGGCCGTCGAAGATTCGAATTTTTGGGCTGCCGTCGCCCTGGGTATTGATCCAGCCGAGGGCCACATGCAATTGGGGGCGTTTGATGTGGAACTCTTTGATCAGCTTTTTGATGTTGGGTCCGATGGCGCGGGGATTCATTTTGCCGTCGTGGTGGATATATTGAATGGGCAACTGGGCGAAAAAGAAGCGGAAGCCAGAAAGGGCATCGGTGTAGAGGGGCAGCGTGACGATGTCATTTTTGCCAATCTCCGACAGGGTAAACCGAACCGAAGTCGCGTCGGTGCTGATGGCGAAGTCAAAGCTTCCATGGGCGTAGGCTTTCAGTATGTCACCCAGATTGGCCGCCCGATTCTCCGCGCCAATACTCTTATTGATTTCGTCAAAACGAGCGATGATGCGGGCGACGCGGAGATCACTGTCCTGCTTGCCGCGATTGCAAGAATCGTGTGTGACGGCGAAATTGCCGGGATTGTCCGGCCCGTTGAGAGTGATCGGAATGACGTGGTCGATGTCGATGGAGTTTTTGTGAAGCTGGAGATCAATGGTTTTGGCGCAAATAAAGCAATGACCACCCTGACGCTCGTGCAGTTCGTGCAAGAGCGTGCTGCGGTCGTCGGCGCTGAGGCGATTGAGATAGAGAGAGGCCATAAAAGATTATCTGTTTAGTTGATTAACATTGTGGAGGGTTAATGCATGAAATCGACCCCATGCAGCGATAAAAAGTTTCTTGGAAAGGTCATGATGGCGGTTCGTTCTGGTCGTTGTAGATGGAGTCGTCCACTTTGTCGAAAGCTGTCGGATTTGTTGTCTCTGGTAGATGCTCCAAGTGTTCGACTGCGTCCTCGGGTGCGCTCAACAAGAAGTTAATCTGTTCATCCATGCTTTCGACGAAATCATCGAGGTCGTCGTAATCGGCCACCCGACGTGGTGAAGCCACCAACTCTTCCAGCCATTTCCACAACGGCGGGATGACGTCGTGGGAATCCTCTTGGTCTATTTGGAACGCATGTTGTTCGATCATCGTTGTCGGCAATGTGCCGTCGCTGGAAAAGACACCCACTGAATAATACTGAGTGCGAATCACGCCGAAGTCGTAAAATGTAAAGGCTTTGATGGATATGCGGACATCGTGTCCGTTAGCGAGCTGAAATTTCACAGATGGAAAATTTGTCGCCTCCAGCTCGGACTGAGCGATTGCTTCATTTTGCTCAATACACCGAACAAAACGTATCTCACTATTCATGCTTTTGATTATTTGGCTAATCAATGCCTTTTCAGACATCATCTGCTCGGAAGAATCGTCAGCCGGGTATGATGACTGGTTAGATCCGTCGGAATCAGGCGTTGCGAACGAAGTTTCTAAGGAGGGCGGAACAGTTCGTTCGCTTACGTTACGGGCCTCCTCTTTGGTGCGGTTTAATATGTTTTGCGCTTGACTGGCTTCCGCCCCAACTTGTGAAGTGACATCGTCCTGCGAGGGCAGACGGCGTGATTGAGAAGAATTGGTTTCGGTGACTTGCCCGTTGATAACAGCAGAATGTATTGATTCAGTCATGTCACCCAACCAATAGCCCAAAGTTGAAATATCAACATCACACCATGAGAAGTGCGGAAAGTCTGTTTGTATCCGAGACAAACACATACGGCTTTGCCTGTCGATCGTGTCATTCGGGGTAATCGTCGCGAACACCCATCGCGATGAATCGGGGGTGGCTGCTTGAATGAAATCGGTCAAGTGCGAGTGAATCAAGGTCGGGAACCGGGTGAAGTCGCAAGAATGGAGGGCATGTATTGATTCAATGGCACGAGCCAGAACGTCGGCAGCGGCGTGAGGTGATACGGGATAAAAGCGACTTTGAATGAAAAACAGGCGTCTGGAGGGTGTGTCCCAGTAAATCGCATCAACGCCAGTACTATTTTGGGCTGGCAACCAAACCGGGTGGAGGTCGGCAGGGACAATTCCGCAATAGAAAGTTAGAGCGCAAAGAGCCAACGAGCGCGAAAGTTGGAGGTCTGCGGACGAAACATCAGGAGGGTGCGCATCAACTTGTGGGCAATATAAGGCAGGAACAAGAGGAAGAAAATGAATCCGCAGCGCAGCTTCGATCTGAGCGACTTGTTCTTTGCGGTTGGGCATAACCTCATTCAAGTTTCCAGCGAATCACAAAAAGTTGTTGCAGACTACTGTTCTGCGTCAGTTTGCCTTCGATATTCGCGATCAATTCTTCGCGTTGCTTGTCCACTTGATCTTGGGCGTCGAAGAGTGAGCGGCGGCGTTGACTGCGCTGTGCTTCCAAAGCTTTGATCTGTTTTTGTCCGGCAATCTTTTCTTCCAAGGTCAACGCCGCCGTGGTGGCCCGGCGTGCTTCTTTGATCTGGCGGTCAATCTCTTTGATCTCGCGCTCCAGTCCGAGTTTCAGGTCGTCCGCCCAACCGTCGAGTTTTTCCGCCTCAGCCTCGAAGAAACGGGCGTTGCGTTCAGAAATTGTGCGTTGAATCTCGACGCGACGGCGTTGGGTGACGCTTTGTAATTGAGAGTTTGGATTGCCGTCGCTTGTTCCGGCGACGGTGGCTGGCAGAGTGAAAAGTCGGGCAGCCGCCGCTTCATCCAGCGGCGTGCCATCGTCCGTCAGGGCTCCAAAGATGAGATGATCTTCGGATTGGTCGAGGGATTCGACTGTGAAGCTTGTAAGTGTAAGCCAGCCGGACTTGCCGATGAGCGGCTCAAGCACACTGATGACGCCTTCGTAGTTGGCGTAGTCAAAAACAACTTCCTGAGTCATCAGACTGCGGGTCTTTGCTTGGGCTAGAATGGCTTCGGCTAACGGATGATTGAGGCGGTACATGTGCGCCTCCCCAGAACGGCGCGGCAGTTCATAAATCCCCAACGGGATTTGTTCAGTGGGCGGCGGGAACGGATGGGTCAAGAGACGGAACGAGGAGTCATCTATAAATTCCGCATGGCCGTTCAACTCATGGCTGGTGAGCTGGATCAAGCGGCGTTCCAACTGGCTGAGGTGTGATTTAGAGTCGGCATCGCGGACTTTCAGTTTTTCGCGGACTTCATCGTCGAAGTTTTCGAGCAACTTGCGGCGCGTCTGGGTCATCGCGTCGTTGATCTCCAAGCTCAGTTCGAGTTGGAGTTTGTCGAAGGCGACTTTGATCTCCTCGTGTTTGCGACAGCGCTGATAGATGTCGTTGATGCGCTTCTCAAAATCCACACCGCTTTCAATCGCGCCCAGCACTTCATCGCTCGCGCCAAAGACACCCTCGAACAACTGGAACTTCTCGGATAGTAAATCATAGACGCGTTGGTCAGCGGCGTTTTTACGATTCAGAAAATTTACCACGACCACGTCGTGTTTCTGGCCGTAACGGTGACAGCGACCGATGCGCTGCTCGATGCGTTGGGGATTCCACGGGAGATCGTAGTTCACCACGAGGGAACAAAATTGAAGATTAATGCCTTCTGCGCCCGCTTCCGTGGCGATCATGATGCGGCCTTCGTCGCGGAAATATTCCACGAGGGCGGAACGCATGTCCGCCGTCTTGGATCCGGTAACGCGATCGGTGCCCGCGTGCTTGTCCAACCACGCGGCATAAATCGCTTTTGAGCGGTCGTCCGTGTTTGATCCGTTAAACAAGACGATGCGATCCTTGAAGGGACTGTCCGCGAGCAACCGGAGAAGGTAGCTCTGGGTCTTGCGGGATTCCGTGAATATGATGGCCTTTTCGGCGGCGCCAAGCTCCACGGTCTTTTTGAAAGCGACTCCGAGTGCTTTGACCAAGGCTTTGCCTTTGGCGTTTTGCTCGATGGAAGTTGCGAGCCGGGCGAATTCGTCGAGGTCGGCAATTTCAGCTTCGATGGCGGCACGGTCCGCGTCAGAAATCGGTTCGGCGGGATCGTCCTCCCATTCCTCAGCAGTTTCATCCAGTGCTTCGTAATCTTTATCCAGCTCGTCTTCGAGAGATTCGACCGGCTCTTTTTTTCTGATCTTGGCCTTGAGGCGTTCAGAGATGGAATTGAGTGCCCCGGCGATGGCGAACGTGGAAGATGCGAGCAACTTCCGCAGCACGAGCGTCATCAGGGAACGCTGGCCTGCGGGCAATGCTTGGAGATTACCGCGGCGCAGATAATCGGAAACGAGGTTGTAAAGCCGGTCTTCACCTTCCTCCGGCGTGAACTCCTCCACCATGGGCAGCCGTTTGGTGAAGGGAATATAGGAGGTGACCTGTCGGCGAAGGGTGCGATGACAGATCGGTTTCAGGCGCGTCTTCAGAGTCTGAAAAACCTGTTCCTGACTGAGATTGGCGAATTGTTCACGGAAGCTTTTCAGGTCGCCGAAGGTGTGTTCGTCAATGAAGCTCACCAATCCGAACAACTCGAGCAGTGAGTTCTGCAACGGAGTGGCGGTGAGCAGGAGTTTGTGTTTGCCGGTCAGTGCCAGTTTCAGCGTGTTGGCGATGATGTTGGTGGGCTTGTAAACATTGCGCATCCGGTGCGCTTCATCCATCACCACCAGATCCCAAGGCGTGTTGGCAACATCTGATGCCTTGATACGCGCGAATTGGTAGGAACAGATGACGATCGCATCTTGGGTATCAAAGGGGCGGAAGTTTCCGACCTTCACCGCCGCGTTGTAGGATTTGGATTCGAGAATCCGACAAGGAAGGAAAAACTTTTCGTTCAACTCCTGATACCACTGCTTGCGCAGATTGGACGGCACGATGATCAGGATGCGACGCTTGCGTTCGGCCCAGCGTTGCGAGAGAACCAAACCTGCTTCGATGGTTTTGCCAAGTCCGACCTCATCGGCGAGCAATGCGCCTTTCGAGAGCGGCGAGTTGAAAGCGAAGAGGGCGGCGTCAACCTGATGCGGGTTCAAGTCCACCTGGGCACCGGCGACGGCGCTCGTGAGTTTTTCCACGCTGTCAGAGGGGCAGCGTTTGGTCAGCTCATACGCAAAATACTTGGCGTGGTAATCGGTGAGTTTCATTTCCCATGCGGTGGCCGACGCATCTTTAGTTCCTGAGTCACGCGGAGATTGCCCAAAGGGTCGGGAAACTGCACGGATTAATTCAGTGGTGGCGATCAAAAACTTGCCGATAATTGTAATCGTTGAGGTGTTGCATCCAGCGCGAAGGTTTGCGTAGGATTCGCGCGTAACCCAAATACTTCATGGAAACTCAAACGCACGGGCTAGTTGCTTTGAACGAATCTGAACACCCTGGATGTGCCTGTTTTTGTTCGTACGCATTGGATTCACACTGTAGCAAATAGGCGATTATGGGACATAGCTTGCTAGGTACACTGCCCCGAACGAAGGAATGGAACGACGTGGTGCGCTTGGTATCTGATGGAGCAGACGTGGCCCAAGTGGCAGGAAAGACTTTGGTGGCGGCACAGAAAGCTTTGGGCACCACCAAGTCTGATGCGGGCTTTGGAGAGGCAATTTATTTGCTCGCACAAATAGCCCTAGCCGGGAAAACGAAGGATGCCGCCGCACATCTGGAGTCGCTGGGTGTGGATATTCACAAAGATTATTCCACAGCAGACCTTACCACGGCATTGTCCGCAGCCGTAAACAGGCGGATGGAGGCGCGGGGGTTACGAACTGATTGGGGGGAAATGGCCCGGACTGCTCTCGTGTCAGCAATTACCAAGAAACTTGCGGAGAACGGCGAGCGCCTATTCACCGGATCGCGGCAAGCTTTCAACGCCGAGCTAGGAGGCCTACACCGGGAAAAGGATTTCGGCGCACTTGGGCGGGCATTTTTCGGCAAGATGACCAAGCGGTTCTTAAACTACTTCCTGACCAAAACGCTGGGCACGCAAGTGGGGGAGGAGCGGGGCTTTCCCACCCGACGCGAATACCGAGAATTTCGTAAATCAATGCGAACGCATTGTGAAGAAGCGGCGAAGATCGTTGAAAAATTTAGCGGGCAATGGCTGAAAAAACAATTGAAGGATCATGGTGGTGTTAGCCGTGAGGCGGCTGAACGGTTTGGCGCCCACGCGATCCGAAAGATGCAACTGGAACTGGCAGCAAGGGCCGGAAGATATGCGAACTGAACGAATATTTTGGTGTGGGGGAGCGAAACCAGAGAGCGGTTACGGGGCCGGCCACGCCTTGAAACTGGATTTGTGGGAACGCGGGCTGGGCAAGACCGTGACGCTCAAGATTGCCGACATGAACCGGCGCATGGGCCGGACGATTGCGCCGGTGTTTCATGATCTGCTGGAAGTAGCCGCGTACGTCTGGACAGCGGACCAAATGGTAAGTCGCGGGGCGAAGGACGTGGATACATTTGGAGAGAAATGGCGGCGCACTTTTGAGCTTCACATTCCGGTACGAGTGCCGGAGATGTGGAACAGCGCCCAAGTCAAAAAGGTGTTGGAGCAAACGTTGGGTTTCCTTTCAGACGATGTTTACGACTTCACGTTTTACCCGGCGAAAAACGCGCCCGCGTTTCAGATGTATTTGGATCTGGGGCACGACAGTGTGACGCGGGGGGAAGTGGAACAGGTCATGTTGTTTTCCGGCGGCTTGGATTCCTTATCCGGAGGTATCGAGGAGGCGTTGAATCAGAAGCGACGCTGCATGTGGGTGAGCCATCGTCCGACCCACAAACACAACCGGAGGCATCGGGAGATTGATGAACTGATGGCGGATCGAGCGAAGTCGTTGCGTCCGGCCCATGTCCTTGTGGACATCAACAAGGACAGCAAGGTAACCAAAGAAACTACTCAGCGACCACGATCGTTTCTGTTTGCAGCGGTGGGCGCGGCAGTGGCCCATATGTTGAAGTTGAACAGCGTCAGGTTTTACGAGAATGGCGTGGTGAGTCTGAACCTGCCGATGGCAGAACAAGTAGTGGGAGCGCGCGCGACGCGGACCACGCATCCGCAAGTGTTGAAGGGATTCAGCAAGTTGATGACACTTCTCTCTGGCGGCGAGTTCACCGTGGAAAATCCGTTTTTGTGGGAGACGAAGGGCCAAGTGATTGAGCGAATCGTGAACGCAAACTGCGGGCAAATGATCACGTCCTCGGTAAGTTGCGCTCACACTCACGAAGCCAGCTTGAAACATCCGCATTGCGGGGTGTGTTCGCAGTGCATTGACCGGCGCTTTGGCATCGCCTACGCGAAGGCCGAAGCGTTTGATCCGCTGGAAAATTACAAACTGGAAATCTTCACGAAATCGCGCCAACGGGACGTGGACCGAATCTTGGGGGCGGCATACCTCGACCGGGCCGAAGAATTTGAGAGCATCCATGATTGGAGTGAGTTGATGGAAGAGTATCCAGAAGTGACCGACATCCTGCCGTATCTAGACCTGCCAGCGGCGAAAGGGGCAGCGAGGATTCTGGATCTGTATCAGCAGCACAGCAAAGAAATCCGCACAGTTTGCGAGATGATGTTAGACCGGTACAAAGGTCAGATGTTTTCACAAAGTCTGGACGGGGATTGTTTGGTGCGAACCATGTATGAATCTCGCGGGTTGGCGCCGATCGCCGCAAACGCAGCAGAGGCAAGCCAGCGAACTGAGTCAGGGGGCGACGCTAAGGGTGGCATCCAAAAAATAGGCAGGCTGGAGTATCGAGCAGGATTTGAGGAGGTCTGGCTGGACGGCGATCTGTTCGATTTGAGCAAACGAGACAAGGCCCGGCTTTGCATCGAATTCTTAGTGGTAAAAAAGGCGTTTGATAAAAAGTCAGCGTGCCATTTTGCGGATGAAATCGATCCGTATGTGCGACGGCATGGCCATCTTGACCCGTTGACTCCAAACTCGGAGCCGAAGTTGCGCCAATATTTTTTCCCGAGCAAAGGTAAATTTGCCAAATTGGGTGAACGCCTGATCGTCTCTGCCGGCAGGGGGACGGGACGTTACTATCTAAACGTCCAGAAACAGTAAGAGGATAGTTTTACTTCAATTTACTTAGTGCGTTTTAACCCTGCAAACATGGGTTAAACCGCACTTCTTCATTTCACCTTGTAACCCTTCGCACTCTCGCGGCGGCGCAGTCATTGTTGCGCCGTTATGAGACAAGAAATGCTGGCAACGGATAGAAAGCTTCGGCTGGTTGCATTACGAATCGCACTCGGCGCAGTGCTGTTGCCACTGCGTCTAGCAAGTGTTTGCACATGGCGTTTGGAAGCGTGGCGGGCGCGACTCCAAACCGCAATTGACTCGCGGGAGGCACGGCGATGATCCCGAACAATATCTGCAATTCCACTTTGCCCAGCGAGATCGCCGTCGAGCCGTACATCAACAAACGCGAGGTGGCGAAGCGGTTGGGTTACACGACCCGCACGGTGGAAAAGATGATGCGGCGCGGGCAAATCCCTTTTTACAAACCTGGTGGCTATCGCGTCGCCTTCCGCTGGAGCGAAATCCAATCGCATCTCGCACAGACCTGCCGTGTCACACACGGAACAACACCTTCACCAAACTGATTTATGAGCACTCTGGAATACATCTCACAAATCGCGGAAGCGGCTTTACCGCTCACGATGTTACTGCAAGGCGTGCTGTTCGGTTACGTGATGGCAGACGACTTCAATGAATGGTTGCGTCAGCGTCGCGAGAAAAAGAAAGCCGCCAGGCAAAAGAATTTCCCGGGCCATGAAGGTTCGGAGAACAACAAAGACCAAAAAGGAAATCCATGAACACAGTCACCAACATCCTGCTCGGCATCATGCTTCTGAATGGAGCGATTTTCAGCACCTTCCTGAGCTACCACTTCTGGGAGGAGTTTTGCGAGCGCCGCGCCAAGAAACAGCAGGCCAAGAAGTCCAGCGCGGGACAATAGGACTAAGGAGACGAATGCGACCAATCCATTCACGCAATAAGGGGAAGCGCGGGGAACGCCAGTGGCGCGATGAACTTCGCGCCAATGGCTACCCCGCTCGCAGGGGACAGCAATTTTCAGGAAGCCCTGATTCGCCAGACGTGATCTGCGAGGAGCTTGATTGGATTCATTTCGAGGTCAAGGCGGTGGAGCGATTGAACATCGAGGATGCGATGGATCAGGCGCGGCGCGATGGCGTGCGCAAGACGCCTGTGGTGGCGCATAAGCGCAGCCGCCGGGGATGGCTGGTGACGGTGGAGGCGGAAACATTTTTCCGGCTGCTACGGGAATTTGAACCACAGAGGCACAGAGACACAGAGGTGGGATCGGCGCGAGATATCGCGCGGGGACAAAGCGGCGACGTGTCGCCGCAGTCCAAAGCGATGTGTCCTGTCTGAAAAGATTTGGGACGCGCAGCAGCACGTCCCTACCACGGAAAACTAAACCAAAAGAAAGAAACAGGCGGTCATAAACAGCCGCTAAAAGAGAAAGAGCAAACACATGAAAATGAAAACGAATAGCGGGAACTTCCAACCCTGCCCGGAATACAACGGGTCAGCAGTCTGCGTGGATGTGACTCCCCTCAAGACGGTGCAGACACAGTACGGGCCGAAAGAAAAATTCCGGTTCGTATTCGAGATCGGTGAAACGAAGGACGATGGCTCGCCGTGGTGCGTGTGGTCGGCACCGTTCACGCCGAGTTATCACGAGAACGCGGCGTTGCGTCCGTTTCTCAAGAAGTGGATGGGACGCGAACTCAACGCCGACGAAACAAAAACCTTCGATACGGAAGATCTGCTGGGTCGTGCGGCGCATATCACGGTGATCCACGAACATTCCAACGGCGAGGTGTATGCAAACATCGCGTTGATCCAGCCAGACAAGTCGGCACAACCGCTGAAGCCGTCCGGGAAACATGTCCGCATGAAAGATCGGTCGGCAGTGCCGACAGCCAATGGCGCTGGGCAGGCAGCGCCTGCGGGCCATCACGGCGGGTATCGGCGAACGCAACCTGCCGCTGACACGAGTGGCGACCTGGGTGCGACGAAAATCCACGTCGGAAAGTGCAAGGGTCTCGAAGTGCGTGACCTCTCGCCGGAGCAAGTCGGCGCACTGATCGCGAATTGGTTGCCGACGGCGAAGGCGAACGTGAAGCCCACGGCAGATGACAAGCGACTCATCGCTGCGTTGGATTCGTGGCAGGCGGCGCAGGCCGGAGCGGGCCCGGAGGAAGATGACGTGGCGTACTAAAAATAGGAGATGGGAGTTAGGAGTTGGGAGATGGCGGGATGGGCGCGGCGCATAGAGTGACGCGCTCTTCCCTCGACCGAAAACAAATTGAACGGCGCGACGTGTCGCGCCGAGGAAAGCGGTGACGTGTCACCGCAGTCCATGGAAAGGAATTATGACGATAATTATTTTTGACATTGAGACAGGGCCGTTACCGGAAGCGGAGTTGGAGGCGATGCTTCCAGCCTTTGATCCGGCGGAAGTGAAGACGGGCAACTTGAAAGACCCGGCGAAAATCGCTGAGAAGATTGCGGAAGCAGAGTCGAATCATCGGCGCGACTTCTTCGACAAGGCGGCACTTGATCCGTTGACGGGGCGCGTCGTGGCCATCGGCGTAAAAGTATTTGATGCGAGCGGCGAAGCTGGGCCGTCGTTCGCGACGGGCGGACGGTTCAGCATCATCGGTCACGATGATGAAGCCCGGACGTTGCGTGAGTTTTGGGATGCGACGCGCGGACAGATGGGACGGCTGAACCCGCTCGTGGGTTTCAACATCTTCGGCTTTGACCTGCCGTTTTTGTTTCGGCGGTCGTGGAAGCATCGGCTTGCGATTCCGTTTGGGCTGCGGCGCGGTCGTTACTGGAGCGATCAACTCGTTGACTTGCGCGACGTTTGGCAGCTCGGCGACCGACAAGCGCGCGGAAGTCTGGACAGCATCGCGAAGCACTTCGATGTGGGCGCGAAAAACGGCGATGGGAAAGCGTTCGCGGAATTGTGGCAGAGCGACCGCAAGCAGGCCGAAGCGTATCTGCGGAATGATGTCGAGCTCACGGCGAAGGTGGCTGATGCGCTCGGAGTGGTGATCTGAAAACGACGAATGAAAAACGAACTGGCTGGCGTGGGCGTATCTACTCACTGACTGTCTAGCGACCGTACTGTCAACTGACTTGCTCAACTGACTTACCTTTCACTTACACCGTCAACTAACTACTCACGCCCACGTCAGCCACTAAGACCCTACGCCTCATTTGCCATCCGTCAAGGGGCACAAACGAATTACGAAAATACAGGAATGAAGATGCAAAATGGAACCACCTCACCCCGACCCTCTCCCCAGCGCGGAGAGGGAGGCGATCAACTTGAAATGCTGTCGCCGAATCGTTGGACCGGATTTGAGGCGTTGGCCGATGCGGTGATGACGCCAGAAAATCTGTTCCACGCACATGCGCGTGGCGGGAGAAATTGTTTTCTCACCGGCGCCGGTGGCACAGGCAAGAGCACGCAGTTGCGCGCCTTCATCGCCGAGAGTCAGCGCCGTGTGAGCGTGACCGCGCCGACAGGTGTGGCCGCGCTCAATGTCGGCGGCATGACGATTCATCGTTTCTGCGGGATGCTGCTCGGACCGGGTGCAGGTCAGAGCAACGAGGAATACTTTTCCCAACTGCAACGCGATCCGCGTCCGTCCATCAAGGCGGGGTTCAATCGCGTGCGTCGGTGCGAAGTGCTGGTGATTGATGAAATCAGCATGTTGCCGGGGCGACAGTTGGAGTTCGTGGAATTTCTGTTTCGTCGCTTGCGCGGGCGCGATGAATCGTTTGGCGGATGCCAAATCATTGCGACAGGCGATTTCCTGCAACTGCCGCCTGTAAGAAAGAGCGAGACGGAGCGATATGACTGGGCGTTTCAATCGCCTGCGTGGGCTGCGGCGGAATTTCGGTCGTTCGTTCTCGAACGTGTGCGACGTCAGGATGAGCCGGGATTTGTCCGCGCGCTGGCGGACTTCCGTGTTGGTCGTGTGGTGGGTGACAGTGCGCGGATTTTGCAATCGCGCGTGCGAAGCAATCCACCGTCCTCGATGCCGCGTCTGTTCACGCACAACATCCAGGTTGATAAATGGAATGGGTTTCAACTCTCGGAATTGCCCGGCGACGAATCCGTGTTGCACGCGGATCAGAGCGGGCCGGAACAACAACTGGAATTTCTCAATCGGAATCTGCTGACACCGGCGACGCTGCATTTGAAGCCGGGAGCACTTGTGTCGTTCACAGTGAACAAGAACGAACCGGGGCAAAATGAGCCGTTGTTCGTCAACGGGCAGCTCGGCGAAGTCGAGTCCGTCGAGACTGATGCCGTGGTGGTGAAGATCAAGACCGGCGCGGTGATCCGCGTGGAGCGGTTCACATGGCGTTACGATTCGCAGGATGAGATGTCGGCGAGTTTCAGTCAGTTTCCCCTCCGGTTGGCGTGGGCGATGACGATCCACAAGGCGCAAGGGTTGTCTCTGGATTCGGCGTATCTGGACATCCGCGCTGCGCGTGAGCCGGGTCAGGCTTATGTGGCGGTGTCGCGGGTGCGAACGCTGTCTGGTTTGTTTTTCAAAGAATGGTTCAAGGGCGTGCATGTGTCGCCGGAAGCCATTGAATTTTACAAGGAGGCGAAGTGAGTGAAGTGAAATTAACCGGAAAGTTGTTGAATTCACAGGAACTGCTTGAAGCGTTGTTCTCGCAAGAATCGCGTCCGAGTTTGCGCTGGCTGCGGAATCAGATGCGCGCGCGGGTGATTCCTTTTGTGCGCGTTGGTCATTTGGTGTTTTTCGACTTGGAACTGGTGCGCACGGCACTGGCGAACAAGAACCTGGTGCGAGGGCGGTCGTTGCAGGGTATTTAGTCATGAGCCAAGACCAAACCAATTTTGCTGATGAAGCACAAACCGGTGGCGCGGTCACTCCGCTGGCGCCGTTGGATCGCATTTTCAGTCTGCTAGGGGCGGATGCGTTTCTTGTTCCGTGCATCTGGGGAACGAAGATGCCTGCCGTGACGTACACGCAACGACCTTTCGAGGCGACGCAGACGCCCGCGTATCTTTACTTGCTCGCGTCGGGTGAGTTCAACATCGCGGTGTATCTCGGGAAGATCTCCGGCGGATTGTGTGCGTTGGATTTTGACCAGGATGAGGACTTGGCGACGTTCCTCGCCGTCAATCCGATGTTGGAAACGACGACGCGTTCGCGCGGGAGTCGCGGCGGCATGGTCTGGTTTCGGATCGAGGGCGAGTTTCCTGCGAGCTGCACAACCGGACAATTTGAGTGGCGGGCAAACGGACGGCTTTCAACGATCTTTGGTCGGCATCCCAAGGGAATGGACTACATTTTGACGGTTGAATCCGCTCCGGTATCGTTATCGTTTTCTGATATTGGCTGGCCGGATGGCTGGGAATTGCCTTGGGTTGGTGCTGCCGAGCGTGGCGCGGCGGAATCATTGGCGAAGGAATACGGCCAACCGTTTTACACGAACAAGGACGGCAAGGTGAATGGCATCAACGAGCGGTATTGGGCCGCGCTGTATGCGCGGGAAAACCGCGTGTTGTTCGATCCGGATGAGAAATCTTTTTATCGCTACACGGCGGAAACCGGTCTGTGGGAAACCATCACGCCCGAAAGCATCCGCGAAACGATTTCCTGTCGCATCTTGGAAATCAGTCGCGAGGCTCAACAATTCACGCTGGAGATCCAAATCACGCAAACCCGGCTCAACGCAGTTGTGTCGGCGCTCAAAGGCATCGTCGAGCAACGCGGTGCGTTCAAGGTGAAGCAACGATTCATCCATGTCTCCAACGGCGTGATTCGTTTTGCCGACGATGGCGACATTCAATTCTGTGGGTTCGCGCCCGAAGATTATTCCCGTAACCGGTCGCCGTTTGATTTCCAGCCGGACGCGGAGTGTCCGCGATTTCTGAACGAACTGATTTATCCCGCCGTTGAGCCGGACGATGCAGACCTGTTGCAACGGTGGGCGGGGCTGGCGTTGTTTGGTTACAACCTGCCGCAACGATTCTTGATCGTGGACGGCACGCCGAACGGCGGCAAAGGAACGCTCGTTCGCATCATCCAAGCACTGGTCGGCGCGGTGAACACGTATCAACTGCGGACGGAATGTTTGCAGGAGCGGTTTGAGACGTATCGGTATCGCGGCAAGACGTTGCTGATCGGGCCGGACGTGCGCGGAGATTTCCTGATGGAACGCGGCGCGAGCATGTTGAAGGTGCTGGTCGGCGGCGATCCGATCTCTGCCGAAGGCAAAGGGCTGAACGGTGATTTTCAGATGTTCGGCACGTTCAACATCGTGGTCACGTGCAATTCGCGCCTGCGACTGCGGCTTGAAGGCGACGCGGGCGCATGGCGTCGGCGGTTGCTGGTGGTGCGATACGAAAAGCCGCCGGTGACGAAGCGGATTCTGGATTTTGACCATGTGTTGCTGCGCGACGAGGGCAGCGGGATTTTGCGCTGGGCGTTGGCCGGTTTCGTGAAACTGCAGACGGAGTTTGCTGCGACGGGAGATTTCAGTCTGACCGACGCGCAACGCGGGCGTGTGGATTCGTTGCTCGCGGAAAGCGACAGCTTGCGGCTGTTCGTGAAGGAACAAATCGAGCGGCATGAGTATGACAATCTCACCAGTGCCGAGATCAGCCAGGCGTACGCGGAGTTTTGCGCGGACAAAGGTTGGATCGCGCTGGCGACATCGGTGGTGGAGCGCACGTTGCCGGACCTCATGTTGGAAATGTTCCACGTGACAAAATCTAATTCCATCGAACGGGATGGAAAGAAATCGAATCGCGGCTGGCGTCGAGTGCGGCTGAAAGCACCATCAACCTTTCAACTGGTGGAGGGCGCGTGAGTCTCGACGTTGCCAAACTTGAAAAGGCTCGCGACTTGCCCGGTGGCATCGTGCAGGCGCGTTGTCCGGCGTGTGCCGAAGGTGGGCATGATCGCAGTGGTGAGCATTTGCGGATTTATCCCGATGGTCGGTTCGGTTGCTGTGTTCACCCAAAGGACGGTGAACATCGGAAGCGGATTTGGGCGCTCGTTGGCGTGCGCAAGGGTGGAACATTCACCTTACGGATCAAGACGCCGACAGCGGTGACAGCGGTGCGGTCGGTGAAGGTGGCTTTGACCGCCCTCAACTCTGGGACGCATGGGACGCCGAAAACCGAGTCGAAAAATGCCGTCCCATCCGTCCCACCCTTATCGTGGTCAGTAGTCGAGACTAATTCTGGGACGCTTGGGACAGCAAAAGTAAAGTTACGCGCGCATACGCGAGAAGATTCCACCACCGCCAATATAGATAAGGAATATTTCCTAGAGCAGCTAAAGGACTCAGGAAGTGTCGTCCCAAGCGTCCCAAGTTTGGAAGTGGTGTTGCCGCCGATTACCGCTGGTCAACCGCTGCCGTTCCTGACGGCGGACGGAACGTTGTCCATTCCGTTTGATTCCCCGGAGCGTTACCACTGGTGGAAGCCGGATGGAGAGCGGATGACCATTGCCGAGACGATTGCTGAAGTCAGAAGTCGGAAGTCAGAAACCAGATTGGAGGAAAATTATGCCGATGATGTTTGAACAACAGCCGCGCGAGAGTGCGAAAGCGTTTGCCGCGTTTAGTTTGTATTTGAGCCTGGGCGCGGAACGCTCGACCCGTGAGGTCGGGAAACAGTTGGGGAAGAGTGAGAGTTTGATTGAGCGCTGGGCGGCGAAATTCGACTGGCGTAGTCGAGTGGCCGCGCACGCGACGCATCTGGCCATCGTCGAGCGCGAAGCGATCG
>CAMCWI010000015.1 GCA_945882065.1 Akkermansia muciniphila
TAGGCATCGGCTTCGTTACACTGGAGCGCGATGCGGACGACCATTTGCCCAATCGTGGCGCGGGCAAGCGAGTAGGCCCCGCCAAGCGTCTGCGAACCGAGCAGCACATGAATGCCGAACGCGCGCCCCTGCCGCACGATGCGATCCAACAACAATGCAGCGCCTTGTGACACGCGATCATCCTCCACGAACAATTCCTGAAACTCGTCAATTAGGAGGAGTGTGCGCGGAATCGCCTCCGTGCCACCCGCGTTCTTGTAGCCAGCAATATTTTGCGCGCCGAGTTTGCGGAACAGATCTCCGCGACGTTTGAGTTCTTCGTCCACTCGTTGAAGCACGCTGAGTCCGAACTCGCGGTCGCTCTCGATGGCGATGACACGGGCGTGCGGCAATTTGTGCGTGGCGTAGGTCTTGAACTCGACGCCCTTTTTGAAGTCTACCAGATAGAACTCGACTTGGTCGGGGCTGCACCAGAGCGCGAGGTTGGTGATGACGACGTGGAACAACGTGGATTTTCCAGAGCCGGTTTTGCCCGCGATCAATCCGTGCTGCCGCGTGCCTTGACCGAGTGCGAGATATTGAAGCTTCGTTGCGCCAGTGCGACCGACGGCCACGCGAAGTTCGTTCGTGGTGTCCAGACTCCACAGTTCATTGTCATTGGGTGCGACTTCCTCGAACGGCATCTCCACGCGATACGAATCCGTGCTGTCCTTGCCGATCTGATGGAGAAGCTTAGTCGCGAGTTCTGCGTCAGGCGGTGCATCGAGGGTAAGTTTTGCGCCTTCCCAATTCGCGTTCGACAGCGCGAACCCATCGCCACGCGGCACTATACAGATGCAATTCTTGCGAAGCTCCTCCGGAACAAACTCTACAGGTGGCGTCTTGCGTTGATCCCAGTGCATGAGGATGTGGACGCCGCAACGCGCACCACTGGCAGCTATGCTTTGCAATCGCTTCACGGCGACCTCGCTGAAGTTCGTCGGGAAATCCGCAATGACGAGAAACTGATATTTCTCTGCAAGACGTCCAGCCTGCGCATTGTAATCGGCAAGCGAAGCGTATTCGTTGCGCAGATACATCTGCGTGACTTTCTCGATGTGCTCGTTGAGATCGGCGAGGCGTTGTTCGATCTGCGCTTGTTGCGTCCAGATGCGGCTATTGATGAGGCGATCCTCGAAATCCGCGAGGTGCATGATGCCCGCGAAGTTTTGTCCGAGCCCGACTGGATCAATGATCGTGAATGCGAGTCGTCCCGGCGGCGCACTGGTGAGCAGGCGCAAGATAAGATTGTTTAGCGCGCCGATGACTTGCTCGTGGCCGGAGGTTTTTGTTTCGAACAAAACAGACGCCTGCACCGGCACGGACAGCAGCAGCGGCACGGTTAAATCCGATGCTTGGATTGTTTGCGCTGTGTTGAGTTCAGTCGCCTCTCTGGAAATCTTGCTGGTGTCCACATGCAGCGTCGCAAACTTTGCCGAATGCGTGAAATCATCTGGAAGTCTGAACTCTTTCCACAACTCCGGGCGCCATGCAGGAAATAGTTTCTCCGCAGTGCTTCCAGCCGTGCTCAATGTCTGCAACGCAGGAGTTGTGACCGTCTGCCATTGGTTCTCCAGACTTTTACGGCCTTCGTCTCGCGTGGCGGTGAGCCGGGCGAGACTGTCTGCGTAGCCTGATTCGAGATGCTTTAATGCGGCCACAAGCCGGTCATGCAATTTCGTTGTGAGATCGGAGTGCTTCTCGTTGACGCTTTTTAACCAAAGTCGTTTCCGCTCCTCGTTCGCGAGTTGAAGCCTGTGCGCCTGATCGTTGAGCCGGTCGTTCCACCCCTCGCGCAAGGTCTTCGCATCGCCGCTCACCTGCTTCCATCGCGCATTCAGCATCTGCGTCGCGCTGCTGTGCGTGGACTGGATGCGATCCACCTCGGCTTTGAAACTTATCCCAGCTTTCTGCGCACACGCTTCGGCCAGTGAGCGGGCGGCGGTCAGTGATTGGGCGGCGCCACGGGCGTGAGGCGTGACAAGTTTGTTTGCCAGCAGATAGAGCGCAATAATTCCGCCAAGGGTTGCGCCGATGAGCAGCCAGAGGTTTGTCGGCAAGGCGGCGAAATCAAAGCGACGCCATTCAGGGGCGAAAGCGAACGGCACGCCTGCAATGAGCAGCAGACAAAGCCACAACCGGAACACGCGAAAGAACACCGGCAGCACGAGCACATTGCAGCGGGACAACTGGCGCGCTGCCTCGTCTCGAAATCCGCGCAGCAGGTCCAACATTTCGTTCTCGTCTGCGGTCGGATCAAGCAGTTGAGTGGTGTTGAGTGGGCCGTCCATCAGGCGCGCGAGGGAACGAAAGCCGCCGAGAGTGGCACGTCCCCGCGCGACAAGACGATCCAGCGCGGTGCGTTCGTTGGCGAGCGCGGCGGTGAATGATTCGTGCGTGGCCTTGTTCTTCTTCGTGTCGGCCTCGCGCGCGCGTTCGGCTTCGAGGATGTGGCTCTGATTCTCGAAAGTGTGTCTGCCTTCCTCAGCTTCGATCTGGCTGAAACGCTTTTTCCGGGCGTTGTCCAGCGCGGCGGCGATGCGTGCTCTACGCTTTATGAACGAGGCTTCCACCTGCTTCTGTTGTTCGATTGCGTCGGCGTTTGCAGAGTTGGATTTGCTTTGAGCGCGAGATTTCTCGGTGGCCATTTCAGTCTCAAACTGCACGCGCAGTTTGTGTGAGCGCATGGCGAAGTCCCGATCCAGTTCACTCGTGCGAACCGCAGAATCGCTCATGCCCTGCCGCACGCGCGCGAGCAGTTCGATGGTCTGGGCGACGCTTAACATGTCATTCGCAGTCGGTGCGGATTTTATTGAGGGTGCGTTCAAGGGATTCGATGTTGCTGATGGCTTGATTGACGGCGGGGATGAGTTCCTGAAGGAAACGCTCCTCGAACTCGCGGCTCTTGGCGTCGTTCCAATAACTCTTGGTCTGCTCCCACTCGGCGCGGAGGTTGTTCGTCAGTGCCATCAATCTGTTCTGGCTCGCGCTCATGGTTGTTTTGGCTCGCCCTCGATTGTTGGGAAAGAATTTGAGGACGATGGAACTGCGGTGGTTTCCGGTGAAGCATTCAATGATGAACTTGGACTGAGTTCCGCGTACGCACCTAGGCTCTTGATGAGTTCATTCAACCAGATCACTGCTTTGCCGAGATCGTGGTCGAGCAGTTGCCGGAGTTGCTCCACTTGGCGCGCGGGAGCTTCGACGCGATGATCGAACTGTCGTGCCCATTGTCCGGTGATCTTCAATTTCTCCTCGGCATCACGAATGGAGTGGCGGGCTTTTTGAACAGCGGCTTTTTGAACAAAGGAGGAATCGCGCAGACCGGACAGTTCCGCGCTGAAAAGTTCCTGCTGACATTGCTCCAGCGCGCGGGTGCGGAGGCGGATCTGGTTTTGCCAATGGTTCGGACGCTCGTTTTCCAGCCAGACGCGATTGCGCGTGACGTCGTGATCCACCTCGTCGAGAACGCGCCGGGCTTTGTCGCGATAGACGACGAGCTTGGCGCGGAAATCCTCGATGGCTTCCAGTGAAGTGACTTTGGCGCTATCTGGCATGGGTTAACGCAGACGGGAGCCAACCACGAATGAACACGAATGGACACGAATTGTTTTGGTGGTACGCGCCCCACCGCCCAATCCAAATTCGTGTTCATTCGTGTTCATTCGTGGTTAAATCAATGTTGGTTCAAGTATTCCTCGATGCGCTGCGCCTTGCGGAGCAGGAACGGCGTGTGGGTGTTGGAACTCTCGATGAACTTCTTCAAGACTTTCATCGTGTCGCGAAACTCCTCGGAAAACTTGGCGTGTTCCTGATCTTGCCAGGTGTCGCCCAGCGCGGAGAAGCGCGCCTGAAGGAGTGACATGCGATTCTGCGTCTCGGTGTTGAAGCGTTTGAGTTCTTCGGCGAAGCGCCGGACTTCGCCGGGATCCATGATGGCTTGTGGCATTGTGTTCCTCTCGTTTGATTTTCTCTGGCGGCAAAGTAGCAGAGCGGCGAGCGGGCTTCCAATGGGAATTCAGTTCGCCGTCTTAATCATACTCGTAATCTTAATCTCAGATTGAACAGGAGAGTAAGATGAAGAATAAGATTAAGAATCCGTGGCTGGCGGCAAAATCTCCACGATCTCAGACAACATCAGCCCCTTGTGATCTGTGATCACCGCCTTGCGACCGTAGAGCGTCACCGGCGTTTCCAGTTCCAGCGCGCGACAGATGAGTTCATCCGGTTCGACGCGCAGGAAAAATTTCGCCTCGGTCAGATGTTTGACATCGCACTCGTTGAGAATCCGACCCAGCGGCACTTGCTCCAACAGGATTTGCTCCTGCGCCTCTTCAGAGAAAATCCCGATGTGAAGTTTGTTCGCGCCGAACTCGACGGGCTTCTCGTCGTGATCCAAGCGCAGGATGACCTCGCGGAAATAAAATCCACCTCGATGATCTTTCTTCACGAGTTCCAGATGAATGCGAGAGTTGTGAAACGCTTCCAACGTCGGCGTCATGTCGTTCTTGTGAACGAGCAACGAGCGATACGGCTCTGGCACGGCGTCGGCGGGAATCGCCTCAATGCGCGGCATCGGCAACTTGGCGTGGGCGTAGAAATCTGAGAGCGGATAAGCGAATGTGTCAGGCATAGCGTCCGGTTTTGTGTTCAGGTTTGAAAAACTCTTGGAGCAAGCGGTCAATCTGGAGCAAGCCTTCGCGTGTGACGCCAATGCGGTCGCCGCCGTTGGTGAGGAAGCCCCATTCTTTCAGAGTGGCGAGCGGCGTGGCAAAAGTTTCGCGCGGGTCGGTGCCGAACTTGGCTTTGAACTTCTCAGCGCTCACGGAGCCAAGTTTGAGTTGCAGCATGAATTCCCGGATGTAGCGCTCGTCAGCCGCTGGCGTCAGCGCGCGATAGACGGGGAGTTTGCCCGCATTCACCGCGTCTACGTAGGGCTGGAACTCGTGGTGATTCTGGTAATGCACGCCGTTGAGATGGCCGAAGCTCGCGACGCCAATGGAGAGAATATCCGCGCCGGTGAACAAACCTTCGCGATAGATGAACTTCACTTTGGCCGGGTCGCGCACAACGGTTGTCCCGCTCGTCACGGTGTAACCAACCTTCTCGAACTCGCGATACGCGTAATCCACCCACGCGCGTTTCGTCTCCCAATCAGCGACGGGCGCGACGAGTTGGCCGCCTGCTTTCATCTGCTGGTAGATGCCGGTGTTATACGGTACCTCCATCTGATAGATCGTCACAGAGTCCGGTTGCAGCGCGACGGCTTTGGCGACTGTCTCGCGCCACTTGTCCTCCGTTTCCTCCACCATGCCGGCGATGAGATCAATGTTGATCTGCGGAAAACCGATCTCCCGCGCGAACGCATACGCGCGGGCAACTTCCTTTGAACGATGGGCGCGACCGTTGATCTCTAGGATGTGATCGTCGAAGTGTTCGATGCCAAGCGAGAGCCGCGTGACGCCCATGTCGCGGATGGCTTGCAACTTGTGATCCGTGAGCGTGCCAGGTTCAGCTTCGAAGGTGACTTCCTCCACTTCATCCCACGGCAACAGGCGTTTCATGCCGTCGGTGAGCAGCTTCAATTGATCGGGCGAAAGATAGCTGGGCGTGCCGCCGCCGAAATAGACGAACTTAGGTTTGCGTCCACCAATGACGGGTTTGTTCGCATAGACCGCGAGTTCTTTCAGCAAGGCATCAATGTAACCGCGCACTTCAGAGGAATCTTTGTCCGTATAAACTTTGAAGTAACAGAAGTGGCAGCGCTTGCGGCAAAAGGGAATGTGAACGTATTGGCCGAGAGTCGCTCGCGATGAACCATCTTCGAGCGCAGCTTCAAACTGCGGGACGAACTCCTGTTTCCAAAATGCGAACGGCGGATAGTTGGCGACGAAGTAATTTCCCGCAGTCGTTTCGTGACGCAGCGGTGGCGTAGTTTGAGGCGTGGCGGAACTCATGGCGATTCAATCTCAATAATTGTTCAACAATGTGCAATCAGATATCTCGGCACAGTTCTGAGCGAATCTCAAAAGATGAGATTTGCTGGTAGGGCGCGTCACTCCGTGCGTGCCGTTTGTTGCCAGACAGAGGACGGCGGGCACGGAGTGACGCGCCCTACCAGCCCCGCTCGTTCGGAAATTGTTTCTTGGAATCATGTTCGCTTCAGTGTTGGCAGACTCGATTGTCGCCGGGGATATTCACAATTCGACGGTTTCACCGAGTTGAGGCAACACCACTTTGATGCCGTATCGTTCTTGGATGAGTTTTGCCAGCGGCAACCGCCCGCGATCTTCACCGTGAGTCAGTGCCACGCGCGGATGAGCGGCGGCGAGGTGGCCGAACCAATCCATCAAATCCGTTTGCCCAGCGTGCGCGCTGAATCCGCCCAGCGTATGGATGGTCGCTCGCACCTGAATCTTCTCGCCGAACATGGAGACTTCCTTTTCGCCGTCAACAAGCCGCCGTCCCAAAGAACCTTCACCTTGATAGCCGACGATTAGCACGCAGGCTTCGGGCTTGCTGAGATTGTGACGGAGATGATGGAGGATGCGTCCGCCGGAACACATGCCGGCGCCGGCCATGATGAGACACGGGCCAGGCTGATCGTTGAGCGCCATGGAATCTTGCGCGGTGGGCGTGGCCTTCAACGAAGTTAAATCCTGCGTGAGCGGACGTTCGCGGCTCAACGCTTGGAATTCTTCATCGAACAAACTCATGTGTTCCCAATAAATCTTCGTCGCCTGGATCGCCATCGGACTATCGAGGAAGATGGGAAATTTCTGCACGGTCTTGTTGCGGAACATTTGCGCCAACAAGTAGAGCAACAACTGCGTGCGTCCGATGGCGAACACCGGCACGAGCAACTTACCTTTGCTCGCCACCGCCTTGTTCACGATGCCTTCAAATTCTTCGACGGTCTCGGCCAACGGTTTGTGATCGCGGTCGCCGTAAGTTGATTCCATCACCACGAAGTCCGCTTGATGAAAACCAACCGCGTCCTTGAGAATAGGCGCGCCCTTCGGCCCGACATCTCCGGAGAAAACGATGTTCTTCGTTTTCCCGCCGTCCTCCACCGTGAGCCGGATGCTGGCCGAGCCGAGCATGTGACCGGCTTCAACAAATTGAGCGCGGATGCCGGGAGCGACTTCCACACGTTGATCGTAGTTCACTGGCTTGAACAAACCGATGAGATCATCCACATCCTTCGCGGAGTAAATCGGCTCAGTCGGTTCTTTGTCGGGATGTTTGCGATTGTAACGTTCGGCATCCATCGCTTGCAGATGCGCGGAATCCCGCAGTATCAAAGACGCGAGCGGGATGGTCGGTTCAGTCGTGAAGATCGGCCCATGATAACCCGCCTTGGCGAGCAACGGTAACCGCCCGCAATGATCCAGATGCCCATGCGTCAACACCACCGCATCAATCTTCAGCGGATCGAGCGCAGCGGGGACTTTATTCAATCCCTCCTTCTCGGAGAAACCTTGGAACATGCCGAAGTCCACCACCACGCGCGCCTGACTGGTTTGCACGAGATAAGACGAACCGGTGACGCCGCCCGCCGCGCCGAAGAAAGTTAATTTGATGGACATGATGTGTTGGTGATTGGATTTGGTGCGCGGAGTATCGGCGGAGCGTTGGGGAAATGACAAGCTTGGGATGAGAGACGGTTTGATGTTTTGCGTTCGACAGTCTTGGCTTCACCCAGTAACTAGTTTCTGGTCGGAAAAGGGTGGATTTTGGAACGGCAGGGATTGTTGAGGAGGTCTGCGGGGCGATGGCCGGTGGATTTTCTTTCCCCTTACGGTCAATCTGCCAAAATCTACCGGCGATCTCTACATCGCTCCTGTCGAACTTGGTTTTCGAGTTTCGTTTTGGCGGCGTCAGGCCGCCAGCGCAAGGGACACGCTGCGGTCGCGGCGTTGCTGCGCCGTATCGCCCCAGCAACCGGTCCGCCACTCGGATGCTTTGATCCACTTCGGTTTCCTGTATCAACACGCGGTAGTCGTGGATTAACTGGTTCTTGTCGGTCGCGATCAGAAGCTTGTGCCCCAGTTCGACGTTCGGGCGTTGTTTGCCTTTTTGGATCCACTCGGTGTGGGGTTCGAAGATGGAAAACAGTTTCTCGTGCGACGGAATGGTTTCTCCGTTCCACAACCGGCGTTCCACTAGGTCCAGATGTTTGTCGAGCATCCGGTGGAAGTATTCAAGCTTCTCCCAGCGGGTGGCGCAGGTGGCCAGGTCGCACAGTTCGAGCAGGCTCTGCTGCACCTTGCCGGAGACCTCGCGGCCCACGGTCGGATACTCGCGCACGGCTTTTTTCACACGCGCTTCCTTGTTTGGCCCGCCGCGATACACCACCTGGCTGGTGCTGCGTTGGAGGTTCTTGCGTTGCCGCCGCCAGTCTTTGAACTTGCGCCAGCCGGGCAGCGCGTAGCCGGAGGCGAGAAATCCTTCCACCGAGTCCACGCACTTGCGACCCGAGTCCCAGAGCAGAGAGAGGTCCGTGGGAAAATGCACGTCGGTCTCCAGCACATAACTGTCAGCTTTGATCGCAAGTGCCGCGAGGGGCGCGCCTTCTTTTTTTGCGAACACCTCGCGTCCTGCGGCGGCGATGCGCACATTGATCGCTTGCAAGAGTTCGTCATCCAGCAACGCCACGTTGTCCCGCAGCGTTTGATGACCGAACTGTTTGTCCTCCTCACCCCACGGCGCAGCGGGCACTTGGAGCATCTGGCGCACGAGGGAATGATGATTAGCCATGTCTTCCATCCGATCCCAGTCGGCGGCGAGTCCCAACCGCACGACGCCTAGCACGAGGATTTGCCAGAGCGTCATGCCGGTGCGTCCGGTCGATTTCTTGTCGGCGAGCCGGCGGCTTCAATTAGGGCGAGAATCTCAGCCTTGAGCGTGGGGTGCATCCAAACCCACTGGAGGCCGGCAAGGATCGGCGGAAGTTCATCGCAACTCTTGAGCGGCAGACGAATCTTTTCGATGGGCGTCAATTGCAGATCGGGCTGGGCTTGGTAGGCATGGCGCATGGCGGTGATCGGTGTCGAATGTTGCAGGGGCAGACACCAAAATCCCCGCAAACATTCAATCACACCCAACATTCGCTCGCTCCACTCAACACAAAACTTAATGCCAGTCGCTGCCATTCCCGTTTACCGCCAGAAACTACTGCGGCTGCGCCGACGAGTTGCAAGGAACTGAGGTGTCCCGAGTCAGGAAGCCATTCGCAACTGCTCCAGCTTTTGATCCAGACGCTTGGCGGAGATGGGGACGGCGGTGCCGAGTTCCTGTGCGAAGAGGGAGACTTTGAATTCTTCCACCAGCCAGCGGAATTCTTCCTGCATCGCACGCACTTCGGGAACGTTGGAAGGCTTGGCAGCAAAACCGGAAACGACCTGAGCGTACGGCGCGAGTTGGGCGGCGCGGTCAGCGTCTTTCTGTGGATTCAACGCGGCGCGCTCGAGGCGCGTGAGCAACGCTTTCAGGTAACGCGGCAACTCCGTGAGCCGTTCAAACGTGATCTGCTCAAGGAAGCGCGGCGACAACAAACCGTGCAACTCAAGTGCGAGGGGATGCTTGGAAGCTGCGGGCTTGGGGGGGACGCCGAGCTGACTGAGATCGTTGAGCGTGCGAGGGCGCGGGGCGGGCGCGGTGGCAACGGCTTGACCCAACTTGGTGGCGATCTGCTGGCGCAAGGGGAGGATGGCGTTCAGGCGCGCTTCGAGTTGTGACGGCAAACCGGCGAGACGCTCCCGGGTTTCGCGGACGGCGGTATCAAAGTTGATTTGCGTGAGCGCGGGCAATGACGCAGCGGGCAGTGCGTGGCGGAGGAGGTTCGCGAAGGCCGTCTCCTGCAATTCATCGCTCGCTCCGAGCGGTGCGTAAAGCGCATCGAAGCGACACAAGGCGCGCAAATCCTTTTGCAGCCACGCGAGGTCTTTTTGCAAGGCGAGTTCGATGAGTTTGTTGACGCCGTCGAAGCTCGCTTCGCGGGCGAGGGCCGCGCTGCGGAAGAGGCGGAGGCTTACGTGACCGTCCTCAAGCGTAACGCCGGGCCACGCATAGACGGCGAGAGTGGTAGGGCGCGTCACTCCGTGCGCGCCGCTGCTTGGACTGTCACCTGCGGTGCGCAGGGGACTGACGCGCCCTACCTCGGAGGCGTTCGCAGCGTCTCTCTCTCCGGATTCGCTGCTCACCACAATCTTCTCAGGCAAATCGCCGAAGACCCAAGTCGTCACGGCGGAGCGTTCCCACTTCGCGACGGCGCGTTGCCAATCATCGTTGCCGCGCGGGGCGACAGTCTTGGTTTCCTTGAGCTGCGGCTTGAGGAGTTCGAGGTTGCGGCCAGCGGCGATAGTTTTGCGGTTGTGATCCACGATCTCCACGCGCGGGCGGAGATGTAAGGGGACAGCTTCCTCGCGCCACGCGTCGGGCGGCACGGTGATGCCGTAACGCTTGAGCAGAAATTTCGCGAGATCGGCACGGAGCGAATCGCCGGTGGGCTGCAACTCGCCAACGATCTCGACGACCTTGGGTTCGATGGGCTGCAATTCGCGGCGGAGCGTGCGGGGCAGGGAACGCAACCATTCGCCGACCTGTTCGGCGCGCAGTCCGGGCACGCTCCACTCGACTGCGGCGGGCGACAAGGCCCGCGCAAGTTCCACGGGTAATTGCACGGTGACGCCGTCCCACTCTTCGCCGGGCGCGTAGGCGTAGTTGAGCGCAAGCGGTTGCTCGGCGATGTGGACGGAGTCGGGAAATGCGTTGGCGTCGTAATTGAGTTGCAGGTCGCCGAGCAGATCGGCTTCGGCGGCGCAGAGGAAAGTTTGGTCGCCATTGCGTTCGCCGAGCAGGCGATTCAGTTCGTGTAAGGACGAGACGTTCTCAATGTGCTTTGCGTAATAATTTACGAGCGCTTGATCGAGATCAATCATGCCGTGATGTCGCGCGCGGGTTTGGAGATTCTCGATCTTCTGGCGCACGCTGCGGTTGTGCGCGAGGAACGCGTATTGGGTAGGAAGTTCTCGGTCGGAATCGGAACGGCGTTGCTTCGATTCGGCAGAGACCATCATGGCTTCGCGGATTTCTTCATCGGCATCGGCGCGTTGCCGGGCGACGGGCCGGACGGGAACTAAGTCTTCCTCGACGAGAGCGGCGCGGATGAAGATGGCGGTGGCATCCTTGGGATTGATGTTGCCGAAAGCGACCTTGCGGCGGACAACTTCGAGGCCGTGCAACGTGATGATTTCCTCGACGAGCACGCGCCCGCTGCTGACGCTCCAGTGCGGGTTCTGATACGTGACCTTGCAGCAATGCGGCGCGAGCTGATAAATCCACTGCGGATCGATCCCGGCGACGGTGCGGGCGAAAAGCTGCGAGGTCTCAACGATTTCACCGGCGACAATCCACGGCGGTTGATTTGATTTGGGCTTCGGTGGTGGATTCTTCTGCGCTTTGGCGTCGCGACCTTTCACCGGTCTGTCGCCGCGTTCGTAGAGCGCCGAGCCGGGGAACATCGTGACATCGCGATTGCCTGCGGCCTTGTAGAGGTTGCGTTCTTCGCGACGGGCGACGTGACCGATGAGACCGGACAAGATCGAGCGGTGGATGGCGTCGTAAGCCGCGTTGCTCTCGTTGATGCGCAGCGTGCCGAGATCGTCGAGCGCGTCGTGGAGCTGGGCGTAAAGGTCCTGCCACTCGCGCATCCGGAGATAGGAGAGAAAGTGCTGACGACAGAAACGGCGGCGCTGGCTTTGGCCGCGAAGCTTTTCCCACTCGTCGTGAACCGCGTTCCAGATGTTGAGCAGTGCGAGGAAGTCGGATTGCGGATCGGCGAAGCGTTTGTGCGCGGCGGCAGCGGCTTCCTTTTGATCGAGCGGGCGCTCACGCGGGTCTTGGATGCTGAGACCGGCGGCGATGATCAACAACTCGCGCGAGGCATGTTCCTGTTGCGACTGGAGCAACATGCGGCCGAGCGTGGGATCAATCGGCAATCGCGCGAGATCGCCGCCGAGGGGCGTGAGATTGCGTTGCGTGTCGAGCGCGCCGAGTTCCTGGAGCAACGCGTAGCCGTTGGCAATCGCGGCGGGGGTGGGCGGTTGAACAAAAGGGAACGTCTCGATGTCGCCGAGGCGAAAGGCTTTCATCCGCAAGATGACTTCGGCGAGATTTGCGCGTTGGATTTCTGGCTGTGTGAACGCGGGGCGCGCGTTGAAATCCTCCTCCGAATAGAGGCGGATGCAGATGCCGTCTTGGACGCGACCGGCGCGACCTTTGCGTTGGTTCGCGCTGCTTTGCGAAACGGGCTCAATGGGCAGGCGCTTGGTGCGCGTGCGTTGATTGTAGCGACTGATGCGCGCAAGCCCGGCATCAATTACATAGCGGATGCCGGGAATGGTGAGCGAGGTTTCCGCGATGTTCGTCGCGATGATAATCTTTCGCTGTGAGGACGGGGAGAAGACGCGTTGTTGATCACCGGAACTCAGGCGACCGAACAGGGGAATGACTTCTGCGTCGCGACCAAGACGACCTTCGAGTAGATCGCTCGTCTCGCGGATGTCGCGTTCGCCAGGCATGAAGATGAGCACGTCGCCGAAGCTGGATTCGTAAACGATGCGCTCGGCGGCTTGCACGGCGGCGTCCACGTAGTTCAAGTCACCTTGCTCGTCGGACGCTTCCGCCTGCGATTGATAGACGACTTCGACCGGATACATTCGCCCAGAGACTTCAATGATCGGCGCATCGTTGAAGTGGCGCGAGAACATCTGCGTGTCAATCGTGGCCGAGGTGATGATGAGCTTAAGATCGCTGCGGCGCGCGAGCAGGCCTTTGAGATGGCCAAGCAGGAAATCAATGTTCAGGCTGCGCTCGTGGGCTTCATCAATGATGATCACGTCGTAGTCGGAAAGTTGCGGATCGCCTTGCGCCTCGGCGAGCAGGATGCCGTCGGTCATCAGTTTGATGTAGGTCTCGGAACTGGAGCGATCGTCGAAACGAATCTTGCAGCCGACTTCGCGTCCCCAGGTGACGGACAATTCCTCGGCGATGCGGCGCGAGATGGACAGCGCGGCGACGCGACGGGGTTGCGTGCAACCGATCTTGGCGCGGATGCCGAGTCCGGCTTCGAGACACATCTTGGGCAACTGCGTGGTTTTGCCTGAGCCGGTTTCGCCCGCGATGACGACGACTTGATTGGCGCGAATGGCGGCGACGATCTCGTCTTTGCGCGCGGTGATGGGGAGTTCGGGCGCGTAAGAAACTTGCGGGACGTTGAGCTGGCGTTGGTCACGCGTGGCGACGGAGGCGCGGGCTTGTTCGAGGAGGCGGTTGAGCAACGCGTCGTGTTTGTCGGGATGGAGGTGGTCGCGGAACAGCCGGGCCGCGCGCGAGCCGAGCCGCACCCAGTCAGGCAATAGGGCCTGCAGGAGCAGTTGGCGAAGTTCGTTGATGCGCGGATCGGTCATGACCTGGCGGGTATTGTAGCGGAAAAGGGGCGCGCGGGAAATGGGGAAACTGGCGGGGGGCAGCGAACCGCAAAACATTTGAGCCTCCTTACGTCGGCTGCTACGAAAAATATCTAACGTGGACGCACGAGCATTTCTTCGACGATGACGTGCGGCGGAAGATTGATGCAGAACAACGCGCAATCCGCCACGTCTTCGGCGCGCATCATCTTTGCGCGAGCGGCGGCGTCTGGTGCTTGCGGACGTTTGTCGAGCAGGGGCGTGTCAATGTCGCCGGGGAAAATTCCGCAGGCACGAATACCGTTGGCGCGTTCTTCGGCATTGAGGCTTTGCGTCAATCCGGCCAACCCGAACTTACTCATCACGTAGGCGGGGCCTGCTTTGGGCGATGCCTGTTTGCCCGCATCGGAAATGATGTTGATGATCGTGCCGCTCTTTCGGTGGCGCATTTGCGGGAGGAGAGCTTGAACGCAGTAATACGCGCCGTGGAGATTGGTGTTGATCATGGCGTGATAATCTTCCAACGCCAAAACTTCTAACGCGCGGAGCGGGGCATTTGTGCCAGCGGCATTCACGAGCAATTCAACCGCGCCGAACTCGGAAAGGATGCGCTTGCCGGTGGCTGCGACTGCGGCAGCATCGCCAACATCGCAAACGTGGTGGGAGATTTGCGCGGCATGAGTTCCTGCGAGCGTGATGGTTTCTTGGAGCGCGTTCTCTCGACGCCCGATGATGGCGACGTGCCAGCCTTGTTGAGCGAGTTTGGACGCGATGGCCCGGCCTACGCCGCTGCCCGCGCCAGTGATCATTGCTGTTTTGTTCATAAATAATTTCTCTTTGCGACCTTTGCGACAACCTTTGCGTCCTCTGCGTTTAACCGGAGGCGTTGTCCAATTCCACCCACGCTCTCGTCTCCGCCGATTTCACCGCTGCATCCATTACCGCCAGTGCGTTTGCGCCGTCGTGAAAACTTGGAGCGCATGGACGTTGATTGCGTATGGCGTCCACAAACTCACACGCCTGATCGTAGCGGAAGGTCACGAGAGGATCTCCTTGAGTTGGATCGCGCGGTGAGCCGGGAGTTTTCCAAAACTCGCGGGGAACTTCGACGGTTTCCATGCCGGGCGCGCCGACTTTGCCGGTCTGGAGTTTGTTCCACTCGCCGGTGATGAAAACAAAGGAGCGCTCGCTGCCGTTGATCTCCACGTAATCCAGACTGCGCCAGCTTTCGTTGCGACCGCTCGCGAGTTTGCTGCTTTCCAGAACGCCCGTTGCACCATTTTGAAAATCGGCAAGGATGGCTACCCAATCATCGAGATCATTTGGCTGACCGCCGCGCACGGGATGCCATTGCTTCAAGTTCGCAACAAGCCGCTTCATCGGGCCAACCAACAAGTGCGCAAAATCAATCCGGTGACTCAACATGTCGCCGAGTTCGCCTGTGCCCGCGAGCTTCTTGACCTGTCGCCAGCCGACACTGCGTGTGCCCCAGTCCTGCAACCGACACGAGCGGAAATGATATGGCACACCGAGATCGCCGCGTTTCACCAGATGCGCGAGATAACGCATCGCAGGCACGAAGCGATAGGTGAACGCCGTCATGTGGCGAACCTTGGCGCGGTCGGCGGCGTTGGCCATCGCTTTGGCGTTCGGGTAATTCAGCGCGAGGGGTTTCTCGCACATCACATGTTTGCCGTGCGCGATGGCGTCCAGCGCGATGGGTGCGTGCGTGAAGTTCGGCGTGGCAATGATGACAGCGTGAACATCATCGCGCTTCACAATGTCTTCGTGGCGCATGGAGGTGATGGTCACGCCAGTTTGTTGCCGCGCGCGTTCGAGCGTGGCGGCATCCGAATCGCAGAGTGCGACGACCTTCACACCCGGGTACAAGGCGAAACCGGGCAGATGATTCTGCAACGTGATCCCGCCACAACCCACGATGGCGACGTTGATGACGTTTGGTGAACGCATGGTGAGAGGAGTATGGCGCGGCCGCGCGCTGAGGCAAGCGCATCGGCTGGATCAAGCACGCTTAAAATTGGGTGAGGCCAATGAACCCCGCCTGAAGGCGGCGTTCCTATGTCTCGGTAGTCTTTTACCCACTCGACTTTAATCACACCCGATGCGCGGGTCGTTCATGACCGGGCGAATATTGTAGCGGAAAATGGAGAAGACAGGAAACTGGAAATGTGGACGACGTCTTGCGAGCGCGATCCAGAATCGGGTGCATCTCGTCAGAAAGGAAAATCTGCCGATGACTTTGGCAACGTAGCTTTCGGTTCTATGAGTTTCTTGGCTACACCGTGCTTGCGCCAAGCGGTGACGACGATGGCTTTCTTGGGTTTGACGGGGCAGGAGTGTTCGCAGGCGCCGCAACCGATGCAGAGTTCGGCGTTCACTTCGGGCAGACGCAGATTTTCGCCGTGAGGCTTGGTGAAGACGGCTTTGGTGGGGCAATGTTCGGAGCATGCGGCGCAATCTGTGCCGTTGGTGATCACGACGCAGAGTTCGCGAATAAATTCCGCCTCGCCGATCTTGATGGTCTGTTTGGTGGCGAGGTCGAGCAGGCGGATTGCGCCGTTGGGACAAACCTCGCTGCAGCGGCGGCACTCGAAGTTGCAGAACGAACGGGAGAAGTCGAGGTGCGGTTTCAGGAAGCCAAGCAGGCCGTATTCAAGCGTGGCCGGTTGAAGAACGCTAGTGGGACACGCGCTGACGCAGAGGTGGCACGCGGTGCAGCGGTCGAGGAACTCTTTGACGCCACGCGAACCGGGCGGGGTGATTGGTGTTGAGGATCGCTGGTATTCGGACTCGGCATCACCTTCGTCGGCAAACACGTTTGGACTCAATGCCACCGCGCCGCTGATTCCAACGAGGGTTTTGGCGAGGAATGTGCGGCGTTCGCGATTGGTGACTTTGTTTGACGTCGCAATTTCGGGCGCGGGAGTTGATGGCGCGCGACTCAAAGTTTGCGTCCACGCGAACTCGTAGTTGATGCCGGAGTCTTCGCAGACGGCCATGCAATCGTAGCAGGCGATGCAGCGGGAGAAATCAATCTGGCCGGCGCGCAGGTCAATGCATTGGGATTTGCATACGCGCACGCAGCGGGCGCATTTGCGGCACGCGCTCTGGTCAATGTTGATCTGAAACGCAGCGCGTTTGGAAACCATGCCGAGCAGGGTGCCAACCGGACACACGGTGTTGCAGAAGAGGCGTCCGCGCCAGAATGACAGGGTGACGATCAACACGAGAGCGAAAACCGGCAACGCCAGCACGCCGATGACAGCCCACATCACATCCACGCGATACAAGCCGCGCCAGCCAAGGGCTTCGGCAACGCTCACGAGTTGATTGTTCAACATGGCAACAAACGGACGAAAGATGTCAGCCGCGATGCGTCCGAAGTTGCTGTAAGGATCGAGCAGTGTGAGTGCGAATCCGCCGCCGCCGAGAATCACGGCGCCGATGGTTGCCCAGAGAAAAGTCTGGCGCAGCGAGGTTTGAGTGGGCGCGTACCGAGTCAGGGCGGAGTTTTTGTTGAACCAGCCGCGCACGCGTATGACGATGTCTTGCAGGATTCCGAGCGGACAAAGCGTCGAGCAATAGATGCGTCCTGCACCGAGCGTGACGAGCAGGATGATGATGGCTGTGAGCGAAAGGCCCGCGCCAGTGACCAAGGAGATGGAGGATGGAATAAATTGAATCCCGGCGAGCCACCGCCCGACCTGTGGTGGAACACTGCCGCGAAAATCCACCAACGCAGCCGTCAATGGAATAAAAACCAGAAGCGCGACGGCGATCCGAAACCATTTTAGGCGGCGGACAAGCACGGGTTCATGTCAGTTTGAACCGGCGGATGTCCACCTGTTCTAGGTCCATCGTGCCGAGTTTCATTTGAGCGGCGATGGCTATATGGCGGACATCGGCGGGTTTGTGCTCTAACAGTTTTGCGCCTGCGGCATCAATCGCCACGATGTCGGACGAGACGAGCAGGGTTTTCATCAAGACGCAGTCTTCAACGGATTTGCCGCGTGGACCGTTGCGGATCATCGGATGATACGCGTCAAGGATGTTGAGGTCGGGTTTCTTGAGCGTGAGCAGATCGGCGATGCACTGGTGCAGGTCGGTGCGATGATAGAATCGCCGATCCCAGATGACGCCCATGAGATTCTTCATGCAGGCGGTCATCAGCGAACCGCTGTGATGTTTCAGCACAGGTACGTTGATGAACACATCGCTGTCCAAGAAGAGCGAATGAACTTTGGCTTCCGCCAACTTCACTCCGCCGGGAATCTTCACGGCGCGATACAGCGACTCATCCTTCCCGTTGATGAGCGTTGCGCCGGTCTTTTTTGCAATGGCTTCGATGCCGCTGTTCGCGTAGGCGCGCTGCCATTGATCGCAGGTGTTGTCGAAGATGCTCACGGACTTGGCGTCAGCGGCGAAACAAAGCTCTACGACGCGCCCGACGAGTTCGGGGTGGGTGTTCGCACCACATTCGGGCGGCGTGTCCCAACCGATGTTCGGTTTCACGACGACTGTCTGGCCTTTCTTCACGAACCGCTCCATGCCACCGAGCGAGGTCATGGCTTTGTCGAGCATGACGGCGCGCTCGCCATCGCGAACCGCGACCATGATAGACTTGATGGTGGTAGGAGTGAGAGCGGCAACCGCGTTGGTGGAATCCGCAGCGAAGAGTCGCTCGACGCCGAGCAGCGGAAGGACAGCCGCAGCTGTGACGCCTGATTTGATGAAGTGCCGACGAGTTTTCATGGTTATAAAAAGTTGAACGGCGAATCGTCACGTTGGCGATTCCAATGGCGACTCTAGGCCGATTACCGCCAACGGCAAGCATTCGGGGCTATTTTGCCAATATCTGAGAAGGGAATGACAAACGGTGGGCAGATGGACTGTCCGGCAGGGCGGGGGATGCTGCGGGATGAGCTTTCTTTGTTACCGCGACAGCCCGCGTTCGCTGCTGCGGACGAACTCGATCAACTCTTTCACTTCGGGCAGCGCGGGCAGGTCTTTCTCCAACGCGAGAATTGCGTTGGCGACGGTGAGTCCGTCGCGGAAAATAATTTTGTAAGCTTGGCGCAATGCAGTTTGCGTCTCCTCTGAAACGCCGTTGCGCGTGAGTCCCACTTTGTTGACGGTGCGCGTCGCGGCGGGATTGCCGTCGGCGATCATGAACGGCGGAATGTCCTGCACCACTTTTGAGTAACCGCCGAGCATCGCCATGCGACCGATACGGCAAAATTGATGCACGCCGGTGAGTCCGCCGAGAATGGCGTGATCTTGAACAATGACGTGACCTGCAAGCGTGCTGCCGTTGGACATGACGATGTGGCTGCCGATCTGGCAATCATGCGCCACATGCGAATAGGCGAGCAGGTTGTTGTGAGAGCCGATGCGCGTGGAGTCGCCGTCATTCGTCGCGCTGTGGACGGTGACGTATTCGCGGAAGGTGTTGCTCTCGCCGATCTCGGTGCGTGTGACGCCGCCTTTCCATTTCAAATCCTGCGTCTTGAGGCCGATGCTGGCGAAAGGAAAAATTTCATTCGCACGACCGAACTTGGTGTGACCGTCCACGACCACATGCGAATGAAGCTTGCAGCCGTCGCCGAGTTCGACGTGTTCGCCGATGACGCAATACGGTCCGACGTGGCAGTCAGCTCCGAGCTTTGCTTTGGGATGAATGATGGCTGAAGGATGAATCATGGCGCGTGGTTCAAGCCGCTTGAACGAGGAAGGTCACTTCGGCTTCGCTCACGATTTCGCCGTTTACTTTGCACACGCATGCCGCCTTGCCGATCTTGCCACGCGATTTCGTCATCTCCACTTCGATGATCAAGACGTCGCCGGGGACGACGGGCTTGCGCCACTTCACATTGTTGGCCGCCATGAAATACGCGATCTGATTGTCAGCGGCCTGCGCTTTGATCATGAAGATGCCTGCGACCTGCGCCATCGCTTCCAATTGCAGAACGCCCGGCATGATCGGATGACCGGGGAAATGTCCCTGGAAGTAAGGTTCGTTGATGGAAACATTTTTCATCGCCACGATGCGATTGCCTTCGATGGACAACACGCGATCCACGAGCAGAAACGGATAGCGATGCGGCAACCATTTCATGATCTGATCTATGCCTGCGGCTCCGACGCCTTCTGCTGGAATCTCGGACGGAACTGCGGGCACGGAAGCGGGTTTGGGTTCTGGCGGCGGCGGGGCAAATGTTTGCGCGGCGCGCTTTGGCTTTTGCATCTGCGCCACGATTTGTCGCGCCATCTCCACATTGCCGCTGTGACTTGGCTTCACTGCGATGAGATGTCCGCGAATCGGTTTTCCCACGAGCGAAAGATCGCCGACGATGTCGAGCATCTTGTGGCGCACGAACTCATCCGTGTAACGCAGTGGCTCAGTCGTCAGCACCGCGTCTTCCCGGATGACGACGGCGTTCTCCAGGCTGCCGCCTTTGATGAGGCCGTTTTTGATGAGATACTCGATCTCCTCGTAGAAACAGAACGTGCGCGCGTGCGACAATTCTTTTTCCCAAGTCTTGGGCGTCACATCCGTGCTGTAAAATTGTGTGAACCGTCCGTTCTTGTCGGCGCTGGTGCAGGTGACTTTGAAACTGTCATCGGGCACGAGCGTCATCGTGGTTTCGCCCATCTCGATCTGGATCGGCTCGGTGACGGTGTAGGTGTCACGATCTTCTGCGAGGCTCACGATGCCAGCGCATTGAACCATCTTGCAGAACTCGCGCGAGCTGCCATCGCCGATGGGCGGTTCGTTCGCGTCCAGTTCCACAATGGCGTTGTCCACGCCGAACCCTGCGAACGCTGCGAGGACGTGTTCGACCGTGTGAACCTTGATGTTGCCTTTGGCGATGGTGGTGGAGCGGTTGGTTTCGGAAACGTTTTCAACGCGCGCTTCGATCTCGGGTTTGCCTTCGAGATCCACGCGGCGGAAACGGATGCCGGTGTTGGCCGGAGCGGGGAGAAACGTCATGTTGACGCGATTCCCACTGTGGAGGCCGATACCGGAAAAACTGGCTGAACGATTCAGGGTCTGCTGGTGTAGCACGCGCGGATTAGAACAAATCGCCGCCGCGCTTGGCAAGACGGAGATTCGCTATGCTTTAGCCTTGCGACGGGGAGTCGCTGCTTGTTAGTTTGCGACCACGCTTATGGCTGCTATCGGACGATTTCAAAAAGGCGAGGACATCTTCCACGCGAAGATTGTGGACGGAGAAATCTTCCGATTGCACGGCGACATCTTTGGGTCGCCGACTTTCGACAAGAAGCCCACTCCACGCAAAGGCGTTCGCACGCTCGTCCCAATCGTTCCTTCCAAAGTGATCGCCGTCGGATTGAACTATGCAGATCACGCCCGCGAACAGAACAAACCGTTGCCCAAAGAACCGCTGATCTGGATCAAGGCTTCCACCTCGTTGCTGCCGGATGGTGGCAAGATTGAAATCCCGCATCCGGCACATCGCACCGATTTCGAAGCGGAACTCGCCATCGTCATTGCTCGGAAAATCCGCAACATCCCAGCGGCTTCGGCGGCGCGCTATATTCTCGGCTATACCGCTGCACAGGACATCAGTGATCGCCACATCCAAAATTCTGAGAGTCAATACACGCGCGCCAAATCGTTCGACACGTTCACCCCGCTCGGACCTTACATCGAGACGAAGATTGATCCATTGGACATGACGATCCAGTTGTTTCAAAACGGTCAACTCCGCCAGAACTCCCATACTCGCCAGATGATTTTCAACTGCTACGACATCGTGAGCTTCATCTCGACGAACATGACCTTGCTCCCAGGTGATGTTATTCTCACGGGAACGCCTTCTGGCGTCGGCCCCATCAAATCTGACGACACGCTTGAAGTGCGCATCTCAGGCCTCGCGCCGCTGATCAATACGGTGAAGTGATTTTTACGGGTCATTGATTAACGAAAAGACTTCGTTTCGGTATTCTGCTTTGTTTAATCTCTCCGCCACATGAAGTGGACCAAAACTCTGATCCCGACCCTTCGCGAAGCTCCGTCTGACGCGGAGATTGTTTCGCACAAACTGCTGTTGCGTGCCGGACTCATCCGCAAGCTCGCGGGCGGTGTTTATACTTTTCTCCCACTCGGACTTCGCGCGCTACGCAAAGTTGAAAACATTATCCGTGAGGAAATGAATCGAGCAGATGCAGTTGAAGTCCTAATGCCCGCCTTGCAGCCGACGGAAATTTGGGAGCAAAGCGGTCGTGCCGAGACGGCTAGCAATGTTCTCTTCAAGGTCAAGGACAGCTCCGGTCGTAACTGGTTTCTCAGTCCGACCGCTGAGGAAGTCATCACGACGTTGGCGGCGGGCGAGATCAATTCGTATCGCCAGCTGCCGAAGAATTTTTATCAGGTCAGCAGCAAGTTCCGGGATGAGATCCGTCCGCGCTTCGGGTTGATGCGCGCGAAGGAGTTTATCATGAAGGACGCCTATTCGTTCGACACCACGGATGAAGGCGCGATGGCGAGCTATAAGAAAATGTATGACGCCTACAAACGCATCTTTGATCGCTGCGGCGTGCAGAACTTCCCGGTGGAGGCGGACACGGGAGTCATCGGCGGCAATCACTCGCATGAATTCATGGTGCCGGCGGATACGGGCGAGAACGACGTGGTGTTCTGTGAGGCGTGCGGCTATGCGGCGAACATCGAAAAGGCTTCGAGTGGAATTCCCAAGACTGCAGCGCGCGAATTAGGCGGGGCAGTGGAGAAGTTTGCCACGCCGGGCGTCGTGACGATTGAGGCGTTGAGCAAAGCGCCTTACAGCGTGGCGGCGAATCGGCAGATCAAAACGCTGGTGTATATCGCGGACAGCAAGCCGGTGTTGATTCTGATTCGCGGCGACGATCAGTTGAACGAAACCAAGTTCCTCGCGCGAACGGGGGCTGTGGTGGCGCGGCCTGCGACACCGGAAGAATGTTTTGCGACGCTCGGTGCGAAGCCGGGTTCGTTGGGGGCGGTAGTGAACGTTCCCTCTGGTGTGAGAGTCATTGCCGACGAACGCATCCGCGGCGCGAATGACATGACCACCGGCGCGAATGAGGACGGCTTCCATCTCAAGAATGTTTCCACCGAGCGCGACATCAAAGTCACCGACTGGTTTGACCTGCGAACGGTCACGGCGGGCGAGCCGTGTGGCAAGTGCGGCAAGTCGTTGAAGATTCGTCGCGCCATCGAAGTGGGGCATGTGTTCAAGCTCGGCACGAAATACAGCGAGAAGTTTGAAGCGTATTACCTAGATGAGGCAGGCGCGCGGAATCTGTGCGTGATGGGTTGTTACGGTATCGGCGTGACGCGGACGTTGCAGGCGATCATCGAACAGTGCAACGACAAGGACGGCATCGTGTGGCCGATGTCGGTCGCGCCATATCAGGTTTGCATCACGCCGCTCGCTGTCGCCGCGGAGCATCCGTGCATGGTTGTGGCGGAAAAACTTTATGCAGAACTCTCAGGGCAGGGCGTGGACGTAATCCTTGATGATCGCGATGAACGTCCGGGTGTGAAGTTCAAGGACGCCGATCTCGTTGGTTTCCCTATCCGCGTGAGCATCGGCGAGAAGTCGCTTGCGAAGGGCGAAGTGGAGATCAAGCCGCGCAACGGGGCCGTGCAATTCGTGAAGACAGAAGCACTGCTCGAAAGCGTAAAGGCATTACTGGCGGTCAACTGGAAGTAGAAGCTCCGAGCACAACTCTCGTTACCCGCTTGCTCACACCGCCAAGGCTCGCCCAGTCCGCTGTACCTCGCCATTGCCGTCGAGAGCTTCACGCACGGTGCGAGCAAGGTTGACGCGCGTGTAGGGTTTTTGCAGGAAGCGTGCGTCGTTGTTCTTTGCGAGGAAATCTGTGCTGATGTCGTCCACCGTGTAACCGCTAGCGAACACAACCTTTAACTCGTTCTGTTGCGCGAGAAGTTTGTTGGCGAGTTCCACGCCGGAAACGCCTGCGGGCATGACCATGTCCGTGAACAACAGATCAACGCTGTTCTTGTGGCGCTCCCACAGATCGAGGGCTTCTCGGCCATTGCCCGAAGTGAAAACGCGATAGCCGCATTCTTCCAGAATCATTTGTGCCATCTCTCGCAAGACGGGTTCATCCTCGACGACGAGAACGGTTTCCTTGCCGCCGACGACTGTGGTGCAGGGCGTGATGTCTTCGGTCGTGGTTTTCACCGTCGTCGCGCTACTCGCGGGAAAGAAGACGTTGAAGGTCGTGCCGTGATTCGGCTGGCTTGTGACTTCCACCCAACCGTTGTGTTGTTTCACGATGCCATAAACTGTGGCGAGGCCGAGGCCAGTGCCTTTGCCGACTTCTTTGGTGGTGAAGAACGGTTCAAAGATGCGCGAGATTAAATACGTGTCCATGCCGCAACCTGTGTCGCACACGCGCAAGCAAATGTGTTTGCCCGCGCGGGCTTCGGGATGCGTATGCACGTAATCTTCGGCGACATCAATCGAACTCAACGCGACGGTGAGCGTTCCGCCGCGCTCCATCGCATCGCGCGCATTGACGCAGAGATTCATGACGACTTGTTCCATCATGCCTGTGTCGCCTTGCACCAATGGTAATTCTTTTGGCGGTGTGAAATCGAGCGTCACAGTCTCGCCGAGTAGGCGATGAAGCATCTTGCTCATGTTGGCGACGATGTCGCGCAGGTCGAGATGCTTTGGCTGCATCACGTTTTTGCGGCTGAACATGAGCAGCTGACGCGTGAGGCTTGCCGCGCGTTCCGATGCGAAGAACACGGCCTGAGCGGAATCCAACGCTTGCGACGGCATTCCGGGGCGCGCCATCAACATGCCTGCGTGGCCTTGGATGATGGTGAGCATGTTGTTGAAATCATGCGCCACACCAGCGGCGAGTTGGCCGATGGATTCCATCTTCTGGGACTGGCGCAACTGGCTTTCCAGACTCAATCGTTCGGTGCTGTCTTCCACATAGCAATGCACGACGCGACTTGCTGGCACAGGGTGGAATGACCACGACAGCGTGCGGCCTTCAATCTTTGTTTCAAATCGTGGTGGGCAGTCGCCTTGTTCCAGGCACGCTTTCACGATCTCGTTGATGTTTGGTGGGAGAATGGCGCGCGGATGATTTTGATTCACCGAGATCGCGAGCCGGAGCGCGGTGTCGTTGAAGTAAGTGATGCTGCCGTCAGGCGCGAGTTCCATCGCGGGATTCGGATTCAACTGAGCGAATGCGGCGAGCTTTTGCAGTTCGGTTTCCGTGCGGCGTCGTTCAGCCGCCATTCCAATGGCGTTGGCGACGGCGAGGAGGAATTGAACTTCGTCTCCGGTGAACTCGCGCGACTTGTTGGTGTAGATACCGAGAATGCCGTAGGGGCGTTGACGCGTGGCGACGACGAGGCAGATGCCGCTGACAACGCCGTTTTCAAGCAAGGCATTCGGTGCGATGAATCGGCGTTCCTGTCGCAGGTCTGCGATGAGGGTCGGCTGGCCGTGATTCAAAACAAATCCACCCATCGAGCGGGCGCGAGCGTCAATGCTACTCGCGCCGGAGCGGCCGGAACGCCAGCCGAGTCCGGCGCGAAATGCGAGCGATTCGTTTTCCGACTGCAACTCCAACACATGCGCGAACTGAGCTTCGAGTGTTTGAGCGACGAGTTGAATGGCTTGACCGAGCAGCGCGTTAAAATCCTGGCTGACCATGGCGAACTGCCCCACGGCGGCAACGACGGCCTGTTGCTGCGCGCGCGCCAGAAGAAGCTTCTCCGTCTCCTCGCGTTCAAGTGCGCGTTGTTGCAACGACTCCGCCATGCTGTCGAACGTGTGGGCGAGTTGGCCGAGTTCGCTCTTGGTGTCGTTCACGCCGGTGCGACTACTCAAATCACCTTCAGCCAGCCGACGAGTGGAGCTGAGAATGACGCGGAGTTGACGCATGATGAAGCGTTCTCCTCCGTACCAAGCAGAAGCCAGCGCGAGTAATCCGACGAGAAAGCTCCACCATTCTGGGAGGTTTAAAAAATAAATGACGACCAACGGCGGGACAATCGCGAGAAAGACGGCTCCAACGAGCCGGATGCGAAGTCCGGTAAAGGCATTTTTCACGGCGGCGGCTTTTGACGGTTTCTCAGAAGTGTCCTCAGATGATTCGGCAGCCGGATTTTGCGGGGTAGAAATGGACACGATGGCACGCTGCGGCTTTGGCGAAGTCCTGAAAAACCTTCGCCAACCGCGCTGCTTTCGTGTGATAGCGTCGTAATAACCCGTTGGTAGAGCGTTCACGTGTCTGAGTTGTAAGCACGTCTCTTGCCCGGAGATTTTGTTCGACAGAAGAATTATCTGTCTGAAACATGGCGGGATGCTAACAAAGACGCTCACACTTGGACATTCGCCCGACCCTGACGATGCTTTCATGTTCTACGGACTAGCAAAGGATTTGATTCCGGCGCGCGGCTATCGCTTTGAACATATTCTTCAAGACATCCAGACTTTGAACGAACGCGCCACTCGTGGTGAACTGGATATTTCCGCCGTCAGCATCCATGCCTACGCTTATGTCTCGGATAAATACGCGCTGCTGCCAAGCGGCGCGAGTATGGGTGATGGTTACGGGCCGATGCTCGTCGCAAAACAGAAATTTTCACGCGAAGAAGTCGCTCGTAAAAAAATCGCCGTGCCCGGAACGATGACCAGCGCCTTTCTCGCGTTGCAACTTTGGCTCGGCAGACCGGCGAAGGATTTTAATTACATCGTCGTACCGTTCGATCAAATCTTTCAAGCCGTGCGCGACGGACGCGCTGACATCGGGCTTATCATCCATGAGGGCCAATTGACCTATCAGAATGAAGGTTTGGTGGTGTGCGAAGACCTCGGTGTGTGGTGGGGACGCGAGAACGACGGTCTGCCGTTGCCGCTCGGTGGGAACGTGATCCACAAACGATTTGATCCCGCGACGCGCAAAGTCATCTCGGATATTCTGACTGCGAGCATTCAGTTCAGTCTCGATCATCGCCCGGAAGCCGTGCAACACGCGCTCCAATACGCACGCGACATGGGACACGATCTAGCGGACAAATTCGTGGGCATGTATGTGAATCACTGGACGCTGGATTACGGCGAGCGCGGCAGGGAATCCATCCGCCGCTTTCTCGGACGCGCCTTTGACGAGAAACTGATCCCGCATCGGCAGGAACTGGAGTTTGTAACCTAGTTCTGTCAGTCTGACGGTCGGTTGGTAGGGAAATTCCTCAAAAAATAGTCGTTGCACCCTAACGAGGGATTTGCACTATTATTGGCAATACCAGCCGAGTTCACCCACAATTAGTAGTGGGTGAAGGGAGTTTCGGTTGAAACCAGAAACCAAGTTACCGTCGCGTAAATGAAAGTTCTGCTTCAACACAAAGCATCGGGTCTCTATCTCAAAGACATCGGTATCACGACGCACGACACCCTTGAAGCGATGGAGTTTCTCAGTTCCACTCAAGCCATTGAGTTCTGCGCCTCGCACAAGATCGCGGACATGCAAATCGTCCTGCGCTTTCAGGAGCAACACTACGACATCGTGTTGCCAATGCTGATGGACCGCCGCTTGATGCTGCATACCAATGCTCCGATGCGATCTGCGAACGCAGCATAAGGATCGTGCCGGGAGAATGGGTGTGTAACCCCACGCGCTGCTTCAACACAGGCGGCGGAAACGAATTCTTTTCCATACCAATGACCAAGCTTGCGCCCACAATCCCTCTCGTTAATCTGTCAACAATGACTGCTATAACTGTTGACGCAACAAACCATCAACGCATTGCCAACCTCGGCGAACGGATTCTCGGCGGTGGTCGTGTCACGCGCGACGAAGCACTGTTCCTCTTCAATCTCGAAACTTCGGCAGACATCTTGGATCTGCTCTCGTGGTCGAATCGCATCCGCGAACAATACAAGGGCAACAAGATTCATCTCTGCTCCATCGTCAACGCCAAAGCAGGTGCGTGTTCAGAGAATTGCAGCTTCTGCGCGCAGTCGGCGCACTTTCAGACCGGTTCACCCAAGTACGGTTTCATTGATCCCGATCCGTTGGATGAAGCGGCGAATGAAGCGAACACGAACCACGTCACCGCCGTCGGCATCGTCGCCGCGTGGAAAGGTTTGAACGAAGGTCCGATGCTCGACGAAGTTTGCGACCGCATTGCTGAGTTGAAAGCGGGCGGCAAGACTCGCCCCGACGCTTCGCTCGGCATCATTAAAAGCCAGAAAGTTGCAGACCGCTTGAAGGAAGCCGGGCTGGAATGTTATGGCCACAACCTTGAAAGCTCGCGCCGTTTTTTCCCGGAGACCTGCTCGACGCACACCTTCGATGATCGCCTGGAAACGATTGGCTACCTTAAAAAAGCGGGCATCAAGATTTGTTCCGGAGGCATCATCGGCATGGGTGAGACGCGCGAAGATCGCTGCGATCTCGCGTTCACGCTCAAAGAAATTGGCGCAAATGTCGTCCCGATCAATATTCTCAACCCGATCCCCGGCACGCCATTCGCCGACAAGCCACGCCTGCCCGTGATGGAAATCCTGAAAACCATCGCGTGCTTCCGATTCATCTTGCCGCGCCAGGAAATCATGATCGCCGGTGGGCGCACCATGAATCTGCGCGATGCCCAAAGCATGATCTTCATGGCGGGTGCGAGCGCATTGATGGTCGGCAATTATCTTACCACGCTGAATCAGCCAGTGGAGAAAGACCTGCAAATGCTCAAAGATCTCGGCCTTGATCCCGACTGGGACGCACATGATTTTAGCGATCAAGAAGAGAGCGGCTGCGGCTGTGGAAAAGCAAGTTGTGAGACGGAAACGGAATTGGCACGCGCCAAATAGCTGCTCCCAGTCAGTGATGTGACATCGGAATGAGTTTATGTCGGTCATTTACTTTCAGCGGGGTTGACCGCACGCTGTTGTTCCCTTCGGAGAAACCAATCATGCCGCAGGTGAATCAATCCCGCAGAAGAAAAATAAAATCATGGGCGATAAATCCCCGAAGTCGAATCAGAAGAAATCCACGCAGAAGCAATCCAAGGTCAGCAGTGCTGACCAGAAGAAAAAGCAGGCCGTCGCCGCCAAGTCCGCCGCGTCCAGCAAGAAGAAGTAACTTCGATAGTTTGCAGTCTCCTCTGATGTGAAAATCAGGGGAGACGGATCTTCTGTTAAACCTTCGCAACTGTTTTCTTCCAATTCGTATGGCAACCCCGATTAAACTGCGACAAGCCCAGGTCTGGAAAGTGGGCGCGGACTATTTCCGTATCGTCCGGCTGGCACGGCTCGTGGTGGAATACAAATCCACGCCGACCCACAATGCCAAGCAAGGAATCCATGTCCGCACCAGCAAGAAAGAGTTTTGTCGCTTGCTCAAAGACGCCGAACTTCTCCCGCCCGCCAAGACTTCTATAGTAAATGACGAAGTCCCGCCCGGAGTTTATTCTAGTTCGCGTTCAAGATAAGACTAGCTATCCAAGGCCGGGCGCAAATGCTTCGCACCCGATCCGAAGCCAACCGTGGCATGCCTGTTTGCAACGTTCGCACCACCCCGGCTATGTCTGAAAACACCCGGTTCGGAAATTCCTTACCTCGGAATTCATCCCACAGATGTTCCTGCTGATTGAGTTGGGGTGAATAGGGCGGCAAGCGGTGTAAGCGGATTTTATTCGGCACGACCATTTCCTTGGCGACGTGCGAACTGGCAACATCCACGACCCCTTGCGCTAGTCGCTTGAATCTGCGTGACAGATTATTTCCGAAAGGCATTAGCTTTTAGCCATGCATTACTTCAGCTTGAGAAAATTTTGAAGGATCATCCTGCCGTTCTCCGTCAGGATGCTTTCGGGATGGAATTGCACGCCCCAGACCGGAAACTGTTTGTGCTTCACGCCCATGATCTCGCCTTCTTCTGTCTCCGCCGTGATCTCCAGACAGTCGGGCATGGAATCGCGTTGGATGACGAGTGAATGATAACGCGTGGCGGGAAAAGGATTCGGCATTCCTGTGAATAAATCTTTTCCGTTGTGTTTAATCAACGAGGTTTTGCCGTGCATCATCCGGTAGTTCACGATGATTTTTGCGCCGAAGACGTGGCCGATACATTGATGACCGAGACAAACGCCCAGAGTCGGAATCTTCGGGCCAAACTCGCGGAGGATGTCGTTGGAAAGCCCCGCCTCATTGGGCGAACACGGCCCGGGCGAGACGAGTAATCGCGTCGGATTGAGCACACGCACCTGCTCCACGGTGATCTGATCGTTGCGCACGATCTGTATTTCGACGTTCATCTCGCCGAGATACTGCACGATGTTGTAAGTGAACGAATCGTAGTTGTCTAAGACGAGCAACATATCAGTTAGGCGAGAGTGTAGCCGAGGGACGATTGGTCAAAAGGATTTTCTCGCCGGGCGACCACGCGTGTTCGATGCGATCAATTGTCATCGTGCGCGGCATCACTTGTATCAAATGCCCGAACGCATCCATCGTCACCGTGCCGGGGAGGAAGAGGGTGTCGAGGAACACGCATTTGCCGAACGGTAGATCGAATGGAGCCACGCGCCCATGATTGAAGCGGATGGTCTGATGTGCATTGGTCGTGGTTGTTGATCCCGGGAAAACAATTGTGATGTTGGTGAGGCCGAGATTCGGGTGATTCACGAGCAGAGCGGGGGAGTTGTCTACCTCGGTGAATGTGATCTCCCACGGGCCGTTCTTGCGCCGGTTGTTTTCCACCCAGGTGAACACGAGAAAATAACCGACCAGCGTGAACACACCTACGAGAAGGAACATTTTCCAGGGGGAGGATTTTGGAGGCATGGCTAAATAAAGTTCACTGACTTGCCGAGCCTTGGTTCTGAGCACAGCGGAGTGGAAAGAATGGTGGAGCCTAGGAGGCTCGAACTCCTGACCTTCTCATTGCGAACGAGACGCTCTACCAACTGAGCTAAGACCCCATCCACCAATTTCGACAGGCATATTTTTGTCAGAACGCTATTCGGCACGCAACAAAAGACTTCCGCTACAACCGGCTTCAATCTGAATGCCGGAGGTGAATTGCCACAAAAAGGCTCAAGAAGCACAACTCCCTCAATGCGAAGTGAAAGATCAACTAAGTTGAAAGTTTTTTCGCTGGCGGATTCAAGTGGCTGGCGCTTCCGCCGCAGGCTTAGGGCGGTGCAGCACCATCACGTTGCCGACGCGCATGATCAGGTGGCTGGAAGTTTTCTCAGCGAGGGCTGGCGCGAGTTCCTTCTTTTGTTCCTTGAAGTCGGCGAATTTGATCTTCACCAGTTCATGTTGAGCCAGTGCGGCGTCTACAGACTTGATGAACCCCTCGCTCAATCCGGCTTTGCCGATCTTGAGCATGGCGTCCAGCAGTTGCGCGGCCGCTTTGAATTTACGGACTTGTGAATTGTTCAGTGGTTTGAGCATTGAACCCGGAGTTTATGCACCGGTTGGAAAACTACAAGCGGCGTTGCGGCGGCGTTGTGGCTTATCAGCATCTCCGTTGGGTGCGACCAGAAGTGGCGGTCAGTTGCGGACGGACGGAGCGCGGCTGTGTCGAAGACCAGCCGCAGCAGCGTGGCAACGAATGGTGT